>JALYZC010000078.1 GCA_030945905.1 Actinomycetota bacterium
CACCTCCGAGACCGACGCGGAGGTCGTGGCGCACCTGATCGCCTCCTATTACGAGGGCGATCTCGTCGACGCCGTGCGTTCGGCCTATGCCCAGCTCGAGGGCATCTACGCCTTCGTGGCGATGGCCGGTGACGAGCCCGGCCTGCTGGTCGGAGCCCGCAAGGAGTGTCCCCTGGTCATCGGCCGCGGCGAGGGGGAGCAGTTCGTGGCTTCGGCCATTGTCGCCTTCCTGCGCGAGACCCGCCGCGTTCAGTACGTCAACGACGGCGAGATCGTCGTGGTCAGCGCCCACGGCGTCCGCTTCCTCACCGCGCACGGCGAGGAGATCGAGCGCGAGGTCCAGGAGGTCAGTTGGGACGAGGACACGGCGGAGAAGGGCGGTTACGCCACCTTCATGATCAAAGAGATCCACGACCAGGCCGACGCCGTGGCCGAGACGATCGCGGACCGCACCGTGCGCGGGGACGGGGTCGACCTCGGGGATCTGGGCGTGATCGACGACGCCCTTCTGCGCCGCGTCCGCCGCATCGTCGTGGTGGCCTGCGGGACCTCCTACCACGCCGGTCTGGTCGGGCGCTACGCGATCGAGGAGTGGGCGCGGGTGCCCGTCGAGATCGACATCGCCTCCGAGTACCGCTACCGCAATCCGGTGGTCGGCCCCGACGACCTCGTGGTGGGAATCTCCCAATCGGGCGAGACCGCCGACACGCTCGCCGCCATGCGGCTCGCCCGCGAGCGGGGGGCGACCGTCCTGGCCGTCGCCAACATCATGGGCTCGCAGGCCACCCGCGACGCGCACGGCACGTTGTATACGCGCGCCGGGCTGGAGATCGGCGTAGCTGCCACCAAGACGTTCGTGTGCCAGGTGGCGGCGATGTATCTGCTCGGGCTGCGCCTGGCTGAGCTGCGCGGCACGCTCGAGCCGGCGCGTCTGGCCGAGCTCGTGGCTGCGCTCAAGGGACTGCCGCACGCGATCGGGGATCTCGTTGACCGCGCCGAGCCCCAGATCGACGAGATCGCGCAGGTACACCACCGAGGGGAGTTCTTCCTCTACCTCGGGCGTCACGTCGGTCTCCCGATCGCGCTCGAGGGCGCGCTGAAGCTCAAGGAGATCTCCTACATCGCCTGCGATGCCTACGCCGCCGGGGAGATGAAGCACGGTCCGATCGCCCTGCTCGACGAGTCGACCCCGGTCGTCGTGGTGGCCACCGACTCGCCGGTGCTCGAGAAGGTCGTGTCCAACATCCAGGAGGTGCGCGCCCGCGGAGCCCACGTCATCGCGGTGGCCACCGAGGGCAATACGGAGATCGCCGAGCAGGCCGAGCAGGTGGTCTACGTGCCGCGCTCTGACTGGATGCTCGAGCCGCTGCTGGCGGTCATCCCGCTGCAGCTGCTGGCCTACCGGGTCGCGCGGCTGCGCGGCCTCAACGTGGACCAGCCACGCAACCTGGCCAAGACGGTCACCGTCGAGTAGGGAGGGACCACTAGGCTGCGCCCCGTGCCTGAGCTGCCCCGCTGGCTGGAGCCCCTGCCCGATGCCGCGCAGATGCGCGCCACGGACACGTGGGCGATCGAGCAGCAGGGCGTCCCCTCGCAGGAGCTCATGGAGCGTGCCGGCGCCGGGCTGGCGCGCGTGGTCTCAGAGCGGGCCCCGCGGGGGCCGGTGTCGGTGGTCTGCGGCAAGGGCAACAACGGCGGTGACGGCCTCGTCGCGGCACGGCTCCTGCGGGAGTCCGGACGCCAGGTGGACGTGCTGCTCACCGGCCCCGCCGACGAGCTGCAAGGCGACCCGCGGGCCAACCTGGAGCGACTGGGTGCTCCGCGCCCCGCCGAGTTCAATCCCTCTGCGCTCGAGGGCACGGCGTGCGTCGTCGACGCGCTGCTCGGCACGGGATTCGCCGGCTCACCCCGCGAGCCGGCCGCCGGGGCGATCGAGGCGATCAACCGCTGCACGGCGACCGTGGTGGCAGCCGACGTGCCGAGCGGAGTCGACGCGTCGACGGGCACCGTCACCGGCGCCGCCGTGCGCGCCCACACGACCGCCACCTTCCACGCCGCCAAGCCCGGGCTGTGGATCGCGCCGGGAAAGCGATGCGCCGGGGAGGTACGGGTCATCGACATCGGCATCCCCGCGGGGGAGCCGAGCCGACCGGACGTCGGGCTCATCCTCAGCGCCGTCACGCAGATCGTTCCGCGCCGCCATGCCGGATCGACGAAGTTCAGCGAGGGCGCGGTCCTCGTGGTCGGCGGCTCACGGGGCCTGACCGGAGCTCCGTCGATCGCCTCCGAGGCCGCCGCGCGTGCGGGCGCCGGGTATGTCACAGCTGCCGTCCCGGCGTCGCTCTCGCTGGTGTTCGAGCTGCGCCTGCTCGAAGTCATGACCCGCGAACTTCCCGACAGCGAGGGCGCGCTCGTTCCGGCCGGGCTCGACGCCGCCCTCGAGGTCGCGCAGCGCGCCGACGCCATGGTCCTCGGACCCGGCCTCGGGCGCAGCGACGGCGCCCGCGCCTTCGCGTGCTACCTGGCCGCGCGGGCCGCGCTGCCGTTGGTGCTGGACGCCGATGGGCTCAACGCCCACGCCGGAGGCCTGATCTCGCTGGCTCAGCGATCGGCGCCGACGATCCTGACGCCGCACGCCGGAGAGCTCGGGCGGCTGCTCGAGGTGCCTTCAGAGGATGTCGAGGCCGAGCGCCTGCGGCATGCGCGGGAGGCCGCCGCGGCGGCCGGCGCCGTCGTGGTGCTCAAGGGCGACGACACGCTGGTGGTCGATCCCGTCGGGCGCGTCGGGGTGAGCCCGGGCGCCAGCCCCGCGCTGGCCACGGCGGGCACGGGCGACGTTCTCTCGGGAGTGATCGGGGCTCTCCTGGCCAAGCGCCTGGCCCCGTTCGACGCCGCCTGCGCCGGAGTTGCGCTTCACGCCGAGGCAGGACGCCGTGCCGCAGGTTGGCATGGTCCCGACACCGTCACGGCCGGCGACGTCATCACCGGTCTGCGTGCCGCGCGCGAGCCCTGACCGCCCGTGCATCGTCCCCGACGGGGTCGATAACCTCCGACGATCGCCACCGTCGCCGACATCATGGAGCGAGAGCCCGTCACCGTCACGCCCCAGGACGATGTCGAGACGCTGATCCACCTCCTGCGCGAGCACGAGCTACCGGGCGTGCCGGTGGTCAACGAGGCCGGCCGCTGCGTGGGCATCGTTACAGAGTCCGATCTCGTACTCAGCGAGGAGGACGCCGATCTCCACCTACCGCACTACATCTCGCTGTTCGGCGGCGTGGTGTTTCTCGAGCCCCTCAAGCGCTTCGAGGCCAGGATCAAGAAGGCCTTCGCCTCGACCGTCGAGGACATGATGACCGCCGACCCGGTGACCATCGACTCCGATGCCACCGTCGAGCAGGCGGCGCGGGCGATCGCCGAGCGCAAGCACAACCGCCTGCCGGTGGTCGAGCACGGCCGGCTGGTGGGAGTGATCACCCGCGTCGACGTGCTCGACGCGCTCACGGCGTAGGGACCCCGTGGCGGTCCGGGCGCTGGCCCGCGTCAACCTGGCGGCGATCGAGCGCAACTGCCTGCGCCTCGCGCGAGACCTGCGCACCCACACCGCCTTCGGCGCGGTGGTGAAGGCCGACGGGTACGGGCACGGGGCAGGGGCTGCCGCCCGGGCGGCCCTGGCGGGGGGTGCGACCTGGCTGTGCGTCGCCGCCGCCGACGAGGCACGCGATCTCCGGATGGCGGGCATCGACGCGCGGATCCTCGTCATGGGCGCCGTATCCGCCGACGAGCTCGACACGGCGCTGGCGGCGGACGCCGACCTCGTCGCCTGGCGCCCGGGGTTCGTGGAGCAGCTGCGCCTCCGCGGACGCCCCGCACGCGTGCACGTCAAGCTCGACACCGGCATGGGCCGGCTGGGCACACGTGACCCCGCCGAGGCGAACCGGGTCGCCGAGGCCGTGACCCAGGCGCCCGGGCTCGAGCTGGCTGGCGCCATGACCCATTTCGCCACCGCGGACGAGTCCGACGACGACGGCTTCTTCGACGCCCAGCTCGCGCGCTTCACCTTCTGGGCGCAGGCCCTCAAGCGTTCCCATCCCGGGGTCCTGGTCCACGCGGCCAACAGCGCGGCGACGTTGCGCGATCGCGCCGCGCACTTCGACCTGGTGCGATGCGGGATCGCGGTCTACGGGCTGGATCCCATGCACGGGGATGCCCGCGAGCGCGAGCTCGAGCCCGCATTGAGTCTGCACTCCTACGTCGCCGACTTGAAGCACTGCGAACCGGGCGAGAGCGCCGGCTACGGGCGGCGCTTCGTCGCCCGGTCGCCCACCGACCTGGCGATCCTGCCCATCGGCTACGGCGACGGCGTCCGGCGCGGGCTGACCAACAACTCGGACGTGCTGATCGGCGGGCGCCGGTATCCGCTGGTGGGGACCGTGAGCATGGACAACGTCGCGGCGGACGTCGGAGCGGCGCCCCAGGTCGCCTCCGGCGCCCTGGCCACGCTGATCGGCGCCGACGGCGGCGAGCGGATCACCGCCGAGGAGATGGGTCGGCGTCTGGACACGATCAACTACGAGATCACGTGCGGGCTCACGGCGCGCGTGCCTCGCCAGTATCACCGAGACGGCGTACCCGTATGAGTGCGGCGCTGGACGCCGCACGCGCCGCGCTGGCCGGCGAGCGTGTCTGGCTCGTGGGCGGCACGGTGCGCGACCGGCTGCTCGGCCGGCGGCCGACCGACGACCTCGACCTCGTCATCGAGGGGGACGTGCCGGGCGCCGCTCGCGCGCTGGCCCGAATCGGTGGCGGCACGGCGTTCGCGCTGTCGAAAGGCTTCGGCGCATGGCGCGTGACGGCTCCCCGTCACGGGTGGCAGGCCGACCTCATGCCTCTCGCCGGTGCGAGCATCAAGGACGACCTGGAGCGTCGCGACTTCACGGTCAACGCATTGGCCGAGCCGCTCCGGGGGGGTGAGATCGTCGATCCCGACGGTGGGCTCGCCGACCTGGAGGCCCGCCGGCTGCGCATGGTCTCGCCGACCGCCTTCGACGAGGACCCCCTGCGAATCCTGCGCCTGGCTCGGCTGGCGTGCGAGCTCGGGCTCGCGCCCGAGGCGGAAACCGTCGCAGCGGCGCGGAGCCGTTCGGCGCGCCTGTGCGAGGTGGCGCCGGAGCGCGTGTTCGCCGAGCTGCGCCGCCTGGTGATGACGCCCGCGGCGCTCGAGGGCCTGGACCTCATGGACCGGGTCGGCGCCACCGACGCCGTGTTACCGGAGCTCGCTGCCATGCGCGGAGTGCGGCAGAGCCGCTTTCATCACCTCGATGTCCACGATCACACGCTCGCGACGTTGGCGGAGGTCATGGCCCTGGAGCGCGATCCCGCAGCGGCGTTCGGCAGGCACGCCCGCACGGTGGCGGACATTCTGCGTGAGCCGCTGGCCGACGAGCTCACGCGCGGGCAGGCTCTGCGCCTGGGCGCCCTCCTCCACGACGTCGGCAAGCCCCGGACGCGGTCGGTGGCCCCGGATGGGCGGGTGACGTTCCGCGGACACGACGACCTGGGAGCCGAGCAGGCGCGAACGGTGCTGACCCGCCTGCGCACGAGCGAGCGCCTGCGGGCCCACGTCGCAGCGCTGGCGCGGAACCACCTCCGACTGGGCTTCCTCGTCCACGAGCGGCCGCTGGAGCCTCGGGCGGTGCACGCCTACCTGCGGGCGTGCGAGCCCGTGGAGGTCGACGTCACCGTCCTCTCGGTCGCCGATCGCCTGGCCACTCGGGGGGAGAACGCGGAAGGGGCCATCGCGGCGCACCTGGATCTCGCGCGCGAGATCATGGGCGCCGCTCTCCGATGGCGCGAGCACGGCCCTCCGCGTCCGCTGCTGCGCGGCGACGAGCTGGCCGCTTCCATGAACGAGTCGCCCGGCCCAGGCCTCGGTGAACATCTGGCCGCGCTCGAGGCGGCTCAGTACGCGGGCGAGGTGACGACGCGCGAGGACGCGCTGACGTGGGGGCGCCGGCGCGCCCACGAGCGACCGGGCGCAGGATGAGGGAGCGGGCTCCCGCTGCTCAGGTCCCGACCGCGAGGATGAGCGTTCCGCGCGTGTGCCCGGATTCGCTGAGCTCGTGTGATCGATGGGCATCGCTGAGCGCAATCACCTCGGCGATCTCCACGCGCACATCCCCGGTCGCGACCAGATCGGCGATCCTGGTCAGCTGAGCTGACTCCGGGCTCATGACGAGCAGATCCGTGCGAACGCCCCGCGCGCTCGCCGCCTGCTCGGGCGGCGCCCCGGCGATCGTGACGAGGATGCCCCCCTCGCGGACGGCGGGCACCAGGGTCTCCGTGGTCTCCCCGCCCACCGTGTCGAACGCCACGTCGACGCCGCTCACCGCGTCGGCGACCTCCTGCTGGGCGTAGTCGACGTACTCATCGGCGCCGAGGCCCAGCACGAAATCACGGTTGCGCGACGATCCGGTGGCGATGACTCGCGCCCCGGCGACCTTGGCAAACTGCACCGCGAAATGGCCGACGCCACCGGCGGCGCCCGCCACCAGCGCCGTCTGCCCCTGCTCCAGCCCCCCGTGGTCGAACAGGGCCTGCCAGGCTGTGAGCCCGGCCACCGGTATGGCCGCGGCCTGCTCGTGGCTGAGCTCGGACGGCTTGGGCACGATCAGCGCGCCGGAGGCGGTCGCGAGCTCCGCGTAGGCGCCGCTGGCGGCCAGCCCGAACACCTCCTCACCCTCGCTGAAACCCTCGGCGCGCGACACCTCGACCCTCCCGGATATGTCGCTGCCCAGCACGGCGGGCAGCGGTTTCTCCATGAACCCCCGGCGGAACTTCCAGTCGACTGGGTTAATCGACGCGGCGTGGACCCGGATCAGCACTTCACCTTCGCCGGGCTCAGGCGGCTCGGATTCCTCGTGGCGCAGGACTTCGGGACCGCCGGTCTCGTACATCAACACGGCTCGCATGGGTGTCTCCTCTTCGTCTCGTCGGTGGCCAACGGCTAGTCTAGCTTACGCTTCGTAAGTGCCGAGGATGTGGTCAATCGCGCCGCGCCTTCGGTTCGGGCAGCAGGCGGATAACCTCTCCCGCCGTGCGCGACGAAGACTGCATCTTCTGCAAGATCGCGGCCGGTGAGCTGCCCGCCGCAATCGTCGACGAAGACGAGCGGACGATCTCGTTCATGGACATCAACCCAGGCATCCGGGGGCATGCCCTCGTCATCCCGCGCGAGCACTTCCGCGACCTGCACGAGATTCCCGGCGACGAGCTCGCGGCGTGCATGCTGGCGGCCCAGCGTCTGGCCGCCCGCCAGCGCGATCGGCTGGGGGCGGAGGGGGTCAACCTGCTCAATGCCTGCGGCGCGGCGGCGTGGCAGAGCGTGTTTCACTTCCATGTCCACGTGATCCCGCGCTACGAGGACGATCCCCTGCGGCTTCCCTGGACGCCGGGCGCCGGAGACGAGCAGGAGATCGCCTCTGCGGCCGAGCAGTTGCACGGTTAGCGCGGACCGCATCGCGCTGCGCCGGCGCCTCAGCGGTCGCGAATGAAGTGGTACGGTTCCGCCCGTCCGGGTTGGGCGTCCGCCCGACCGAAAGTCGTGCAGGCGCAGGTCGTCTTGCTGAGCCGGCCTGCGGGCTCGCAGCATCCCATCCGTGGGGGGAACACATGGCATCTGGGACGGTCAAGTGGTTCAGCGACGACAAGGGGTTCGGCTTCATCACGCCCGATGATGGTGGGCGCGACCTCTTCGTCCACTTCAGCGGCATCTCCGGCGAGGGTTTTCGCTCGCTCACTGAGGGTGCGAAGGTCAACTATGAGGAAGAGGCCGGAGACAAGGGCCCGAAGGCGGTCAACGTCTCGGCCATCTAGGAGGCTTCCGGGGCGAGGGGCGCGCCGCCGGGTCGGGCGCGCGCGACCCGGCATCGTCCGACAATCGGCCTCGTTCGGGTCGCCGCAGCGGCGGTTTCAGAAGGAGGTGCTCAAGCGACGCGCGCCGCAGCCTGAGTCACGCGCGTCATCGCGGTCGCGGTGAGGGCATGTCGAGCGATTCCAGAAGCGAGCGCCACGCGCTCGGCGCCCCGACGTATCCGGCGGCGTCCTTATGCGGGCCTCCGCATTGGTTGAGCTGGGCTGGGACGCCGGCCCGGTCGGGGACGGACCAATCCTCCATCACGTGCGCCTCAACGAAGATGCGTGCTCCCGTCCTCACGGCGAGGTTGAGCGCATCGCTGGGCCGCGCGTCCACTTCATGCGAAGCTCCGCCGCCGGTCACGGTCACCGTCGCGTAGAACCTATCTTCGTCGTACCGGCTGACCGAGACCCGCTCGACTCGCGCACCAACCGCGTCGATCAGGCCCGCGGTCAGATCCGGGGTCATTGGGCGTGTGAGCACCTTGCCGGTGAGCTGGACCGCGAGCGCTCCGGCCTCCGGGTGACCGATCCAGATCGGCAGCACCCGCTCACCCTCCTGCTCCTTGAGGAGGATGACCGGCTGACCGTGGAACGAAGCGGGCCCGGACCCGCCGCTCGCGCCTCCGGGAGCAACGGGGACGATCACGTCCTCGAGCCTCGCTTCGATCACGGACATCACCTCCAGGGCATCGATGAACCGGTCGATTGACGGCTCGGCCGACCGGTCGAGGGCGTCGAGGATCTGCGTGAGCGCCCGGCGAAGCCGCTGCCCTGCGTCGAGGTCGCGCTCAACCCGGTCGAGATGGCGCCGCACGGTGTCGACGAGGCCGATGCGGTCGTCGTCGAGCAGCGAGCCGATCTCTCCGAGCGGCAGCCCGAGTCGCCGCAGGGCGAGGATCCGGTAGAGGCGCCGGACCTCGTCCTCCCCGTACAGTCGATGCCTCGCCTGGTTCCGCTCCTCGGGCACCAGCAATCCCACCTCGTCGTAGTGATGCAGCGCGCGGACGGTCAGGCCCGTGGCAGTGGCGAGCTCGCCCACCTTCCAGCGTCGATCGTCGCCGAGCGGCATGTGAGCTAGCGTAGGCCCTCACGTAGGGTGAGGTGCAAGGCCTTCACGGTCCCGGCGCCGATGCGGTCCGCGGGGGGCTCGCGCGGACCGGAAGTCTCAGCGGCCGGCGCGGCGCATGCCCCTGACAGCCAGGCCACCGAGCACCAGCAGCAGCGCGGCCAGGGCGAGCAGGGCGTGCCAGGTCGGCGCCCAGCTCACCTCCCCCGGCACGAAGCCCTGCCGCACGCCCTCGAGGATCCTGGTCACCGGATTGAGCCGGGCGACCTCGGCCAGCCACCCCGTCAGCAAGGGTTGGGGGGCGTAGGACGTGGTGAACAGGATCGAGACGAAGCCCCCGATCTGCATCAGCGGCGCAGCCTGCTGCGTGCGAAATCGCAGCGCGACGATCGAGGAGTAGCACGCCACCACGGCGGCGAAGCCGACGATCAGCACGTAGGCGACCACCAGCGCCGGCAGCCCGGGCCAGTCCACCCCAAGGACGAGGCCCACTACGAGTAGGAACGTGGCCGGCACCAGCGAGCGGACCGCGGCGGAGCTCACCAGCCCCAGCAGCAGGATGGTCCGCCGCTGGGGGGCCAGCAAGAGGCGATCGAACCATCCCTGCTCGATGTCCCGCGCCAGGTTGACGCCGGTCGCCGCCCCGGTGAAGGCGGCGCCTTGGAGCATGCCGAACGGCAGGATGAAGGTCATGAAATCGCCCTCGTACTGCGGAAGCCGGCCGGCCGCACCGAACACGCCCGACATGCCGATCAGGAAGATCGCGGGCGCGAGCACACCGGGAATGGCCCCGGCGGGCACGCGCACGATCTCGTTGAGCGATCGCCGCTGCAGCGCCGCCAGCACGCGCAGGCTCTGGGTCAAGGCTCCCGCAACCTTCCGCGCAGCGTGAGGACCGCGAGCCCCGCCATGGTCACCGTCAGCCCGACTGCGGCGCCGAGCCCTTCGAGCACGGTGGTGGGGTCGATCGAGGCGATGATCGGGTTGCGCATCCCGTCCGCGATGTAGGAGATCGGGTTGTAGGCGGCCAACCAGTCGGCCGGTGAGCTCAGCAGCTCTCGCGGAAAGAAGGCCGAGGACAGGAACAGGATCACGAAGGCGAACGGGAAGATCCCCTGGACCAGCGAAGCGTTACGAGCGCGCAGCGCCAGCACGATCCCGATGCCGCCGAAGCCCGTCCCGGCGATGCCGCCGATCGCCAGCACGAGCAGGAACCCCGGCACGCCGCCCGCCACGTGGGCGCCGAAGATCAGCCCGACCACCAGGAAGAACGTGGTCTGCACCAGCGCCAGCGGAAACGTCGCGAGCAGGCGCCCGAAGGCGATGGCCGAGCGCGGGATCGGCGCGGCCACCAGTCGATCGAAGAATCCACCCTCGATCTCCAGGGCGATGGCGATGCCTGCCGTGACGCCCCCGAGCAGCAGCGACTGCGTGATCGCCGCCGCCAGCTGAAAGTCCAGGAAGCCGTGGACCTTCGGAAAGTGCGGCAGCTGCGTCGTGTGGCTCAGCCCGCCGGTGTTGACCGCCAGCAGCAGGGAGGGAAAGACCAGCATGGGCACGAAGAACTGCGGTCGCCGCGTGACGTTGCGCAGCGCGCGTCCGGCCAGCGCCAGCGTGGCGCGCGTCACGCCGGGAGCTCCGCCTCGGGTCGGTCGCCGGCACCTTCGAGATGACGTCCGGTCTGCTCGACGAAGACGTCGTCGAGCGTGGGTTGGACGAGCTCGAGCGAGGCCACGATGAAGCCCGCGTCGTCGAGCGCTCGCACGATGCCGGCGATCTGACTCGCGCCGGCATCCAGGGTGACCGACACGTCGAAGCCTTCCAATGGCGGTCGCGAGGCGTCGCCGAAGGCGGTCATGACCTCCAGCGCGCGCCCGCGGTCGGCGCCATCGGCCAGCTCGATCTCCAGGTGCGGCTTTCCGACCTGCGCCTTGAGTGCCGCCGGGGTCCCCTCGGTGACCAGGCGTCCGGCATTGATGATGCCGACACGGTCGGCCAGCTGGTCGGCTTCCTCCAGGTACTGCGTGGTCAGGAAGACGGTCGTGCCCTCGTCCTTGAGCCGTCGCACCTCCTCCCACAGCGTCAGGCGGGAGACCGGGTCAAGCCCCGTGGTGGGCTCGTCGAGAAAGAGCACCTCGGGCTGGTGGATCAGGGCCATGGCCAGGTCCAGGCGCCGGCGCATGCCCCCGGAGTAGGTCGCCACACGCCGGTCGCGCGCCTCGACCAAGCCGACGCGTTCGATCAGGGCCGCCGCCCGGGGGCGTACCGCTTCGGGGGCGAGTCCGTGCAGCTTGGCCTGAAGCTCGATGAGCTCGCGGCCCGACATGAGCGGGTCCAGCGCAGCCTCCTGGAGGGCCACGCCGATGCGCCGTCGCACAGCGTCGGGCTCGGCGGCCACGTCGTGGCCGGCCACGCGGGCGTGCCCGCCGGTCGGGCGCAGCAGCGTGACCAGCATCCGCACCATGGTCGTCTTCCCGGCTCCGTTGGGCCCGAGGAACCCATACACCTCGCCCGCCTCGATCGCGAGGTCGACGCCGTCGACGGCCTTGACGGCCCCCTTGAACTCCCGCTCCAACCTGACCGCTTCGATCGCGGGCACCGTGCGCAAAGACTACGTGGCCGCCCCGGCGCGCCGGCTTGTGCGGGAAATCCGCTCGACGACCGCACCCTTCGCCGCGCTTTGGTGTTCAATTGGCCTTGATGAAACGACCACTCACAGCCATCGCCGTACTCACCATGGCCGGATTGCTCCTTCCCGGCACCGCGTTCGCCCGCCTCAGCGAGGTCGGAAGCTCGACCGCTCAGGGCAGGCCGAGCTGTCCCACCAACCCCTGCCTCGCCGTGAGCCGGACGACCGGCATCCAGATGCAGGCCGCCGGCGGCAGGAACCCCTACCTGGTCCCGCGCAACGGTTCCATCGTCGCGTTCACGGTGTCGCTCGGAAAGCCCAGCAGCAAGCAGATCGCGTTCTTCAACAAGAATCTCGGCGGGGGTCCCAGCGCCCGCCTCACCGTCCTGCGTCCGGCCCGCCGGCGGGCGAACAACTTCCGCTTCGTGGTCAAGGCTCAGAGCGACGTGATCCAACTCACCTCGTTCCTCGGGACCACAGCCCAGTTCGCGCTGGCCCGGTCGATCCCCGTCGCCAAGAACGACCTCCTGGCGCTGACGGTGCCCACCTGGGCCCCCGTGCTCGCGGTCGGCCTCGGAAACAACACCATCTGGCGCGCGTCGCGGCCCAAGCCCTGCTCGGACAACGAGGCCTTTCAGCAGACGGCGCAGCAGACGCTCGGCGGCCAGACGCAGTACGCCTGCGAGTACAAGACCGCTCGCATGACCTACAGCGCGACCTTGATCTCGACCCCCTGAACGACCACGGGCCAGGCTGGCGCCCGTCGCGCGGTCGCTAGCCGGTCCCGCCCGTGCCGCCGGTACCGCCCGTGCCCGCACCGCCCGTGCCCCCACCCGAGTCGCCGGTACCCCCGCCCGAGTTGCCGGTGCCGCCGGTGCCGCCGGTGCCTCCCGTCCCGGCCCCTGACCCACCGCCCTGATCGGCGGCGCCGGTGCCACCGCCCTGGTCGGCGGGAGCCGCGCCCGAGTCAGCGCCCGCACCGCTGTCCCCGGCGCTCTGAGCGGTCCCCGAGCCCTGGTCCGTCGAGCTGGTCGAGGTCGTCGCCGTGGTCGAGGTCGTGGTCGTCGAGGTCGAGGTGGGGGTCGTGTTCGTGGGCACGGTCAGCTCAGGCGTCTTGAGCGCGTCGTTGTCGCCGCTGCTACCGCCGCCGCAGCCGCCGATCGCAGCTCCCAACCCCAGGGCAGCGGCGAAGGTGCCGATCAGCAGCGCTCGGCGTACCACGATGCTAAGGGCCCGTCGCGCCCATGCGCCGGCCGCAATGGGGGCAGTCGTTGAGATCCTTCTGGGCGAGCTGGTCACACCAAGTGCAGAACCGCAGGTGCTCCACCGCCCAGGGGAGGTCCGAGGGCGAGGGAGCGAGTGGAACCAACTTCCCCACGACCTCCAAGGCCTCGCCCGTCTCGCGGTCGACATAGACCTCGTCGGGCTCGGCCTCGATGATCACCTCTCGCCCGGAGGACGGCACGCGCATCCGGTAGCGCTGATGCGAGCTCACGCCGCAGGACTCTAAATGATCGGGTCCCCGGCATAAGCTGGACCTGCATGCGGATCCTCATCTTCCACGGTTATTTGCTGCATGGGACGGGCTCCAACGTCTACAACGCCAGCCTCGCCGCAGCATTGGCGTCGCTCGGTCACGAGGTGCACCTCCTCTGCCAGGACCGCGATCCGGGGTCACTGCCCTTCGTGGATGCCGTGGGTGTCTGGGAGGGGGGAGCGCTGCGGGTAAGCGCCGGGTCATCGGGCCCGCGCTGCACCGTGTACCGCCCGGATCTCGGCGGCCTGCTCCCGGTCTACGTGGCCGACCGCTACGAAGGGATGGAGGCGCGCACGTTCCCCGAGCTCGACGACGTCGAGCTCGCCCGTTACCTCGACCGCAACGTCGCGGCGGTGCGCGACGTGGTCGATCGTGCGCCGCCCGATGTCGCACTGGCCAATCACCTGATCATGGGGCCCGCGATCCTGCGGCGTGCTCTCGATGGCAGCGGCGTGCCCTATGCGGTCAAGGTGCACGGCAGCGCCCTCGAGTACACGGTCAAGCCCCACCTCCACCGTTTCCTGCCGTACGCCCGCGAGGGCCTGGACGGGACGCGGACCGTGCTCGTGGGCTCGCGACATACGGCTGAGAGCCTGTGGGCGACGCTCGAGGATCCGGCCCTGCCGGCTCGGACGCGGCTGGGTCCTCCGGGCGTCGACGTGGCCGCCTTCGCGCCGCGCTCGCCGGCCGAGGCCGCCGACGGGCTGGCGCACCTGGTGCGACGCCTGTCCCGCCTGGCACGGTCCACCGGATCCACCGGGTCGGCGTTTGCGCGCCACCCGCGGGCCGCGGCGGAGGCGCTGCGCTCCGTCCAGGTCGAAGGGGATCGCCTTGTCGCGTTCGTGGGCAAGCTCATCGTGTCCAAGGGAGTCGATCTCCTGCTCGCGGCGTGGCCGCTCGTGCTGGCGCGGGTCCCGGAGGCCCGCCTCGTGGTGGTCGGGTTCGGGGCCTATGAGGACGCCTGCCGAAAGCTGGTCGCGGTGCTCGCAGCGGGTGATCTCGCATCCGCGCGCGAACTGGCCCGCGCAGGCCGGTCGTTGGAGGGTGGGCCCAGCGGCGGCCTCGCGTACATGCAGGCGTTCTTCGATCGGCTCGAGGCCGACTCGGTGTGTCGTGCCTCATACGTGCGCGCCGCTCGCGACCTGGAGGAGCGTGTGGCCTTCGCCGGTAGGCTCGAGCACGACGAGCTTTCCGATCTGCTTCCGGCATGCGAAGCGCTCGTCGTGCCCAGCACGTTCCCGGAGGCCTTCGGCATGGTCGCGGCCGAGGCAGCCGCCACCGGGGCCTGGCCGGTCAGCGCCGAGCATTCCGGGCTGGCCGAGGTGAGCCGGGTGCTGGGCGCCGGTGTCCCGGAGTCCGCCCGGGGCTGGTTGTCCTTCCCACTGGGGGCCAACGCGGTGAGCGACCTGGCCGCGTCTGTCGTCGGGTGGCTCACCGCCCCCGAGAACGTGCGCAGGGCCGGCCGCACGGCACTGGCCGCCACGGCCCGCGAGCGCTACTCGTGGGAAGGGGTAGCGGAGCGGGTCATCGCCGCGGCGCAGGGGCGCCTGGACGAGCTGCCTGCGCCCTGAAGGCGCGGTGGGCGTTCGCTACGTGGGTTCGCTGCGGCCTCTGCCTTCGGCGACCTTGGCAAGCTCCTGCCGGGAAGGAACGCCAAGCTTGCGCAGTACGGATGCGACGTGAACCTCGACCGTACGCGTGGACAAGACCAGCGCCTCAGCGATCTCGCGGTTCTTTTGCCCCATTCCCGCGAGTTCCGCGATCTGTGCTTCACGGGGGGAGAGCTCGTCACCGTACGGGTTGCGTCCGTGCGGCGACGGTGCCCGCAGGGGGAGACGCGTCGCTCGGATGGTGGCGCGCACGCGGCCGGTGTCCCAACTTGCTCCGAGTCTGTCGAAGCTCTCGAGGGCGTCCCTCAGGAGATCACCGGCTCGGGGGTCGTGTTTCGCCAGCAACGAGTGAGCCCGCGCCTCCCGAGCTTGCGCCGCCTCGTAGGGGGAGGGTAGTTCACGCCAAAGCCGGTCCGCCGTGCCCAAGAGCCGCGCCCCGGCTTCGTGGCGACCCTCCGCTTCGGCCAGGAGGCCATTGCAGAGGGCGCTCGCCGCCCGGGCCGCAGGGGCATCGCGGCCGAGGAGTCCCGCGGCGAAGTCTTTGGCCAGCTTGTCCGCCTGGTCGCGCATGCCGGCAGCGATCAGCGCTTGCATCGCTATAGGGGCCAGCTCCCGGGCTGATACCCAGCTGCCCTTGCGCATGAGAATGTCGAGCCCAGCGCTGGTTCGCTCGCAGGCCTTGCTGGCGTTACCTCGTGCCAAGTGAATCCGAGCCAGCCACGTTCCCGCCACCACTTGCGTCGACATCCAACGCCTCGGTTCGGCCATCTCGAGCGCCGCTGCGAAGGTCCGCTCGGCGTCCTCGACTCGGCCTCGAACGAGCAGGAGCTTGCCGAGAATCAGTTGGGTGCCCAAAGACAAGGGCCGGTCGGGCCAGGGTGCTGCGCATGAGTTCGCGGGCTCTTGATTCGAGTCCCTCCCAACGACCGAGGCGCCAGTCGACACCGATCGTCGTGCTTTCGAGCCATGGATCCCAATCGACGTGTTCGAGCTCGTCGTTCAGACGGCGGACCTCGGCTAGGAACCTCTCGGCGTGGCGGTGGTGTCCGAGACCGAGGCTCGCAATGGAGAGATTGTGGTACCCGCGTAGGAGCTGCACCTTCTGTTCGAGGGATCGCGGGTCCTCGGGAAGGTCGTCTACGGCGCGCCATCCTTCTGGATCGCCGACCAAGAGCAGGATCGCCGCGCGTTGCAGGCTCACGAAGCTCTTGACCATCGGATCTTCCGTTCGGGCGGCCGCCTCCACCGCTCGACGAAGCCAGCCGAGGTCTTCATCCACCGTGCCCTCGAGCGTGGTTGGCCAGGCCAGGGCTGCCATCGCCGGAGCGGCCAGCTCCGGCCGCCGCTGCAGCTCTCCGACGGCTCGGATCATCTGCTCACGCCAGGATGAGTCGCCTGCGTGAGCCTGAAGCCGCGACAGGGATAGGCGTAGCTCCCCCCGAAGGCCCGCCCCCATGGACTCCTCGTCCAGGACCCGTTGAAGGACCACGCCTGCGCCCTGGGGCGACATGCTGTAGAGCGCAGCCGTCCCTAACTTGGTGGCCATGCGAATGCGAGTTGTTGGCGGCAGGCGTGGCGCCCCGAGAGCTTCCTCGAGAAGGCGGGCAGCTTCGCGATCGTTCCCCGCCGAGGTGGCGGCGTCCGCAGCCTCCTCGGCGTAGTGGATCCAACGGCCGTGCTTGGATTCTCTGAAGTGGTGGGCGAGGCGCCCCAGCGGTCGAGGCTCGGGTCCGCTCTCGAGCGCTCGCGCGGCCCGTAGGTGCAGCCGGCGTCGCGCGGGAGCCGGGATCGTGGCGTGGACGGCCTCTGCCGCCAGCGCATGGCGAAACCCGAAACAACCGTCGCGCTTCTCCTCGAGCAGCCCCAGCATCAATGCCTCGGTCAGCCCGCTCATCGCCCGTCCCCGGGAAAGACCGGCCACACTGGTGAGAAGGTCATCCTCTGCAGCGACCGCTAGGACGGCAGCGCTATGAGTAATGAGCCGCGCATCGCGGTCAAGCCCGCGCATCCTCTCCTGGATGGACTGTGCGATCGCCGGGGGCACGCCGATCTGGCCGCTTACCTGGACCGGCTGACCTTCATCCATGAGCAGCTGACCTTGGTCGCGAAGGAGACGAAGCACCTCTTCCACCGCGAAGGGAACGCCCGCGGTGCGCTGGTGCACCTCACGTGCGAACTCCTCAGCGACGGCATCGGTGTCGAGGATCGCGCAGATCAGTCGGGTGACTTCAGCGCCCGTGAGCGGAGACAGCTCAATGGTGAGTTGAGCGGTATCGGGCCGAATGCACGACCGCATCGATCGCACCGGTGATGCCGCGGGCGGCTCCTCCGTCCGATAGGTGAGGACCAGAGCCAGCTCGGGCGGCGGCCTTGACAGAAGAAAGGCGAGGAACTCCAACGTCCCTTCATCCGCCCAGTGCAGATCCTCCAACACGCATACCGTCGGACCGAACGCCTCAAGGAATTCACGTAGTGCCCGAAAGACGCGGTGCCGCTCGGCGCGTGGATCCCACAAGGGTGCAGGTTCCGGTGGAAGCACACCCGCAAGCTCGGGCAGTAGAGGGCGAAGCGCACCCACCAGCGAACCGACGGCACCCGTTGGGGGCTCGCGGCCAGCGTCGCGAAGCGCCTCCACAACGGGCCCCAGAAGAAAGGGCTCATGCAAGCGGTGGCAGTGTCCCAGGAGCATTCGTCTGTTCTGGCCCTCCAGAAGGGAAGGGATCTCGCGGACCAGGCGACTCTTTCCAACTCCAGCCTCTCCCTCCACTACGACCACGGCGGGAGGCATGCTCGTCGCCTCCCGCAGAAGGGCCACCTCATCACCCCGGCCAATTAGAGCCGGCGAGTACAGCGGCGCGGTTCGGCGCAGCCGCCCCTTCGGTCTCGGCGGGGCGTTCGGGCCTCCTCTCCGAGCGCCACACTCCCACCCTGAGTTATCGCTAGCCATTGAGCGCACTTCCGCCACGCTGCTGCAAGCGTACTAGTGCGGAGGTCGACGCTAGGTATGAGCCAAGCGCCAAGCACTACTTATCTAGATGGTCGGTGCACCTATGGATCGGCCGTGGGGGCTCTGGTAACCATCCGACGCAGCAGTCTAAGAAATAGGACGGATGCCCCTACCTGGCAGGAGGAAGATGATCGGTTTTCACGATGGCTTTGGCGTTACGTCCACTCGCTTCTCTGCGATCTCCGCGAGCGACCCTCACAACGCGGCGAGGGAGAGCACCAGGCGTCGGCGCTCGGTCGGCCGCCTGCTTGCGCTCGGCGCAGCGACGTGTGCGCTGCTGGCAGCCTGGGCCCCCAGCAGCTTCGCGGCTACGCCCAGCACTCCGTACGACACGGTCGGCGTCAACTCTCCGGACACGGGGCAGTCTGAGGAGCTCTTTGGCCAGCGAATCGAAGATGCGGACCTCGGCAGCGGGGTGAGAGATCTCTTCGCTTCCAGCTACCAGGCGGATTTCTCCTCGCACGATCAGAACCTTCCGGACGCCGGCCAGGTCACGCTGTTCAACGGCAGAGACCGCTCCATGCGCTACGAAATCTTCTCTCCCGAGCCTCAGGTGAACGGGCAGTTCGGGTTCTACATGTCCGACATCGGGGACGTCAATGGGAATGGTAAGGAAGACTTGGCGGTGGGGGCGCCCGCTGAGGACGTGAACGCCACGACGGGCATCGGCTGCACGGTCGGCACGCCTGGGTGCAACGAGAATCAGGGCAAGATGTTTGTCTACGAGGGAGCTACGGGAGCGCTCCTCTACGCGGTCAACAGCCCGAGTCCGCAGTCGCACCCGGGTACGTCGTTCCGCGGTTTCGGAGCGCGAATCGGCGCCGCCGGCGACGTCAACCGTGACGGCACACCGGACATCATCGTCGGAGCCTCCTCCTACGACGCGCCTGCCGGCTGCAGCACAGTGGTCCCTCTCCCCGCTGATTGTCACAAGGCCGAGGGCGAGGCGTATATCTTCTCGGGCAAGAACGGTGCACCGATTCGCACCCTCAACCTTCCGGCTGCCGACAGACCGGCGGCGACCTGTTCCAATCCCGGCTCGACCGTTAGCTGCGGGAACTTCGGGGGCACCGTGCAGGGCCCGGGGGACGTCAACGGCGATGGCTTCCCCGACCAGTTCGTGTCCGCCTACGCCCTTAGACCGGACCCCGATCACCACGGTAGGGTGTATCTGTTCAGCGGCAAGGACGGCACGGTGCTCACCCGAATCGTTGCGCCGGAGACAGGCGCCAGCCAGTTCTTCGGTCTCCAAGACGCCTCTCCTAACACCCCCGGGGATGTGAACGGGGATGGTGCGGCTGATATCTACATCAACGCCTTCACCCAGAGCGGGACCGGGGGAAACAGTCAGGGGAAGGCATGGATCTTCGATGGCAAGGCCTCGGCCGCTGCGGGCACCGGCGTGCTCCTGTACGAGGTCAAGGATCCATCCCCAACCGCGGCGGAGTCTTTCGGATTCGTCGCCAGTAGGACTGACTACGACAAGGATGGAGTGCCCGACCTGTTGACCGGGGGCATCGGGGGCAACGATCGCGAGATCTACGTAAACAACGGGAGAGATGGCTCGCCACTAAAGACGCTGCGACTGTCAGACGCTGACTTCCAGCCTAATGTTCCGGGTAACTCCGGCAGCGAGCTCGGCACGGGCGCCAGGGCGCTGGGCGATATCAACGGCGACTGCGAGCCAGATTACGCCGCGGGCGCGGCGTACCAGGATGTGGCCGGAGCCCAGAACCAGGGGAAGGTGTTCTTCTTCCTGTCGAGAGGGTCGTGTCCCGTGGGCCCGGGTCCCTCGGGTAGTTTGACCTCGACCGGGATGACCGGTGGTTTTGATACCTCTGCTCCAGGCGTGTCGAGCTACGGGCTGACGAACAATCCGTTCACGGTGGGCGGTTCGACGCCAACGTTTGGCACTGCGGCGGCCAAGAAGAAGGGTAAGAGGCACAAGAAGGGCACGACGTTCCGTTACACGCTCTCCGAGGCGGGCACGGTGAAGGTCACGATCGCCCAGCGCCTCGCCGGGCGCCGGAAGGGCAAGCGCTGTGTGGCGCCGACACGCAAGTTGCGCAAGGCGAGGAAGTGCACGCGGGTGCTCAACCGCGGGACGTTGACGCGGGTGAGCCACGTGGGTAAGAACAGCGTCGCGTTCTCGGGTCGCATCGGGTCCAGGAAGTTGAGCCCGGGTAGCTACCTGGCGACCATCATCGCCACCGACGCTGCGAAGAACAGCTCGACGCCCAGGACGATCTCCTTCACGATCGTCAAACGCTAACGGGACTGTCCGGCGACCGCCGCAGCTTTCACTCAACCATTGAGGAGGAGGTCGGGATGGATCGTGTGCGTCTGATGTGCTGGTGTCGGTCTTGCGTCGGCGGTATGCACCTGCCCGCTTTTGCGGCGGTGGAGGCCGGCCTGTTTGCTGAGCAGGGCATCGAGGTGGAGTTCGTCGGAGGGGGGCCGATTCCCGACTGGACGTTGCGCGGACTTTCGCAGCGAATCAAGGCGGTCGGCGCGGGGGAGGCTGACTTCGCGCTCACCTCGGTCGCGTACCTGTTTGCGGCGCAGACCGAGATGGGTGGATACCTTCCGGCTCGCTTTGCCGCTGTGTCTCACCAGCGCAACCCGATCGTCGCGGTTGTGCGCGACGATGCGGAGTTTCGAGAGCCGGCCGACCTGCCTCAGGCGCGAGCGGCGAAATGGTGCTTCCCGTGGTTCACCCAGGAGTACGTGGGCACGCTTGCGCGCATGGGCCTTGGTCGTGCGACCGTCGTAGAGTCATCGGGGAGCCTCGACCTGGAGACGTTGGGCGGTATGAACCGGGCGCTCCGGGATCGAGAGGTCGACGTGATCCCGGTCTGGATGGACATGACGCCCTACCACCGCGAGGCCTGTCATCGCGACGCCGGGTTCCCCACGCGTGTCATCTCGCTGGATACCGACGTCTACACCACAGGCCTCCTGGCGGCTGACCGCCTGCCGCGGGACCTGGTCGCTCGCATGCGAGACGCATTCGTGGCTGGCTACGACGTTCAACGAGAGGATCCCGAGCCGGGAATCGCGGCGTTCCGCCGCCGCTTTCCGAGCATCTCCGACGAGCACATCCGCGCCAATTGGGCGCTGTTCGAGCCCAACGCGTTCGACGGGGACCGGCCGGGCTTCATGGACGCGGAGCGCTGGGAGGAGACGATCGACTACACGGCCGCAACGCATGGTCTCTCCGCATTCTCCGGTGAGGAGATCTATCGCCCCGAGCTGCTGGCTCCAGCGCTGGAACTCGCCCCTGCCTGAGAACAACACACGACCGGGATCCCGGAGGGCTCCCGGACGGGTCGCCGCAGCGCTTGGTGCTGAGTTGGCCTTGGCCGTGCGCGCTCTGCTGGTCGCGTGGGTGATGGCGAGCGTGCTTGCCGCTCCCGCGGCGGCGGAGCAGGCTTCTCAACCCACGCAACCTGCGGCCGGCGGCCTTGACACCGGCGCGTTTCACAACTGTGCGCTCCTCGACGGTGGGAACGCGGACTGCTGGGGCTTCAACGCTGACGGTCAGCTGGGCTACGGAAATGCGAACGCGGTCGGTGACGATGAGACGCCCGCTTCGGTGGGGCCGGTGAACTTCGGTCCGGGTCGCACCGCGAAGGCGGTCAGCGCCGGCGCCTACCACACGTGCGCGATACTTGACGATGGGAGCGTACGCTGCTGGGGTTTCGGCGGTAACGGACGGCTGGGGTACCGCAACCGGAACAGCGTCGGGGTCGTGCAGACCCCGGCCTCGGCCGGGGCGGTCGACCTGGGGACGGGGCGCACCGCAAAGGCGATCAGCGCGGGCGGTGCCCAAACGTGCGCAATCCTCGACAACGGAAGCGTGCTTTGCTGGGGCTACGGTGGGCAAGGCCAGCTGGGCCATGGCAATACGACCGATGTCGGCGATGACGAGACCCCGGCCTCGGTCGGCCCGGTGAACCTGGGGGGGAGCACTGCGGTGGCGATCAGCGCCGGCGGCGTGCACACCTGCGCGGTGCTCGTCGACGGCAGTGTGCGCTGCTGGGGATTTGGTCAGTACGGCCGGCTGGGGTACGGCAGCACGGACAATGCCGGCGATACGCCCGCTACCACCCCGGACAAGTTGGCCGCGGTGAACCTGGGTATGGGACACACCGCGAAGGCGATCAGTGCCGGCGGCGTGCACACCTGCGCGGTGCTTGACGACGGCACGGTGCGGTGCTGGGGCTACGGAGGGGTCGGCGACCTCGGTTACGGCAACACCCTCAACATCGGCGACAATGAGACCCCCGACGCGGCTGGGCCGGTGCCCCTTGGCCCGCAGCGCACGGCGCTGGCGATCAGCGCCGGTCAGCTCCACACCTGTGCGGTGCTGGACAATGGGACCGTCCGCTGCTGGGGCTTTGGCAACAACGGCCGATTGGGCTATGGCGACACGAAGACCGTGGGTGACATCCAAACCCCCGACACGATGGGCCCGGTGGACCTCGGTGCCGGGCGCACTGCCGTGGCGATCAGCGCTGGTGATAGTCACACGTGTGCACGCCTCGAGGACGGAGGCGTACGTTGCTGGGGTTCCGGCGCAGATGGCCGGCTGGGTTATTGCAGCCCGAACGACATCGGCGACGATGAGCCGCCGGGTGCGGCAGGCCCACTGAACCTCAAGCCGGGTGATGGTGGGGCCGTCTGCCCGCCCCCGTCCGGCGGCTCGCCGACCGTTACCTCCCCGGCGATCGGCGCTGCTCAGCGCCCCGGCCTCAAGAAGGCCCCTGTTGTGAGCTCGGATACCGCCCGTGCACGCGGTCTGCGCGCCTGCCTGGCCGCGGTGGCGAGGCACGCACGGCGTGAAAGGGCACGTTCGAGCCACGGCTCGGCTTCCCGGCGCGCACAGGCCAACCGCCACCTCAAACACCACGCGACCAGCGGCCGCCGCCGCTGCCTGCATCTCTATGGACGCACGCCCGGCCGGGCGACCGGCCTGCGAGCGGTGACTCGCCGAAGGACCCGGATCGACCTGAGCTTCAAGGCGCCCGGTACCGACGCAAACCGCCAGCCCGCCGCCCGCAGCTATCTGGTCAAGCAATCGCTTCGTCCCATCCGCAGCGAACGGGACTTCGCGCGGGCCCAAGCCCTTTGCCACGGGGTCTGTCGCTTCAGGGTCACGCAAGTCGGTGGCACTGTCAGCCTTACCGTCACCGATCTGCGCCGCCACACCACCTACTACTACGCCGTCGCTGCTCGTGACAACGTTTCGGCCAAGCACGGCCGACGCTCACGGCAGGTGAGGGCCAAGACCCGCTGAGCAAGATGGCCCCCGCCGCATTCCGTGGCCAGCGGAAGGCCTTGCCTGCCCAGGAAGCGCGTAGGCTGCGTGCCGGCCTGGCCAGCCTGGACGCTCGCGAGAGGAAGATCCTCAACCTGCGCTACGGACTGGACGGCACATTGCCGCAGTCGCTTCGTCAGATCGGCGCGCGTCTTGGGATATCCGGAGAGCGCGTGCGCCAGCTCGAAAATCGAGCGGTGGCACGACTCGGGGCAAGCGACGGTACGAGCGCTGCCCACTGGGTACGTGCGGCCAAGGCCGTGCGCCGGCCCGAGACCCCGATGTCACGCGAGGCTCTCGAGGCCTGGACGCTCCTGCTGCTTCGCGGGCGGCCAGCGCACGGCTATGAGCTGTGTCAGCGGCTGGTCGAGCAGGGGTTTCACCGCTCCGGCCCTCGGGTTTATCGCCTGCTGCGCGAGCTCGAGCGCCACGACCTCGTGTGCTCAGAGTGGATCGACGGCGCGGCGGGGCCCGAGCGACGCATCTACACGCTCACCATCAAGGGGGACCACCAGCTCCACGCCGACGCGGACTCGCTCCAGCGACGCTGCGAAACGCTCCGGCTCTTTCTGGAGCACTACGCTGAGGCCTTGGACCGGCGAGGCTCAGTAGTGCCCACGAGGAAAGAGATCGAAAGCTCCAGACCGAGCGCCTCCGCCCCGTCCGCCCTTGGATAGAGTTCCCGCCGTGCCCAGGCCGAAAAGGACGCTCTGCTGGGCCGCTCTCGCGAGCGCGGCGATCATCACCGCACTTGCCGGCTGCGACGTCAAGCAGCGCCAGGGCGACCTGATCGCGGGCAAGCAGCAGTTCGTGTCCAAGTGCGGGTCCTGCCACGTGCTCGGGCGCGCGAAGACCACGGGCGTGACCGGCCCCAACCTCGACGCGGCGTTCGGGCAGGACGTCAAGGACGGCTTCAAGCGCTCCACCATCCGCGGCGTGGTCCAGAAGCAGATCCTCTATCCCAACAACAAGAGTCTCATGGCCCAGCTGTCGCGACAGGGCAAGCTTCCACGCGATCGGCGGACGGCCGACAACATCGCGGCCTACGTGGCCAACACGGTGTCCAAGCCCGGGCAGGACGCGGGGTCGCTCGGGCGGGCGGTGGCGACCGTCGCGCGCATCCCCAACGCCATGGACAAGAACGGGACGCTGGAGATCGACGCCTTCCCCTCAGGCGATCTGAAGTTCGTGCCGATCGCGGCCACCGCGAAGCCGGGCAAGGTGCTCGTCAAGTCGCTGAACAAGTCGTCGGTGGGCCACAACATCGCCGTGCAGGGGCCGGGGGCCATGCAGGCCGGCGCCGTCGTTCAGGGCGGTGCCACCTCGCAGGTGACGGTGGACTTGAAGCCCGGCACGTACACCTTCCTGTGCACGGTTCCCGGTCACGAGCAGGCCGGAATGAAGGGCACGCTGACCGTCAAGTAGCGGCCGTGGCTGTCCTCTCAGCGTGCTCGCTGCGATCCGCTTCCTGCGACGCTCGCCAGAAGAAGAAGATCAGCGCCCCCCCGATAACCACGATGTCCAGGGTCATCATCAGACCGCCCGCGATCTGGGTGTCGGCCAGGGCGTCGACGCCCCGGGCGCCCGGGCGGGAGCCGTAGAAGCCCTGATAGAACGGCGTCCTGGTCACCACGAAGGCCACGCCCAGGAACATGCTCACCATCCGCGCCGCGAAGATATAGGGGATCTTCCAGAGCTCGCCGGGCAGGCGCCGGCGCTGGGGCTCGATCGCCGCCCACCAGATCAGTACGCCGGCCAGCACGAAGGAGACGTGCTGCAGTACGTGCAGCGCCGGATGGCGCAGCGCCCCCTCGAACGCGAACCCGAAGTGCCAGGTGTAGAGGATCACCACATAGGCCGGGATCGCCGCCAGCGGCCGGCGCAGGAAGCGAAACAGGCGTCGCAGGGTGCGCCGGTGGGCCAATGCGACCAGAACGGGGCGGGGCAGGAAGAACACGAGCACCGGAGTGCGCACCCCCGCGAGCAGGAAGGGGATCGCGACGTCGGCGAGCAGGAGGTGCTGCGCCATGTGGGCGCTGAGGAGGTCGTCGGCCAGTGCGTCCAGCGGCCCCACCAGCGCCACCGCCTGGAGGGCCACACCCAGCCACCACCAGACCTGCTGGGTGCGGGGGACGCGGTAGCCCCGCGTGCGCAGGACGCGAACCGCGCGCACGTAGAGCACGCTGATACCGATGAGGAATGCAATGACGCCGGGGTCGAGGGCCAGGCTCATCGCCCTATTGTGGCGTCCGTGGATGCCGCGAGGCTCAGTGTGCGCTCAGAACAGTGCCCGGCCCAGCAGCACGAGCCCGACGATCACCGCCACCGCGACGACCACATAGAGCAGGAAGCGGAAGGCCTCCGCCTCCGAGCGCAGGGGGTTGAGCATCAGCCTCTCTAGAGGACGTAGATCGTCGAGTACACGACGATCCACATCACGTCGACGAAGTGCCAGTAGATACCCGGCACCTCGACTCCGCGGTGCTCCTCTGGCGTGAAGTGCCCGCGGAAGGCGCGGACGGTGACCATGGCCAGCAGCGTCAACCCGATGAACACGTGGGCGCCGTGCAAGCCGGTGAGCCCGTAGAAGATCGAGCCCTGAGCGGTGTCGTGCGGCGCGAAGCCGATGTTCACGTACTCGTTGATCTGCACGAACAGGAAGGTCATGCCCAGCAGCAGGGTGGAGAGGATCCCCGCCTTGAGACCGAACCGGTTGCCGCTCTTGACCGATACGAGCGCCCAGTGCATGGTCAGCGAGGAGGAGAGCAGGATGGCGGTATTCACGCCGGCGACCGCCACGGGCAGCTCGGTGCCATGCGCTGGCCAGGCAGCGTGATTGACGACGCGGATGAAGAAATAGGCGGTGAAGAATGCGCCGAAGATCATCACCTCGCTGATGATGAACAGCAGCATTCCCAGCAGCTGGGGCTCCACCCGCGAGCTGCGGTTCGCCTCCGGCGGCCCGGGGTGGTCGCCGTGGTCGGCGTGGGTGACGGAGGCGGCTTCCATGTGCTAGTGCGAGGCCTGCGCCTTCGCGACGTCGTCCAGGCTCGTCACGACGTGCTCGACCCGCACGCCCGAGGTCTCCTGGATGCGCTCGGGCAGGTTGGCTCGTAGCCACCCGGACTTCTGTTCGGGCAGCGTCGAGATCACGACTTCGTCGCAGCGAAAGCCGCGCAGCGCGTTCATCGTCGCGGTATAGGGGTCCGGGTCGCCGATCATGCCGGCGCACAGCAGGCCTTCCTCTCGCATGTGCGACAGCACCCCGTGAAGGCGGGCGCGAGCCTCCCTGGTGTGGTGGCCCTCGCCGCCGTCCTGGGGCAGAACCACGATGAACAGGTGGTCGCCCTCAGCCGCCTTGGACTTCAGCGCGGAGAGCAGCTCATCGCCGCCGACGGTCTGGTTGGCCACGACCAGGGTCAGGGTGAACGGCAGCCCCTCGTTGTCGAGGTCGACCACCACGTGCTCGACGGGAAGGTTCGAGCTGTCGGCGATCCGTTGCACGAGGTCCTTGCGCAGCCAGCCGGATGCACTCATGGGAAAGGTCGAGATGATCACCTCGTCCGGGCGGTGCTCGTCGATCGCGTCCATAGCCGCCTCGAAGGGGTCCTCGTCGCCCACCTCGCCGGTCACCTGCACCCCTTCCTGACCGAGGAACTGCTGCGCGAGGTCCACACGCACCTGGGCCGCGTCGTGTACCGCGTCGTCATAGATGATTCCGCCGTGGCGCGGCCGATTCTGCGGCACGACCAGCACGAACTCGGCGTCGCCGGGCTGCGCCCGCGCGCGCACCGCCTCGATGAGCTTGCGCCCGCCGACCGTCTCGTTGGCGATGATCAGCACCTTGGTCATGCTCGTCACTCCCTGGCCGGCGCCGTGGCGACCGCCCCGGTGAGCTTGGCCTCGGCCGGCGACTTGAAGACTCCGTGCACTGCGCCCGGCACGCCGTACTCGTACGGTCCTCCGACCACGGTGGGGACGGCGTCGAAGTTGAAGATCGGGGGCGGCGAGGAGACCTGCCACTCCAGCGTGAGCGCACGCCACGGATTGGCGGCGGCGCGCGGGCCCCCGCGCCAGGAGGCGACCATGTTGTAGAGGAAGACGAGCGTGCTCAGTCCCACGAAGAACGACGCGATCGAAATCACGAGGTTCCACGCGGCGAACTGCTGCGCATAATCGGCCACTCGCCGCGGCATCCCCTGCAGGCCGATGAGGTGCATCGGCCCGAACGTGACGTTGAAGAAGATGAAGGTCATCCAGAAGTGGATCTTGCCCAGCCGCTCGTCGTACATTCGCCCCGTCATCTTCGGGAACCAGTAGTAGAC
>JALYZC010000033.1 GCA_030945905.1 Actinomycetota bacterium
CGCACGAGCCTGGTGCCCGTGCTGGAGACCGACGTGCTGATGACCGACTCCGCCGCCCGTCGGCGCTTGGCCGAGGAGACGCTGCACTTCGCCGAGGCGATCGGCTCGAGGCGATAGCCGAGGTCGATGGGCGCGCAGCCGCTCGCAGCAGGCCAGCCTCTGACGGCGCGTCTCCGTACGTCAGTAGCGTTCAGGTCGGCAATGGTCACGATCGCGGTCCTTCCCATCAAGCGCTTCGAGAGCGCCAAGCAGCGCCTGCGCATCGGCCTTGACCCGCACGCGCGGGAGACGCTGGCCGAGGCGATGGTGCGAGACGTACTCGCGGCCCTGGCGGAGGTGCACTCGCTCTACCGGATCGTGGTGGTGAGCGGGGAGGCGCGGGCGATCGCGGTCGCCCGAGGCCGCGATGCGGTGATCGTGGACGATCGGGCGGAATCCGGACAGAACACGGCGGCCGCGGCGGGGATCCACCAGGCGGTCGAGCTCGGGGCCGAGCGCGTGCTGCTGGTCCCGGGCGACTGTCCGTCGCTTGAGCCGGAGGAGGTCGAGGGCCTGCTCGGAGTCGACGAGGACCGTCCGGCGGTGACGATCGTTCCCGACCGGCACGGCACGGGCACCAACGCCCTCCTGCTGACGCCGCCACATGTGATCGAACCGGCCTTCGGTCCCGACTCCTTCGAGCGCCACATCGACGCCACGCGAGCCGCCGGCGCCCGGCTGGCCGTCGCCCACCTGCCGTCGCTCGCCCTCGACATCGATACCCCGGCAGACCTGCTGGCCCTCCGAGGCGCCAAGGTGCGTCGAGCCACCGCCGAGGTCATCGCCGCCCTGAGCGCGGCCGCCGGCCCGCTCGCCATTGGACCCTGACGTGCCGATCGGAGTGCGCGCGCTGGCCGGGCTCCCCGAAGTCCAGGCCGGAGACGACCTCGCCGAGCTGATCACGGCCGCGCATGCCGATCTTCGCGACGGCGACGTGCTCGCCGTCGCCCACAAGATCGTGTCGAAATCCGAGGGTCGCGTGCGCGACCTCGCCACGATCGCCGCCACGGCACGCGCGCGAGAGCTGGCGGTCGGAGCCGGCAAGGACGCCCGCGCGATGCAGGTGGTGCTCGATGAGACGGCGGAGCTGGTGCGCGCCGAGCGCGGCGTGGTCATCTGTCGCACGCACCACGGGCTGGTGTGCGCGAACGCGGGGGTGGACGCATCGAACACCGGGGGCCCTGATCGGCTCGTACTGCTACCTCTGGATCCCGACGCCTCGGCGCGCGCGCTGCGCACGCGGCTGCGCGACCGCACGGGCGTCGCTCCGGCTGTCGTGGTGACGGACTCCTTCGGACGCGCCTGGCGCCACGGCCAGTGCGACATCGCGATCGGCTGCGCGGGCCTGGCTCCACTGCAGGACTGGCGCGGACGGACCGACTCCGAGGGTCGTGAGCTCCACGCCACCTGGATCGCGATCGCCGACGAGGTGGCAGCCGCCGCCGACCTGGCGCGCGCCAAGGACGCCCGCCAGCCCGCCGTGGTCCTGCGCGGACTGGAGCGCCACGTCACCGACGATGACGGCCCCGGAGCCGTGGCGCTGCGGCGGCCGCTCGCGGAGGACCTGTTTCGGTGACCGGTAGGCTGGTGGGCGACATGCGCTCCAGTGACCAGGAGGGGGTGAGCCCGGTGACATCTCGCTGAGTGTCCCTGCCTGTGGCTGCCCCGTGCGGGCGGCGAACCCCATCTGAAGAGGAGCGTTTCACATGTCTACATCGACAGCTGCGCTGGTCGACAGCGTTCGTGAGGTTGCCGGCGCACAGATAGCGTCCGCGGCTGCGCGCGTCGACGCCGAGCGGTCGTTTCCCCAGGAGTCGCTGCGTGCGCTGGCCGAGGCCGGCGGCTTCGGGCTGATGGTTCCGGAGTCTCATGGCGGTGCCGGCGGCGGCCTGTCCGACCTGGTCGAGGCCTGCGAGGCCGTGGGCGCGGCGTGCGCGTCCTCGGGGATGGTGTTCCTGATGCACTCGGTCTCCGCCGCGACCATCGCGGCGGGCGGCGGCGAACGCGCCGGGGAGTACCTCGAGGCGATGGCCGCCGGGCGCACGCTCGGGACGCTGGCCTTCAGCGAGCGGGGCACCGGCGCCCATTTCTACTCGCCCGAGTTGCAGGCGCAGCGCTCCAATGGCGGGGTCCGGATCTCGGGGCGCAAGAGCTTCGTGACCTCGGGCGGGCACGCCGACGTCTACCTGGTGCTCGTCCAGAGCGGCGGCGGCGAAGGGCTCGACTGCTTCGTCCTCGATCGCGACGGGGGCCTCACCTTCGAGGGCGAGTGGAACGGCCTGGGCATGGCGGGCAACTCGAGCGTCGCGATGGCGCTCGATGCCCAGGTCGGCCAGGACGCGCGCATCGGCGGCGAGGGCGCAGGTCAGGACCTGGTGTTCTCGGCGGTGGCGCCCTACTTCCTCGCCGGGCTGGCAGCGGTCAACGTCGGCATCGCCTCCGCGGCGCTGGCCGTTGCCGTCGAGCACGCCTCGAATCGGCGCTACGGCGACGGCGGCTCGCTGGCCGAGATCCAGTCGATCCAGCACCAGCTGGCCGACATGGACATGTCCACTCGCTCCGCACGGCTCGTGGTGCGCGAGGCCGCGCGCCTGGGCGACGCGGCCGACGACGCGGCACTGGTCGCGTTGATGGAGGGCAAGGTGGTGGCGACCGAGGCGGCGACCACCGTCACCCAGCGGGCGCTCGAGGTCTGCGGCGGTCAGGGCTACACGCGCGCGCTGCCGATCGAGCGCCACCTGCGCGACGCGCGAGCGGGCGCGGTGATGGCGCCCACCAACGGGGTCCTTCGCAACTGGATCGGCAAGGCGCTTGCCGGTCTGCCGGTCCCGTGAGCCGCCCGGGCGCCGAGGTGCGAGTGGGGGCCGTCGCCTACCACCCGCGTATCGTCACGATCTGGGAGACGTTCCTCGAGCACTTCGAGCGCGAGGGCGTCGGCACCGACTACATCCTGTATTCGAACTACGAGCGCCTGGTCGCGGCGCTGCTCGACGGCGACGTGGAGATCGCCTGGAACACCAACACTGCGTTCGTGGCGCTCGAGCAGGCGCTCGGGAGCGAGGCCCGGATCCTCGGGATGCGGGACATCGACGCGCAGTTCGCCACGGTGATCCTGACCCGCCGCGGCGATGCCTTCAAGGACGTGCGCGAGCTGGCCGGGAAGCGCCTGGCGCTGGGAAGCCGCGACTCGGGGCACGCCGCGATCCTGCCGCTCCACTACCTGCGCGAGCAGGGTCTCGACGCCGCCTCGCAGACCGAGCTGGTGCGCTTCGACACCGATCTGGGCAAGCATGGCGACACCGGCGACTCAGAGCTGCGCGTGGTGCGCGCCGTGGCCGACGGGGATGCGGACGCCGGGGCCATCGGCGACGCCACGCTGGCCGCGTTTCGCAGCGAGCGGGTGCCCGCGGTGGCGGACATCGAGGTGGCGTGGCGCAGCCCGACCTACTACCACTGCAACTTCACGGCGCTGCCCTCGCTCGACGGGTCCGTCGCGGAGCGGTGGGGGCGGGCGCTGCTGGCCATGAGCTACGACGACCCCGGGATGCGCCAGGCGATGGACCTCGAGGGCGTCAAGCGCTGGCTGCCGGGCGATCGGTCGGGTTACGGCTCCCTGACGGAGGCGATGGGCGCGCCGCCGGGACCGGTGTGAGCGCGCGACGGCTGGAGGCGGGAGAGCTCGAGCTCGGCGGTGGGCTGGAAGTCCTGCTGGCCGCGGCGTTCGAGGGCATGTCGGCGGGCCAGCGCCTCGAGGTCGTCACCCCCTCGCGCGCCACGGCCCTCGAGCTTCCGGGCTGGGCGCGGGGAGCGGGTCACCAGCCGACGGGAGAGAGGGCCGTCAACGGCGGGGCCTACGCCGTCGAGATCACCCGCGGCCCTTCCGCGCGGGTGCTCGCCGACGTGCTGCCCAGGCGAGGACCCGGTCCGCCCCTGCGCGACGGGGAGCTGCACACCGCCGACCTGCGCCCGCCCGGTGGCGTGCCGCCCACCGTCGCGGGCACCGAGGGCTTCGCTCCGCTGGGCGCGATCGCCGAGCGGGGTGCCCCGGCGTTTCACTGGTCACTCAACGAGCGCGACGCGCTGTGGGCCGACGACGTGGGCGAGCTCGTCGAGCAGGCCTCAGCCGCCCAATGGGACGCCTCGCGTGACGTGCCGTGGGAGGCGGCCCGGGACCTGCCGGAGTTCATGGAGCGGGCGGTCTCCCAGGTGATGACGTTCATCGCCCAGAACGAGTACGCCGCACTCTACGTGCCGGCGGCCTTCCTGCCCGACCTCAACCCCCAGTACGTCGAGATGCTCATGTGGCTCGCAGGCCACGTCCACGACGAGGCGCGGCACGTCGAGGTCTTCACCAAGCGCGCGCTGATCGGCGGCCAGCCCGGCTACGCGCTCGCCTCCACCGAGCTCTCGCTGCACACGCTGCTCGACGAGCGCGACTTCAGCGCCGCGGCGCTCCTGCTCAACGTCCTGGGCGAGGGCACCTTCCTGGACCTGCTGCGCTTCGTGGAACGCCACGCACCCGACGCGGCCACGCGTGCGGCTGCCGCGCTGGCGCACCGCGACGAGCGCCGCCACGTGCACTTCGGCGTCTCCCACGTGCGCCGCCGGATGAGCGTGGATCCCGACGAGAAGGCCTCGCTGGTTGGCGCCGCGCAGCGGCGGGCCGCCAAGCTCACCGAGATGTCCGGCCTGAGCCCGCTCCTGACGGAGGGTCTGACGGTGATGGCCGCCGGCTCCCTCCAGCCAGCCGAGCTCAGCACCGGAGCCGGCGCGGTACGCGAGCTCATGCGGACGATGGAGGACAACCGCATCCGCCGGCTGCGAGCGGCGGGCTTCGACGACGCCACCGCGCGCGAGCTCTCGGACCTCCACACGCCGAACCTGATGTGAGGAAGGCTTTCCGCCCGAGCCGGCGGATACCGTCCTCGCATGCGCAGCGCCGTGCTTCTCGCCGCCGTCCCGCTGATCCTGCTCGGCTGCGGCAGCGAGAAGACCAAGACCGTGACGGTCAGGCAGCCCCCGACCGCGGTGACCGCCCCGCCGGCGACGAGCACGCCGTCGTCCACCACGACCGACCCGGGCGCTGCCTACCGCAAGCCCAAGCCGGGCGAGGACGAGGTGACCATCCTGGGCCGCGTGAGCACCGGGCGCACGGTGAAGGGCTCGGGCAGCGGCGACACCTCGGTGCTGACCGCGTTCGCGATCCAGCCCGACGATGGGGGTCGACCACTGCGCGTGGGAGCGGCCGGCGACCTCGACCTGAGCCCGAAGATCCGTACGGCGCTCGTCGATGCGCGGTGCGGCGGCAAGCTGCACGGCACGTTCGTGGTCATCGGCGCCGGGCGCCCGGCGAGCGACTACGACTGGGAGCTGCTCCGTGCGGACGTGCCCTCACCGACGTGCGGCGGCCCGTAGCCGACACCAGCCGCTATAACATCACGCAATCAGCCAAATAGTGATAGCTTGAGTCCTGGTGCACGGACGGTTCAACAGCCCTCTGCGGTGGCTGGGCGCGCTTGGCGGCTGCCTGCTCGTGCCCCTGGTGTTCGCCGTGAGCTGGGCGTGGGCCTGCGCTCCGCCGGATGTCGGCATTCCCGCTACGTCGCCATCTCTGACGCTCAGCCCGACGTCAGGGCTGGCAGGGAGCACGACGACGGTCACCGGGAAGTCGTTTTCCTCCGGGCCGGTGGAGATCCGATGGGAGTCGAGCAGCGGACCCTTGCTGGTCTCCGTCACCGGGCCCGATTTCGTCACCTCGGTCACGGTTCCCGCCGCCACGAGCGGGGGGCACCACATCGTCGCCTCCAGCAGCCCGACGCTGGGAGCCTCCGCGTTCTTCCAGGTCACGCAGCCCTCCTCCACGCCTGAGAACCACCCCGTCGCGCCTACGTTCACTCCCACGCTGCAGCAGCCCTCCGGATCGTTCGCCAGCACACCGGCCGATACCGCCGGCCCCGCCATCGCCGGAGCCGCGTTGACGCGTGAGAACGGTACGCGCGCGGTCTCCCGAACGGGCGTTGTGACGGTGTTTTGCGGGCGCTTCTCCGAGCCCGGCGTGACCGGCGCGTGCAGTGCCAGTAGCACGCAGGCGTCGACGAGCAGAGTGGGCAAGCCGGGGCGAGCGAGCGTCCTGAGGCTCGCCGCCCAACGCTTCAAGGCTCAGCCGGGGCGCCCGGTCCTGTTGAGGTTCCTCCTTACGAAGTCGAGTTTGAAAGTGCTCCGAGCGGCCAAGAAGGTGCGCATGCACGGCACCGTCGAGGCGCGTGATGCCGGCGGCAATCTCACTCGGGCCTCGTTCGGCTTGACGCTGAAAGCGCCTGCGGCGCGCACTCGCTAGTCACCCACGAAGTCCGGCCATAGGTCTGCGCTAAGGTTGGTGGGCGGTTCGCTACGCCGCGACCGGCAGCTCGTAGCGCCGCCGCAGCTCGTACAGGGTGGTCCGCTCGGCCGCCGGGCGTCCCGCCCGATGCGCTGCGGCGATCAGGTCGGGCGGATCCAGCCTCACTCCGTGATAGCTGCCGGCCATGCGGGAGATCGACTCCTCCATCAGGGTTCCGCCGAGGTCGTTGACCCCCCAGCTCAGCGCCTCGGCAGCGGCGTCGAGACCCATCTTCACCCACGATGCCTGAAGATTTTGCACCGACCGCCCCAGGGCGAGGCGGAAGACCGCTGTGTGCTTGAGGTTCTCCTCGCGGGAGATCTCCTCGATGCCGTGAGTCCGGCCCAGCAGGGTGTGGAAGGGGATGAATGACAGGGGGACGAACTCGGTGAACCCGCCGGTACGCTCCTGAAGCTCGCGCACCACGCGCATGTGCTCGGCCAGCTCCCAGGGCTCCTCGATGTGCCCGAACATCACGGTGACGGTGGAGCGCAGGCCCGCGGCGTGCGAGGCCTCGATGATCTCCACCCAGCGCGCGACCGGCAGCTTGTTGGGTGAGATTCGCTGGCGAACGCCGTCGTGGAGCACCTCCGCCGCGGTGCCCGGGGTCGAGTCCAGTCCCGCCTCGCGCAGACGCTCGAAAACCGCGCGGGGCGCGAGCCCGGAGACGTCGCACATGTGCGCCACCTCCATCGCCGAGTAGGCATGCAGGTGCAGCTGCGGAGCCTCCTGCTTGGCCACCCGGAGCCAGTGCTCGTAGTCCTCGAGCCGCCAGTCGGGATGGATGCCCGACTGCATGCAGACCTCCGTCGCGCCGAAGGCGACGGCCTCGTGGATGCGCCGGGCGAACTCCCCGCGGTCGTGCTCGTAGGCATCGGGCGAGCGCTTGCCCTGCCCGAACCCGCAGAACGCACAGCCCACCACGCAGATGTTCGACACGTTGATGTTGCGGTTGACCACGAAGGTCACGGTCTCGCCGGCGAGCTCGGCGCGCAGCTCGTCGGCGGCGGCTCGCATCTCCTCGATCGCCCCGGGGCGCCGCTCGGCGAACAGCGCCGTCAGCTCGTCGGGCGCCAGCCAGGCGCCGTCGCGGGCCTTGGCGATGGCGCCTGGCACCACGTCGGAACGGATGGGGCGCGGTGGCTCGGTGCGGCCTGAGCCCCGCCGCGGGATGAACGACCAGTAGCGCGTCTTGATGACGTCGAGCACTCCCTGAGCCAGCCAGCCCGGATCGATGTACTGGGGATACACGCACAGGCGCTCGGTGAGTGCGGCGCCCTGCGCTCGCAGGCGCTTGCGGACCTGGTGGGGCGAGGGAAACGGGTGCTCGGGCGAGATGTGATCGCCGTTGGCCGACAGGCCGCCGAGGTCGGTGGCGCCTGCACGCACCAGCTCGACCCACCAGTCGGCGAGGTTGGGCGGAACCTGGATCCCCACGCCCGGCATCAGGCGTGCGCACGCGCGGATCAGCGCCTGCATCTCCTCGATGCTCACGGGCGTCGACCAGTCGGGCGGCGTGAGCTCGGGCGAGCGCCCCACCCCCGTGCGCCAGTAGGCCGCGGCGGCCTCGTCGGCGATCTCGGCCGGCTCGCGCCCGTAGTAGCTCTGATGGGGGACGAAGTTCTGGAGAATCACCTCCTGGAGGTGGCCGTACTCGGCGTGGGCGGCCGCCAAGGCCTCGAGCGCCGCGAGCCGCTCCTCCGGCGCCTCCCCGATGCCGACGAGGATCCCGCTGGTGAACGGGATCCTCAGCTCGCCCGCGGCGCGGATCATCTCCAGCCGCCGGGCCGGGTGCTTGGTCGGTGAGCCCTGGTGGGCGACGAGATCGGGGTTGACCGACTCGAGCATCAGGCCCTGGGAGGCAGTCACCTCGCGCAGGCGGCCCAGATCCTCGCCATCCAGGACGCCCAGATTGGTGTGCGGCAGCAGGCCCCGCTCGAGCGCCCGCTCGCACGTCCAGGCAACGTAGGCGGTGAAGTCTTGGTACCCCCAGGAACGGAGGCGCTGCGCCACGCTCGAATTGACCTCAGGACACTCCCCGGTGAGGATCAAGAGCTCCTTGACGTTGCGACGCGCGGCGCGGTCGAGGATCGCCTCGACCTCGGCCGGCTCGTGCAGGTGCGCCTGATGGGTGGCAAAGGCGCAGTACTTGCAGTAGCAGCGGCAGGTGCGCGACAGCGACAGCGTCAGGTTGCGCGAAAAGGTGACGCGGCGCCGCATGCCCGGGGCAGTTTATTTGGTCCACACACGAGCTCCGGAATGATTTCGCGTGCCTCAATGCGCCCGAATCTGGGAGTAGGGAGCGAACGGTGAGGGTACGGACCGCGGGTCGAACCTCAGGTGTTGGACTTGCGCGGTCGTACGAGGAACACCCAGCGTGCCGCCGTGCGTCCCTCGGCCAACCAGCGCACCGACACGCGGGAGGGCTGGGCGAGGCCCGGCGCCGTGAGCCGGCTCGGTGCTCCCCGGCCGCCGGTTCGGCCGCCGAGCTCCGTCGTGGTCGAGCCGGTCGTGATCAAGACCCGGTACGGGGTGGCTGCCCGGTTGCGGTCCACGAACCGAAGCTGCAGGCGCTCACCCGAGCGGGCCACGTAGACCTTCCTGCCGTCCACCCTGACCACCGAGCCGTCAAAGCGACCGCGATCGTGCACCAGGACCAGCACCGCCAGCGCCACCACCACCACGACGGCGGCGGCGATCCTCAGGCGCCGGCCCCGACGAGGTCCCGCGTGCGTCGAGGTCACGGCCGCGGCAGTCTACGGTGCTCGCCGGCCCGAGGTTGGATCCGGGACCCCCATGTAGTCTGCGGCCCGTGGGAAGCGCAACGCCGCTGGACCCGACCGGCCACCCGCGTCCGGTCCCCCCCGCGCGCGACCGCGCCTCCTGGCTGTGGCCCCTGCTCGGACTGCTCGCCTGGGTGGGTCTGATCGCGGCCGGTCGTCTGCTGGTCGAGCCCCTCTATCACGCAGATTTTCGCCTCCACGTGGGCAATCCTCCGCTGGTCGGGCGACTTCACGTGGACACCAGCTGGGCCTTGACGCCGGCGGTCCTGCTCGGGATCGCCGCGGTGATCTTCGGCCCGGCGCTCGCCGACCGGCTGTCCTGGCGGAAGCTGCTCGTCCTGGTCGGGGTCGTCGCCTTCGCCTGGGCGATCGCCCTCGCCGCCTCGGATGGCCTGCACGCGGTGATCAAGCCGATCATCAGTCGATACGAGTACCTCCACGACGTGCCCCTCGTGGACCGGACCGACTTCCTGGGCAGCTTCACCGCACTGGCGCCGCTCTACACGTTCCACGTCCACGCCCATCCGCCGCTCATGCTGATCGTCTTCTGGGCCATGAGCAAGATCGGATTGGGCGGCGGGTGGGCCGCCGCGCTCGCGGTGATCGGGATGGGCGCGATGGTGGCGCCCGCGGCGCTGGTGGCGGTGCGCGAGCTTGCCGGCGAGGCACGCGCGCGGGTGGCCGCTCCATTCCTCGCCCTGGCACCGGCCGCGCTGTGGATCGCCACCTCGCCCGACGGCTTCTACGCCGGGGTGGCGGCGATCGGGATCGCCGGGTTCGCCGTGGCCGCAAGCAGAAGCGGTGACGCTCGCGGCGACGCTTACGCGTTCGCGTCGGGCATCATCCTCGGAGCCGCCCTGTTCCTCAGCTACGGCATCACCGCGCTCGGCGCGGTGGTGGTGGCGATCGCCGCCTATCGGCGCGCGCTGAGACCGTTGCTGTTTGCCGCGGCGGGGGTGGCGTGCGTGGCGCTCGGCTTTCTGGCGGCGGGGTTCTCGTGGTATGACGGGCTCCAAGCGGCCCGCGAGCTCCAGCTGGCGGGGGTCTACGAGCTGCGCCCCTACGCCGAGTTCCTGGTGGCCAGCCCGGCGGCGTTCGCGCTGGTGGTGGGGCCCGCCGCCGCCGTCGGCCTGGCGCGGATGCGCGACCGCGGCGTCTGGGTGCTCACCGGCGCCGCCCTGCTCGGGCTGTGCTTCGCGGACCTCAGCGGCTATGCCCGAGGGGAGACCGAGCGGGTGTGGCTCCAGTTCGCCCCGTGGGTGCTGGTGGCGACGGTCGCCGTGTCACGCACCATCCGCGGCCGCCAGGCGTGGCTGGCACTCCAAGTGGGCACGGCGATCGTCCTGCAGGTTGCCGCCAAGAGCCCCTGGTGATGCCGCGCGAGCGCTCCCAGCCCCTGCTGCACCGCCTCGCGTCCGCCGGCGCCAACGCGACGTCGCTGCGCCCCACCCATCCGCGTATGCGCCTGGCCATCGGGATCGGGATCCCCTTGCTCGTGCTGGCCTCGCTCGGCCTCGCGGTGGCCTCCCAGTGGTCCAAGCTTCCTCACCTGAAGTGGCACTTCGAGGCCGGTTGGCTCGTGCTCTCGCTGGTGGCCTTCGCCGGCTTTCAGTACGCGCAGGCCCAGCTCTACGTGGTGATGATGCATGCGCTCGGGACGCCGCTGAAGCCCGTGCGCGGCCGCGCGATCTGGTGCGTCACCCTGCTCGGCCGCTACGTACCGACCAGCGTGATGCTCGCCGTGAGCCGCATGGCCCTGGCGCAGCGCGAGGGGGTGCCCAAGCGCGTCTCCTTCGCGAGCTTCGTCTACGAGATGGGGCTCACCTTCACGGCCGCCGTGATCGTCGGCGCCTATTTCTTCGTCTCGCTCCCCAGCCTCAGCGGCGACCCGGAGCGCTTCGCCGCCCTCCTGCTGCCGGTGATCGCGCTGGTGGCCCTGGATCCCCGCGTCTTTCACCG
>JALYZC010000086.1 GCA_030945905.1 Actinomycetota bacterium
GATCTCGACCAGGTTGATGCCGAACGAGCTCAGCTCGAGCGACCGCCTGACCAGCGACCAGTCCCCGGCTCGCTCGCAGTCATCGCGGTGGACGATCGTGTAGGCAGCCATGCGCAAGGGTCCTCTCCTAGTGTTTCCCGCGACCCTACCCCGGAGGTGACCAGCATGTCCCCGACCCACGCCGACTCAGCCGCCTCGCTCGAGCCGGCCATCGAGCGCTACAACGCCGCCTGGAACGACCACGATCTCGACGCGATCGTCCGCATGCACGCACCCGACATGGTCTTCGCCAACCACACCGCCGGGGAGTCGGCGCAAGGGCAAGACGTGCGCGAGCACATCGCCTCGATCTTCGAGACCTGGCCCGACATCGAGTTCTCGGCCCGGCGTCTATACGTACGCGACGGCCTGGTCGTTCAGGAATGGACCGCGCAGGCCACGCACAGCAAGCTCATGCGCCGCGGCGAGCTCTCGGCGGAGCCCACCGGCCGGCGGATCGAGTGGGTCGGGATGGACGTGATCCCCTTCCAGGGCGGCCTCGTCAAGCGCAAGGACGTCTACTCGGACTCGATCTCGATCCTGCGCCAGGTGGGACTGTTGTGAAGACCGGTTTCCTCCCACGTCGTCACGAGGTTCTGGAAGAACGCGCCCACGTCGTTTCTTCCGTTGACGGGCATCGCATGCGGAAGCACTTCAGGCGCGTTCCACACGATGTTCTCGTCGAGGACCGCCATCACGGCGTCGATGTCGCCGCGGCCGAACGCCTCGTAGGTGTCGTGCAACAGCTCTGCGTTGTCCTTCGACATCTCTCCTCCTCAGATGGGGGGCGGCACCCGGACGCGAGGCGCGCCCGGGCGCCGGCCATCAGGCGTCGTTCAGACGCGCCGCCCCCGAAAGCCCTGGAGGAACATGACCAGTGCCAGGATGCCCAGCACGAACAGTATGGGATGGACGATTGCCCCACCCGCGATTGCGATCACCAGCAGGATGACTCCCAAGATCAACCACATTGCGTTACCTCCGTTTGTCGTTGCCCAGTCGGTCTATGACTTCGGATCGGCGGGCGCCCACCTTGAGCGCTGCTCTCTGAAGGTTGAAACGCCGCGGCCCCATCCAGGTTGGCCGCTTGCCACCGCTGGCCGCGACTGCTGCAAGCCGACAGCCACCGACCGAGTCAGAGCTCTTCCTCCAACTCAGCGGCGCGCGCATCGTGGCGGCCGGCGGTTTGACCCTCACGGGCCATCCGTTGCTCGGCCTGGTCGGCCTTCTCACCCAGGTCGCTGGCGCTCGCCGCGTGCTCTCTGGCCAAGTCGGCATGTTCGTCGGCCAGGGCGGATTGCTCCTGCGCCCCCTGGCGAAGGGTCTCCGCCTTCGGGGCGAGCTCTTGCGCCTTTGCCACGTGGGCATCGGCTTCCTGTCGGTGGCCCGCGGCCTCGGAAGCCAGACGCACGCGACGGCGTTCCCGCGCCTGTTTCCGGCGCCGCAGAGCGAAGGTTGCCAGCACCAGCAGGAGCAAGACGCCGACAGCGGCAATGGCGATGATTACCGAGGAAGACATGCGCAGCGAGCCTACTCCCCCGTGACGACCCGCGCGAAACTCACGTGACCTCGGTCACCACCAGCGGCTCACCCCAGAATGTTCACCGCGCGGGCGACCACCAGCCCGACGGTAACCAGCGCGGCCACGCCCTGCACCGCCATGATCATCTTCGCCGTCTGCGTGAGCGGCATCGTGTCGGTGGGGCTGAACGCCGTGGCGTTGGTCAGCGACGTGTAGAGGTAGTCGACGAACCCCGGCCGCCAGCCCTTCGGAGCCAGCTCGGGGCTGTCCATCTGCGGGAACTGGAAGTCGGGCAGCGCCCCGGGGTCGAGGTGTCGCGCCCTCGGCCCCCCACGGTCCATCTCCCAGTAGCCGACGGCGAACAGCAGCACGTTGGTGAGCCACAGCACGGCCCCGGAGAGGATCAACGAGTGGCCGTCCGCCTTGCCCCCATTGATCAGGTAGTGGACGAGCAGGCCCAACGAGACGATGTTGGACAGGCTGACCAGGGCGATGACCGCGAGGGCGAACTGCCGTACCCGTCGGGAATACTCATCCGCCCGGTCAGGCCCGATCACGATCAAGGCGACGAGCAGCAGCCCTTCGCCGGTCGGGACCAACCAGTTCGGCCCGATCGTGATCTTGTTCGCCAACGCAAGCTGAAGCCCGATCGCCGCCGCGACAGCCAGCTGCGCAGGCCAGAGGGAGTCGCCGCGCTGGAGCCGGTCGCTCAACGCACGCAGCTCGTGCTCCCAGTGCGAGGCCATCGCCGCACCGTATCTGCACGCCGCTCGGGGCGGGTCAGCGACCCAAGCGGACGCGCAGGTGAAGAGTGGCTAGTCGCCGCCCCTGGCCACGCCGCCCCGCCGCGCCTGGCGCCGAACCTGGGACTGGCGCTTCTCATACGCGGTCCTGCCCCGTTCGAGATAGGACCAGCCGTACAGCCACAGCGCCGCCTTGCCCTCTTCGGACAGGCCGCTTGGCTCGATGACGTCAGCCTCGACCGCCGAGAACGACTCACCCCGGCCCAGACGAACCCCTACTTCGCGTTGCAGATATCCCACCGTCGCCATGCGACCGCCCCCTTCATACGCCATTGAAACCATTACGAACCGGCCGATTTCGAGTCGGCAGCCCGGCAAGCGTGCCCTTCCCCAGCACGCAAGCTACGTTCCGCGACTAACCCCGGTGTAAAGATGTGGTGAGACCACCGTGCACGGAGCCGGCCCCGCATGTGCCAGTCTCTGTGGCATGGAGATCTCCGGTACCAAGGAAGCACACGTCGCCGCACCGCGCAAGGGGTGCTACGACATTCTCACCAATTACGAGGCCTTCCCCCAATGGTGGCCGGGGTGCAAGTCAGCGTCCCTGGTCGATGGCGGCTCCGCAAGCGAGCAGGATGTCGCGCTGGTGTTCGACACCAACTCCCCGGTCGGGGAAGTCGAATGCGTCATCCGCTTCCGGGTCGAACCTCCCGAGCGCGTCAGGCCCGAGCGCCTCAGCGGACGCCTGAGTCGGCTCAACGGCGACGGCTGGCTTCTGACCGATCGCGGAGACGGCACGACCGACATCCGCTACTCGGTCTCCGCAGCACTGGACACGGGGCTGCCGGGCCTCGTGGAGCGGCCGTTCAAGAGCAAGGCGAAGTACTTCTTCGTCGAGGCGCCGGTGGAGGCGCTCAAGCAGCGGGCGGAGGCGGGCTCAGGCGGTTAGCTCGCGATCCTGGCTGACCGCGCGCCGCAGCGCTTCGCCGAAGGAGATCGGCTGGACGTCGAACAGCAGTGCACCCGATGGGTCCGTGACGACCGTGCGCGTGGCCAGCCCCTCGATCAGCGGCCGCGCCACCGCCGCGTCCACCGGGGTGACGAGTCCGATCCACAATGACGACAGCCAGGGCGTGACGAAGGGGAAGGGGATCTTCGGCCGCGGGCGCCTACCGAGCGCCTCGGCCATGCGGTCGAGCATGGCGCCGTAGGAGAGGACGTCGGGGCCACCGATTTGGATCTCCCGCCCCGCCGCGGCGGCGATGGACGGCGCCTGGACCAGGTACTCGAGCACGTCGTCGATCGCCACGGGCTGGGTCTCGGTCTTCAGCCAAGCCGGCGCGATCATCGCGGGGAGACGCTGCACGAGGTAGCGAAGGGTGCGGTAGGACTCGCTCTCGGGGCCGACCACCATGCCCGCGCGAAAGTAGGTGAACGGCGGTCCGTGCTCCGCGAGCACCTCCGCCGTCGCATGGCGGCTTCTCAGATGCTCGGACTGCGGACGGTCGCCAAGGCCGCCGAGATAGACGACGCGTTCGATGCCCTCACGACGCGCCATCCGCGCGAACGCCTCGGCCCCCGCGCGTTCGCGATCCGCAAAGGCGCCGGTGGTCCCTCGGCCCATCGAGTGGACCAGGTAGTACGCGACCTCGACGTTCTCGCCGGCGCCGCGCAGGCTCTCCTCGCGCAGGACGTCGCCCTCGTGCATCTCAAAGCCGCGCCGCTCGAGATGAGCGGCGCGCAAGGGATTGCGAACCAGGCAGCGCACGGTCCACCCGGCGCCGGCGAGTGCATCGGCCAGCCTGCCTCCGATGAAGCCCGTGGCGCCCGCCACCAGGGCGCGGCGGGGGCTGTCTGGGGAAGGGCGCTCGACGGTCAAGGGACCATCAACTCCACCCACTCACGCAGGTTCCAGCTGGCGATCAGCACGCTGCGCTTGCGCGGAATCTAACCCAGCCCGAGGCTGGCGCCGGCGCGCGTGGGGCTCGAGCGGCGGCCCGCCGAAGCCGCGTGCGGCTAGGCAGAACCGGCCTGGAGGGTCGCGGAGATCTCGTCCAGCGCAGCCTGCTCGCCCTCGCTCACCTGCTTGCCCCCGAACTTCAGGAAGCCGCCCTCACGATGGGCTTCGGCGGCCGCCTCGGCCACGGTGAGGACGAATTGCTTGTAGGCCTCGAACTCGTCGGTTGAGGCCTTCTCCTGGAGGA
>JALYZC010000101.1 GCA_030945905.1 Actinomycetota bacterium
TCGGTGACTTCGCGCTTGCTTCGCTGCTCACCGGACCGGCCCTGCCGGCGGCCTGGGCACTCACCGGCGTCGGCTTCGCAGCGGTGCTGTCTCGTAGCGGCCACCGTTCGCAGGACGCCTCGCTGGCGGCACTGGGGCTTGGCGGTCACATCGCGCTGGCCCTGCTGTCGGCGTACCTGCAGGCTCCGCCGAGTGCGATCGGCGCGACGGGCGAGGAGCTGCTCGGGCCGGCGCTGGGGCTGGCCGCCACGGCGGCGGGCTGCTTCACCTCGGCCCGCCTGACCGATGATCGCGCCTGGCGTGGCTGGCTGGACGCCGTCGGCCTCCTGGTCGCCTTCTACCTCACTGCCGTGACCCTGGATGGGGCTGCCTTGGTGGTGGCGTGGGCCTTCGAGGCGGCGGCACTGGCGCACATCGCGCGGCGCACCCGCGACGCGGTGGCGGCGATCGGGGCGCCGGTGCACCTGGCGGCCGCCGCGGGACTGGCCCTGCTGGCGGTGGCGCCGCCGGCCGCGTTGGTCGATGGGCTCGAGGATCCGGTCGCTGCGGCGGCGGCGTTGGGCGCCGTCGCGGTTGCGGCGCTGCGGTTGGCGGACCTGTGGCGTGCAGAGCCCGTGCTGCGCTGGGGGGTGGGGTTGGGATCGGCGGTCACCCTGCTCTACCTTGGCTCCGCGGAGCTGGTGACCCAGTACCAGCCCGGAACCGAGCAGCTGGTGGGCGACATCGCGCTCTCGGTCCGCCAGCAGGGTCAACTGCTGCTCAGCATGCTCTGGAGTCTGGTCGGAGTCGCGGGTCTGCTCGTAGGCTTGCGCGCTGATCGGCGCCCGTTGCGGCTGGGCGCCCTGGCGCTGCTGGGTGTCGCGATCGCGAAGGTATTCGTCTATGACCTCTCCGCGCTGACCTCGGTGTATCGCGTGGTCTCGTTCATCGCGCTGGGGCTGTTCCTGCTCCTGGGGGCCTTCGCCCACCAGCGGCTGCGCCGTTCGCCCCTACCCGACCTGCGCTCGGTGCCCCCGGCGCTTCGGTAGGCCGATCGCAATCGGCGATGCGGGAGGAAGGAGGGCGGCGGGAGCGAACGAAGCTACAACGGCCATGGCTGCCGCCGTCCCTTCCTCCATTCGCCGTGCGGCCTCCCCGGGGCGGCCCCGGCCGGCCATGGGCGGCGGCCGCGTTCGCTGGGATCGGATCGGGCGGGTGGCGCTGCTCCTCGTGCTCGGGCTGATCCTGCTCCTCTACGTCGGCCCGGCGCGCTCGTTCGTGTCCACGTGGCGGGACGCGAAGGAAAAGCGCGCCGACGTTCACCGGCTGACCGCCGAGAATCGCCGGCTGCAGGCCCGGCGTCGAGCCCTCGAGGATCCACGGACGCTGGAGGCCGAGGCCCGAAAGCTCGGCATGGTCCGGCCCGGAGAGCGCGCCTTCGTCGTCCAGGGCCTGGGGCGCCGCTAACCGCCCTGCCTACACGGCCCGGGCGACGGTAGGGGCGTTGCTACTGTGGCCCGCGGGTGAGCTTCGAGCATGCGATCTTCCAGTGGCAGGAGGGCGGGCGGCGCCTGGGGGCGGCGCCCGTATCGCAGCGCGTGGTCCTCGAACGGGTGACCGACCGCATCGTCGCCGATCTGCGCCGCCGGCTGGGGGGCAGGTTTGCCACGGCCGAGCTCGTCGAATTGTATGACGCGGGCACGGACTGGTGCTTGGACGTGGCGATGGCTACCGCGCCCGACGAGCCCTTTGCCTGGGATCTACAGACGGTCGCGGGCGCCGCGTTCTCGCGCTACGTGCGCGAGGCCGACGATTACGCCGGCGGCCTTCGGCTCGAGGCCCGCTAGTGCCTCCCTAGTTCGCGCCGTCGCTGCTTTCGTCCTCGCCCGCTCGCCGGATCACGATCTGATTCTCCTCGACGGTGACGGTGACGGGACGGTGGCCCGCCCAGTGCTCGGCGTACACCGGGTCGTCCTGCACGGCTGGATCAAGCCACAGGCCGTACCCCTCCTCGCCGTGGTCGAAGGTGCCTTCCAGCACACCGCCGCCGGCGCGCCGGCGCCCGCGGCTGCGTCGTCGTCCGCGCCGCCGCGGGGGTTTGGCCGCGTCATCGTCGTCCTCGTCTCCCGCCTCCTCACCCTCGTCCGCCTCCGCGGACTCCGCCTCGACGGCTTCGAGCTCGGCAGCCACAAGCGCGTCGTCCTCGGCCCGGAGGTCGATCTCGTTGTCGAAGTCGGCAGCCTGCTCGTCGCCCAGCTCGTTGTCGCGTTTGAAGGCGGTGATCTGTTGGACGCTGACGTCGAGCTGGTGGGCTATCCACGCGTCCGTGCGACCTTGGCGCGCCCAGGTCCTGATCTGGTTGAGATGCGGTCGCAGCGATTGTCGAGCCATGAGCGCGCCGCAGCCTAGCGCAAAGGGCAGCCGCGTCTGCTGATCCGGCCCGTTGCATCGGACACGGGGACTTGCTTTAGTGGATCGATCCTAGTGGTCCATCTCGCAAGTCCGCACACCCTTGGACGGCCCCGGCTGGCCGCCATGCTGCGTCCTCGAATCTCGAAATACCTCCGGTATTCCTTCGATTCTGCGTCCTTGCCTGTCGACCACCGGGTCTCGCCCAAGGGCGCACGGACTTACAGGACGAACCACTAGGCGGGCAGGGAGGCGCACGCATGCTTGTTCTCACACGCAAGTCCAATCAGAGCATCATGATCGGCGACGACATCGAGGTGTCGGTGCTGTCGATTACGGGGGAGAAGGTACGGATCGGGATCCAGGCTCCGAGGGAGATACCGGTGTTCCGCAAAGAGGTATACCTGGAGATCCAGCAGGAGCACGCGGCGGCGGCCGGAGGGGCAGACATCGACGGGGCGCTGAGCAGTCTGGCCCGTCCGGGGGAGATTTGAACAGCCGCTACCTCGCCCACGCCGGTGCGGCCTTAAGCGGTCTAGCCGAGGACGATGTAGAGCGTCCGGAACATCGCGACGGTCACGACCACGGCCGTCGCAATCATCGCGAAGACGAGCACGGCAAAGCGCAGCGAGCTCTGGGCCCGCCGACGCTGAATGCTCCGCTGGCGGGAACGCTTCGCCGCGGTACGGCGGAGTCGGGCTCGCCGGCTGCGATCGAGCTCAACC
>JALYZC010000129.1 GCA_030945905.1 Actinomycetota bacterium
TACGACGGCAAGGACGGAGCGGATGGTCCGGCCTCCGCGGCCGGTGGGCCGGGATGGTTGACACTGAAGAACGCCCGGGGGGGATGGATGTGGCGGGTATGACCGCAGCTCACCCAGCCCAGCCCCGGCCCGGCGCTGCCCGCGGTCAGACAGTGCAGGCCGTAGATCATCGCCTTGCAGTTGCTGGTCCGGCGGCACACGTGACCCGCCGTGTAGGCGCGAGCGATCCGCCCGGCTGTCACACAGTCCAACTTCGTTGCGTAAGCAACGTAGCGGGGCCGCTCGCGGCGCGAGTAAACGTAGGAGCCACACGAGTGCGTCGTCGAACGCGGCGGACCCTCGCTGCCCTGAGCGACGACAAGCGAGATCAGGAACACGACGAGGAACCCAAGCGTGTAGATCGCGGCGCTACGCAAAGTGCGGGCATCCGCCTTCGGTTTGACGTGACCGACCATCCCCAGCCCCGTCAAGTGATTGCGCATGATGTGTCGCGGGGTGTCACAGACCGAGTGCCGCCCCGGTCTTGATCACCGTCAGATCCCCGGAGTAACCATTCATCCACTCCTATCGTGGTGGTAATCAGATTGCTGGTGGCCGTTAATTCGACCGAATGGCCGAGTCGCCGTCTTCCCAGCGCGGTGGCACCCCACCTGACTTGCGGGTTTGGCTGGCCTCGTGTGGAGGCGATCGTCACCTTGGTTCTGGGTGCGGTCATTCTCATGAGTGCGCTCGCCAGTCGATGCCCGATCACGGGGTTCTTTGATCCCGGTAGCTTGAGACCCCCGGGGAGGGTGAAGTCACGCGACACCCGAGGCGGTCAGGACGTAAGCCTTTTCGCGGCCGCCCGGAAGCAGGAACGCCGTGCGCAGCCGGGCGTGGTGGGGCGCCAAGAGACGGTCGAGGGTCTGCTCGGTGTACCGGTGCGGTTGAGCTCCGGTCCCGGGGTCGGCCAGCGCCCCGAGGGCTCGGCTCAGCGGCAGGCGCCCGTTGGTGAGATTGCGGATCGGCTCAGCGATGATGACCTCGCGCTCGGCTGCAACGAGCATCCGCTCGATCACCGAGGAGGCCGCGCTCTCGATGAAGTGATAGAGGCTGGCCTGAAGTAGCAAGTACTCCGCGCCAGGTAGCGCCGCGGGACTGCGCACGTCCCATACGCGCCCGTCGCCGCCCGCGGCGTTGATCGCGTCGACGAACACACGGCTTATATCTAGCCCGACGTACCGGATCTCCTTGGCGCGCAGGGCACGGCGATAGAGCGTGCCGGGCCCACAGCAGAGCTCCACCACCGACGCGCCCGGGGGGATCAGCGAGGCGAGCGTTGAGTAGCGAGCCTGGTAGTGGCGGCCATACAGCACGGTCATCACCAGCTCATATAGCCTGGGGCTGCGATAGATGGCGCTCGTCACGCGCGAACACCGCGTCGAAAGCGGCCGCTGCGGATGAAGGATGGGAGCGTAGGCTTCATGGTCAGCTCCCGGGGCGCTGCGACTGCGAAACCGGGTCTGAGCTGCCGTCGCTGGACGGCAACGAGGCAGGGGGGTCTCCGGCCTCGCGAGCGATGATGAACAACGGTCGATACTTGACCTGCTCGAAAATCCGGCCGACGTAGAGACCGACGACTCCGACGCTGATGATCGTCAGTCCGGAGAGCAGGAGAACGACCACGAGCAGGCTTGTGTAGCCGGTCGGCTGCCCGGCTACGAAGTAGTAGATGATGTTAAACGCCGCCAAACCGGCGCCGATGAGCGCGACGAGAAAACCGGTGAACACAACCACGCGCAGTAGGACGGTGGTGCGAAAGAACATGCCGTTGAGGGCCACGGCGATGAGCCGTTGCATCGTATAGCTGCTCTTGGTTTCTCGCTCGGTGAAGTCGATCGTCACTACGGCTTGCGAGAAGCCAAGCCAGTCCAGGACGAGGGTGTATTCGCGATCGCGGTCACGCATGCTTAGAAACGCATCGACGACCTTGCGGGAGAGCAGGCTCATGTTGCTGAACTCGGGATGTGAATCGCGCTCGAGCATGACGCGGCGGTAGCCGCGGCTCGACCACCTGCGCAGACGGGAATGGCCGCGCGTCTGGCGGCTCGTTCGCACCACCTCATAGCCCTCCAGCGCCTTACGGTAGAGCTCGGGAACCGCCTCGGGTGGCTCTTGGAGATCGCAATCCATGACGATGACCCGCCGCCCTTGGCTGCGGGAGAGCCCGGCGGTGATCGCGGCGTCCTGGCCGAAGTTCCGGCTGAGGCCATACGCCTTGACTGCAGGGTCCTGCTGGGCCAGTTCCACGAGCACGTCCCAGCTGCCGTCGGGACTGGCATCTTCAACGAAGATGAGCTCAAAGTCGCTGGTGAGAGCTTCGATGCTCGCCCGAAGTCTGCGGTGCAGCTCGCGCAGCGACCCGGCACAGCCGTAGACAGGGATGACGACGCTGAGCTCAAGCACCGTAGACGAGGAGGTGCGCGACGGGCTGGCTGGCCATGACCAGGAGGACACCGAGTACGCCGGCGGTGATTTGCAGCGGCCGGGAGCGGCTTAGCACCGCGAAGGGGAGTACCCAGAGCATGTACCAGGGCATGACCGAGGTCAGGCTCAGCAGGAGCGCAACGGCGGCCCACCCGGCGCAGGCGATCGGATCCGCCCCTCGCCAAGCACGCCAGAGCAGGAACGCGAGGGCGCCCACGAGGGTGGCGGTGGCAAGGACGGAGATCGTTGGGTTCAGGCAGGGGTAGAAGTGCCCGGCGCAGCGGGTGGTGACGCGGACCCCGAGGATTGCGGCGATGTCATCTGGCAGGCTAAACCGCGTCACGGCACCCGCCTGGTCGGTCACGCCCGGAGCGCTGGCGCCAAACACGGCGATCGCTCCAATGACGAGCGCCGCCGCGGCGAACAGCGCACCGATGAGGGCCCTCAGGCGCCGCTGCGCGCCGATCAGCAGAAATGGGATCAACGGAGCGCTGGCCAGCTTGACCGCCGCTGATGCGACCAACGCAACGCCACCCAACGCTTGACGATCGCCCAACAGCCAGTACAGGCCCGCCAGGGCCAACGCCATCATGAAAAAGTCGTTGTGTACGCCGCCGACTCCGTAGATGAGCAGCAGCGGATTGAGCCCGATGGCGGCAGCGGATAGCGTGACGGGGCGCCCGAGGCGCCGGGCGCACGCCGCAACCAGGCCGACGCAGCCGAGGCTCGCAGCCACCGTGGTGAGCTTGAGGATCCATAATCCCAGCGGAATGTTCAGTCGCGCGAGCGGATAGGTCGCCAACGTGAACAGCGGCCCATACGGAGTGGCCTGAAAACGCCAGCTGGTGTAGCGATAGATCGGATCGTGAGCCGCGGCGTGGGGGGGATGGAGATAGGGGTTGAGGTGGTGAACAACCCCAAGCCGGGCGTAGTCGAGGTAGTTAAAGACATCGCTGAGGATCAGCGGCGGCCCGAGGAGAGCGATGAGATGAGCGACCACGATCCCGCAGAGGACCCGCGGCCAGGGGAGCGTGCGCAGGTGGCGCAGCACCAGCCCGTAGCAGGCCCCCATGGCGACAATGAGGACCACGAAGATGATCTTCAGCGCGGTTCGGTCATGGGACAGGCCCGCCAGCAGACCCTGCAGGGGGCCCGCCCGCCAGCCGGTGAACGGGATGCGCTTGGGGGGCGCCAATAGCGACGCCTTGCCGGCCGCCAAGAGCACGATTGCGAGCTCCGCGCCGAGCAGTACGACAAGCGAGACGACCGCCAGTCTTGCCTTTCGCCGGGACGCACCGTCTGAGGCGCTCGTCGCGGGCGACCCCGGCGTGAGAGGCATCCGATCGCCGCGGCGCGCTTGAAGTGTGGCGTTGTGCATGACGCCCGGACTGCGCGCATCGGCGTGCGGGCATCGAGAGGCTACATCGCCGTTGACGAGGCGGCGTGGGTCCGCGGTTAGCTTGCGGTTAAGGCCGCTGGCGGCATTGCTTGCGGGCTGAAAAGCTGTCGCTCGTCCGCGAGGCTGATGCGCGGCCACTGCACTTCCGGCCCATGAGCGACGCTTTGCGCGACAGCTTTCTCGTCTTTGGCAGTCCGCTCATCGAGCAGGCGGAGATCGACGAGGTGCTCGACTGCCTGCGATCGAGTTGGATCGGCTCAGGGCCCAAGGTGCAACGCTTTGAGCGGATGCTCGAGGACTACATCGGTGTGGAGCACGTCCGCTGCGTCTCATCTTGCACCGCGGCCCTCATGCTCAGTCTGCGATGCCTCGGGATCGGTCCGGGGGACGAAGTGATCCTGCCAAGCATGACCTTCGTCTCTAGCGCCAACGCCGTCGAGCAGGTCGGTGCCACAACCGTGCTGGTCGACAGCGACCCGGACACCGGACTGATCGACCTCGACGCAGCCGAACGAGCAATCAACGACGCCACCAAGGCGCTGATGGTCGTCCATCTCGCGGGGCGCCCGGTCGACATGGACCGCGTCAACCAGATTCGCGACCGCCATTCGATCCACGTGATCGAAGACGCCGCCCACGCCCTCGGATCGCGGTGGGACGGACAGCAGATTGGAACCCACGGCAACCTCACGTGCTTCTCCTTCTATGCGACGAAGAACATCACGACCGCCGAAGGCGGCGCGGTGGCCACCAGCGACCCGGCGGTCGCGGGCAAGATCGAACGGCTCGCGCTGCACGGACTCAGTCTCGGCGCCTGGGAGCGCTTCTCAGACGTCCGCTTTCGCCACTATGTGGTTGAGGAGCCCGGCTATAAGCTCAACCTGACCGATCTCCACGCGGCCCTGGGATTGCACCAGCTGCCGCGTCTTGATCGATGGATCGCCCGGCGAGCACAGCTCTGGGCCCGCTATGACGCGCTGCTGGCTGACTTGCCGCTGCTCACCCCATCGCCGTGGCCAGCGCACGTTCGCCACGCCCGTCACCTGTACTCCGTGCTGTTGCGAGACGATGCGCCGCTCTCCCGTGACGCGCTTCTCGATCACCTCGTCGAGCGACGGATCGGAGCTGGCGTGCACTACCTGGCTGTGCATAAGCACCCCTACTACCGAGATCGCTACAGCATCGCCGACGACGACCTCCCGGTCGCAAGCGACATCTCCAAGCGGACGGTCAGCCTTCCGCTTAGCCCGAAGATCAGCGACGCCGACCAAGACGACGTGGTCGGCGCGCTGCGCGACGCACTGGCGCCCTAGCGCAGAACGCCAAGCACCGGCGGCAGGTGTGCGGCTGTAAGTCAACTGTTGCGGGTGGCCGGTGATCGTCGCTCGGTCGATCCCACGAATGATGCTCGACCCCAGCGCGCCGGCAACGTTGG
>JALYZC010000227.1 GCA_030945905.1 Actinomycetota bacterium
GAGCTAGGAGATGGCCACGATCGGGAAGCGCACCGGTATGGCGAGAATAACCCGCGGACTGGTCGGTCGACGCGGTTGCGAACACACCGCCGGTGCGGCGCCGGGCCGGGCACACGCCGGGATACGAAGCAAAGCGGCAAGCCAGGCAGCTCGCCTGGTGCGCCGGTAGCCTGCGACAGCGCATGGCTGCCTCGACCAGCGCGACACTCGAACGGGACCGGCCGCGCCGCGCGAGCCGGTCAGCCACCCCGCGCCATCCCCGACGGCGTCGCCTTGCCGATGTCGGCGCGGCGGCACTCACCTCGCTCGGCGCCCTGCTCGCCGCCGCCTGGGCGCTGCGGCTCTGGCGCGGTGACCTCGGTGTCCCGTTCTCCAATCAATTCGACGCCCTGCTGCACGCCGAGTTCGTCAAGAGCGTGCTCGACCACGGTTGGTACCAGGTCAACGACAGTCTCGGGGCCCCGTTCGGCCAGCAGCTCTATGACTTCCCGCAGGGGGCCGACAACCTTCAGCTGCTGATCATCAAGGTGCTCGGCGTCCTTTCCTCGGACTTCGCGGTCGTCCTCAACCTCTACTTCCTGCTCACCTTTCCCCTCGTGGCGCTGGCGGCCTTCGTCGTCCTGCGGCGCCTGGGCGCGAGCGCCGCTGTGGCCGGCGTGTGCGCAGTGCTCTACGCCATGCTGCCCTACCACTTCGCGCGGCGCGAGCTGCACCTCTTCCTCTCGGGCTACTACGCGGTGCCGCTGGGGTGCTACCTGGTCATGTCGACGTTCTCGGGCGTCCCGCTGCTCGCGCGGCGCGCCGCCGACGCTGGACGCCGGATTCCGACATGGGCCTCGAGGCGAACGCTGGGCACGCTGGCGATGTGCGCGGTGATCGGGTCGGCCTCCGTCTATTACGCGGGGTTCACGGTGATCCTCGTGCTCGCGGCGGGCGTCCTGGCATTCGCGGCCCGGCGCGATCGCCGCGCCCTGACCGGTGCGCTGGCGGTGACCGGGGCAATCGCCGCCATGCTGGTGATCAACTTCTCGCCGAGCCTGCTCTACCACCTCGACCACGGCGGCAACGGGACGGTCGCCCATCGGCGCGCCGAGGAGGCCGAGCGCTACGCCCTGCGCTTCTCCCAGCTGGTGTTGCCGGTCAACGTCCATCGGGTGGGAGTGCTGCGACGCGCCAAGGCGCGCTACGCCAACAGCCTCAAGGAGCCCAACCCGTTCAACGAGTCCTATTCGTCGGCTCTGGGAGTCGTGGCGACGGTGGGCTTTCTCTCGCTGCTCGCGGTCGCTTTCCTCACCCTCGTCGGCACGCGGCGGACCGCGATCGACGAACGTCTGCGCCACGCCTCCGCGGGCGCCGGAATCGCCTTCGGGATCGCGACGGTCGGGGGCGCCTCGACGCTGATCGCCTACTGGCTGACTCCGCAGCTGCGCTCGTGGAACCGACTCTCGGTGTTCATCGCCTTCTTCTCGTTCCTCGCGGCTGCCGTGCTGCTCGACGCGCTGCGGCGCCGTCTGGGCCCGCGCCCGGCCCGCACCGCGCTGTTCGGGGTACTCCTCGCGGCCATCCTGGTGGTCGGCGTACTCGACCAGACGACGCGCGAGAACGTGCCTCCCTACCGTGCCTCCGCGGCCCAGTTCCACAGCGACGGGGATTTCGTGGCCGCGATCGAGCGCCGGCTGCCGCGAGGGGCCGCCGTGTTCCAGATGCCCTACATGGGCTTCCCGGAGTCGCGCCCCATCAATCGCATGTACATCTACGACCCGGTTCGGGGCTACCTGCACTCCCACCATCTGCGTTGGAGCTACGGCGCGATGGAGGGTCGGCCGGCCGACTGGTCAAAGGACCTGGCCGACAAGCCGGCTTCGCTCGCCGTGCCCGCCGTCGCCGTTTCGGGCTTCGACGGGATCTGGATCGACCGCGACGGCTACCGCGATCATGGTGCCGGGGTGGCAGCTGCCGTGGAGCGGATCCTGCACGCCGCTCCGCTCGTCAGCCGCGATCGCCGCCTGCTGTTCTTCGACCTGCGGTCCTACACGGCGAGCCTGCGGGCCGAACGCCCCGCGGCTGCGCTGCGCAGCCTGCGCGACGCCACCCTGGAACCGGCGCTCAGCGTCCAATGGAGCACCGGTTTCGGGCGCTTTCGACAGCAACCAACCTCCGCACGCCGGTTGACTGGGCGCAGCGCCGTCCTACAGGTGATCAACCGCCGCGCGCTGCGTCCGGCGGTTCTCACCGCGACGCTGCGTTCCCCGAGGCCGGAAACGGTCGCGATCCGCTTTCCCACCGGCGTCGTCCAGGAGCTCGCGGTAACGCCGCGGGGCACCCGTCTGCGCCGGACGCTGCAACTGCGCCCGGGCACGAGTGACATTCGCTTTTCAGTCGTCGCGCGCGGCCGGCGGCCCGTGGGCCAGCCGGTCCTGAGCTTCGAGGATCCGGGTCTGCTCGACCCGGCATTCGTGCCATTCATCCCCGGGGCCTAGCGGGCTCCGCGCACTACGGTGTGGTGGTGATGCAGACCGCACTGCCCCTCGCCTCGGTGGGCGATACGTTCCGTGCCTTCCTCGATGCCGCCAACGAGTTCTTCTCCCATCTCGCAGCCATCGACTGGCTTTCGCTGGCTCTCGGTCTCGCGTGCTTCGCGATGTACCTCCTCCTGCGTTCGCGGGCGCTGTTCAATGCGTTGCGCGCCGCGTATCCCCACGACGAGCTCCAATGGCGGCGGGTGTGGGGCGCCTACGTAGCCGCGTACGGCCTCAACAACTTCGTGCCCGCGAGCGCCGGCAACGTCGCGCAGCTCTACCTCACGAAGAACTCGATCCGCGGGTCCACCTACCCGGCGATCACCTCGGCGCTCGCCACCGGCGCGATCGTGGACGGTGTCGTGAGCACTGCCGTGCTCGCCTTTGCCTTCACCCAGGGCATCTTCCCGAAGCCCAGCGAGTTCGCCGACATCGGGGCCTTCGATCTCGCGTTCGTGGGGCGGCACCCGGGGCTCACGGTATTCATCGTCACAGCGCTCGCCGTCCTCGTCCTCGTGGCGATCGCCGTCTTGTCAGCGCGGGTGCGCGCGTTCTGGCAGCGGGTGCGCCAGGGGTTGACCATCCTCAGCGATCGCCGGCGCTATGCCGCACAGATGGTGAGCTGGCAACTGCCCGCCTGGGCGTTTCGCTTCGGGACCTGGTGGTTGATGCTCAGTGCCTTTCACATCGGAGCCACCCTGCGAAACGTTCTCCTCGTGCAAGCCGTGCAGGTGATCTCCGCCGCGGTGGCCATCACCCCGGGCGGTGCCGGCGTACAGCAGGCGCTGTTCGTAGCGGTGTTCTCGGGCATCGCGCCCGACAGCGCCGTGGCGGCGTTCTCCGTCGGCCAGCAGATCGCGCTTGCCGCATTCACGCTCGGACTCGGCTTTCTCGCTCTCACGCTGATCTTCCGCACGCGGGGATTCCGAGCGCTGCTGCGCGACGCCCGGGCATCGCGGGCGGCGGAGGCCGCTGAGACCTGACCGCCATGAGCCAGACCCACGACGCCTTCCACGACCTCCTCGGCCAGCTCGACTACTCGATGTTCATCGTCACGGCCGGCGCGGGTGCCGAGCGCGCCGGGTGCCTGGTCGGCTTTGCCACGCAGACCAGCATCGACCCGCCCCGCTTCCTGGCGTGCCTCTCGCGGCGCAACCAAACGCACGAGGTGGCGCAGCGCGCAACGGTGCTCGCCGTGCATTTCGTCCCCGCGGACGCGGCGGAGCTCGTCGAGCTGTTCGGCTCGCGCAGCGGACACGAGGTGGACAAATTCGCGGACGCCGACTGGCGGACCGGTCCGGAGCAGGCGCTCATCCTCACCCGGTGCCGGAATTGGTTCGTCGGGCGGGTCCTCGAGCGCCGTGCCTTGGGCGATCACACCGGCTTCCTGCTCGAGCCGGTCGCGGCCCACTACGAGCGGCCGCAGGACGAGTTCCCGTTTCACCGCGCCAAGCGCTTCCCGCCGGGGCGCGAGGCGTAGGCCTCCGCCGAGCCCTCCGTCCCCACCGCCGCTCAGCGTGCCTCCTCGGCAGGCCGTGTCACCGCGAGCCCCGTTCCGCGGCCGCAACGACGAGGCGCCCGTCGTAGGCGACGAACTCGTCGGGGTCGATTCTCAGGGCGGTGGCCAAGTGGATCGCGTCGAGCGTCCGGATCCTCCGCAGTGCCGGGGTCCTCATTCGCGACCTCGGCGCTGCCTTGGCCTGCCCAGGTCCCGACCGTGCCGGCACGGGTGATACGGCCGCGCGGCCAGCGCGTAGACACGGGAGCGTCGCTCCGCGCGATGCGCCCCAACTCGAACGCAAAGGAGTCCATGTCCGTAGACGAAAACATCGCCGCTCAGGAGCACCTGGCCGAGAACATCAACGCGGGAAACGTCGAGGCGGCGGTCGAGACGTTCGCCGAGCACGCCGTCGATCACGATCCCGCGCCCGGACAGGGCGCCGGGCGCGAGGGCTTCAAGGCGTTCTTCACCGAGCTGACGACCGCGTTCCCGGACGCGCACATCGAGCCGGCGCACATGGTCGCCGACGACGAGCACATCGCCATCGCCTACACATTGACCGGCACCCACCGCGGCGACTTCAACGGGCTGGAGCCGACCGGCAAGGCGATCGAGGTTCGCGGGGTGCAGATCGGACGCTTCGAGGACGGAAAGATCGTCGAGCGCTGGGGCAGCAGCGACGAGCTGGGCATCCTCAAGCAGCTGGGCGTGGACCCCACCGCAGGCTGACGGTTGGAGATCGACGTCCTCGCGGACGCGCTCACGACTCGGTGACCTCGATCCCCTCGGGCAGCCCGGCGGCCGCCGCGGGGTCGAGCACCAGGGTGAGTGAGCCCTCGGCGGGCGCCACCAGGCTCGCCGGGGCGTCGCGGCGGGGCTCGCCCGCAAAGGCGCGGGCGACCGCGTCGGCCTTGTCCTCGCCGGCGATCAGGAACAGCATCTCCCGGGCCGCTGCGAACACCGGGGGAGTGAGGGTGACCCGCGGCACCCACGGCGCAAGCCCCGGCTCCTGCACCGCGACGGCGGTGCGCGCCCGCTCCTCCAGAGCCTCGTGGCCGGGGAACAGCGACGCGGTGTGGGCATCCGGGCCAAGGCCCATGAGCACGAAGTCAAACCGGGGGACCGCGTCCGCGAACGCATCGCGCATGAGGGCTTGGTAGGCGTCGGCGGCCTCGCGCGGCGGACGCTCGCCCTCCACCCGCCGCACCTCCGGCTGGTTGTCCCCCAGCCGGTCGAGCAGCGCGGCCTTGGTCATCCCGTAGTTGGAGCGCTCGTCGTCCGTCGGCACGCAGCGTTCATCGCCCCACCACAGCGTGACGGACGACCAGTCGACCGCGACCGCGGCGAGCTCCTCGTAGGCGGCCCGGGGAGTGGAGCCGCCGGAGAGCACGAGGTGGCCGCCCTGACGCACGGCCTCCGCCATACGTCGCGCCGCCGTGGCCGCCGGGTCGGCCACCACGACCGCTCGCGGGGGGGCGCTCACGCGAGCATCGCTCGAGCGGCGCCCAGTGCCGGCTGATAGGTCGGATCGCGCAGGAGCGCCTGGCGCACGCCTTCGCCGAGGATCCCCCCCTCGCCGCGCGACGCCCCGAGCACCGTCCACTCCGAGGAGCGACCGTCCCGGGTCCGCCGGCGGGCACTCAATCCGCCCGGCCCGCGCTTGAGCGACAGCGACATTCCCTGATCGGTTTCGATCGTCACGCCACACAGTCCCGGTACGTCGAGCGCGTCGGTGCGCTCGAGGCCTACGACCACGTCCGGACGGCGCCCCCGGGCGGCCGTGCCGGTCAGACCGCCGTTGTCGGGTCGCAGCGGAGAGGCGCGCCAGCCCAGGCGCGAGGCCAGCCAGCCCAGCAGCAGCAGCGCCGCCGCGGTCGAGTCCGAGCGGTGCTGGATCGTGACCGCGTCGATGTGCTCGAGGGCGGGGCGCCACTGCGGCGGATCGAAGCTCGCGGCGAGCCGCTCGCGCCACGGCGTGCTGCGCAGCCAGGCGAGGTCGACGACGTACGCGCTTCGCGCCAGGTCGCTCACGCGCTCCAGCGCCGGGCCCACCTCGGCCGCCTCGACGGAGTCGAGCAGCACGACATGGGCCAAGCGCAGCAGGGAGTCCACGGCTTCCGCATGGCCGTGGGGCGACCACACCACGGTGATCAGATCACTCACCAGGACGGGGTCGGCGATCGCGTCCAGGTGGCGGAGATGCTGGGGGCCGATGTCGATCTCGACCTGCTCGCGTACGAGCGCCACCTCACCGGCTCGCGGGGCACTCTCCGCCGATATCGACGCCCGGGCGTCGATCCGTGTGCGTCCCGGTTGCACCGCGCACACCACTGTGCGTGAGGCGTGGTAGCGCCCGACCCGGTCGAGGCGGCTCTGCACCTCCTCCCTGCGCTCATGGTCGACGACGGCCACCATGTTGAGCACGCGGGCGGGTGCGTAGGCTTCGCTGTCGGCGTGACGCTGGCTGAGCAGGGCCCGCAGCGCCTCGGCGACCGCCGCCGGGGTGGTGTTCTCCGCCCTCCAGGTCTCCTGGCTCATCTCAGAGCACGCGCCACGAGGCGCCGTCCTTGAGGAGCTGCTCGGCCTCCGGGGGGCCCTGGGATCCGGCCGGGTACTGGTGAGGTGGCGTTCCGGACGCATGCCAGGTCTGCAAGATCGGATCGATGATCGACCACAACGCATCGACCTCGTCGTTGCGGGTGAACAGCAGCGCCTCGCCGCGCATCGCGTCGAGGATGAGCCGCTCGTAGGCCTCCGGAGACTGCGACATGAACGAGGTGCCGTAGCGGAACTCCATGTTCACCGGCCGGATCCGCATCCGCGCGCCCGGGATCTTCGCGCCGAGCGAGAGCGTGACGCCCTCATCGGGCTGAACGGCAAGGATCAGCTGGTTGGGCTGGACGCCCAGCGACCCTTCGGCCTGGAAGGCAAGGTGCGGAACCGGCTTGAGCGTGACGGCGATCTCCGTGACCTTGCGGGCCAGGCGCTTGCCCGTGCGCAGGTAGATCGGCACGCCCGCCCAGCGCCAGTTGTTGACCTCGAGGCGCAGCGCAGCGTATGTCTCGGTATCCGAGTCGGCGGGGACGCCCTCCTCCTCCAGGTACCCCTTGACGGGCTCGCCGGCCCCGATGCCCGGGCCGTACTGGGCGCGGACGGTGATCTCCGCGACCTGTTCGGGCGTGGGAGGGCGTACCGCGTGCATCACCTTGACCTTCTCGTTGCGCACCTCGTCGGCATTGAAGGCGGTGGGCGGCTCCATGCACAGCAGCGCCATGAGCTGGAGCATGTGGTTCTGCACGAGGTCCCGCAGGGCGCCGGCGCCGTCGTAGTACCCCGCCCGCGTCCCGATCCCGAGGTCCTCGGCCGCCGTGATCTGCACATGGTCGATGAAGTTGCGGTTCCACACCGGCTCGAACATGCTGTTGGCAAATCGGAAGGCCAGCATGTTCTGCACGGTCTCCTTGCCCAGGTAGTGATCGATGCGGAACACCTGGGGCTCGCGAAACACCCGCAGGACATCGCGGTTGAGCCTGCGCGCCGTGTCGAGGTCGTAGCCGAAGGGCTTCTCGATGACCACCCGCACCTCGGCACCCCTGCGGCGATTGAGCTTTGACTCCCCCAGCGCTCCCACGATCACCGAGAAGAACTGCGGCGCAGTCGAGAGGTAGAAGACCCGGTTGAACACGATCCCGGCGTCGGCGTCGAAGCCTTCGATCGTCTGGCCCAGGGTTTCGTAGACCGAAGGGTCGTCGAACACTCCGGGCACGTAGCGGGCCTCCGCGAGCAGGGCGTCGAGCACCTCCGCCCGGGGCCGGGTGCGCGAATGCTGCTCGATCGCCTCGCGCATCTCCTGCTGGAAGTCTTCGTGGGGCTTCTCCCGGCGCGAGACGCCGATGAGATTGAAGCGCTCGGGCAGCGAGCCCTCGTGCGCGAGGTTGTAGAGCGCGGGCAGGAGCTTGCGCTTGGCCAGGTCCCCGGTGGCCCCGAAGATGACCAGGATGGTGGGATGGACCGGGAGGCGCTCCAGGCCCTCGGTGAGCGGATTGTCCTGCGCGCCTGCCACGGCTAGCCGAGCAGCGCAGTGAGGCGCGCGGTCAGCCCGCGCAGCGCCTGGAGCGGGTCTCCCTCCAGGCGTACGCGCTCCGCGGGCACGTCGTGCTCGCGCAGCGCATACAAGTCCCCCGTGGCGGCCGCGTGCTCGAGCACGCCGAAGGTGTACTGCGCACCGGGGATGGCCAGGTCCTCCGCGCCGTCGTGTACCAGCTGCAGGAAGACGCCCGCCGGCGGCCCGCCCTTGTGCAGCTGGCCCGTGGAATGCTGGAAGCGCGGGCCATAGCCGAAGGTCACCGCGCATTTGGTGCGCTCGCGGATGGCTTCGCGCAGCTCGCTCACGGCGTCGTCGAGCCGGGTCGAAGGCTCGATGTAGGCGAGGACCGCCACGTAGTGCGGCGGCCTCGCGTTACCCAGGAGCGCCCGCAGCGCCTCGTCGTCGGTCTCGATGACCTCGGGCAGGTGGCCGTCTGACTCATACCTCGCGAGCACCTCGTTGGTGTGGTCCTTGTTTATATTAAAGTCTGGCTGGTCGAATGG
>JALYZC010000239.1 GCA_030945905.1 Actinomycetota bacterium
GCGACGAGCTCGCACCGCACGAGCCGGTCATGACCATCGAGGGCGACTACGCCCTGTTCGCCCACCTGGAGACCGTGTACCTCGGCTGCCTGGCGCGGCGCAGCCTGATCATGCGCAACGTCCGCGAAGTGGTCGATGCGGCGGGCGCCAAGCCGATCTTCTACTTCCCCGCCCGGCACGACCACTGGCTCGTCCAGACGGGCGACGGGTGGGCGGCCCACGTGGCCGGCGCCATCGGGGTGTCCACCGACGCCCAGGCCTCGTGGTGGGGCGGACGGGGCCTGGGCACGGTTCCCCACGGGTTGATCGCGGCCTACGGGGGCGACACGGTGAGGGCGGCGCGACGTTTCGCCCAGCGGTTCGCTGACGAGATGAACATCACGGTGCTGGTGGACTTCGAGAACCACTCGGCGGAGACCGCGGTGGCCGTGGCCCGGGCGCTCGGACCCTCGCTGTGGGGGGTCCGGCTGGACACCTCGGAGAGTCTGGTCGACCGCGGCCTGCTCGAGGAGATGGGCGATTTCCCCCCCACCGGGGTCAACCCGCAGCTGGTCGAGCAGGTTCGCGAGACCCTGGACGGCGCGGGGTTCCCCGATGTGCGCATCGTCGCCTCGGGGGGCTTCGACGCCGCGCGGATCGCCGAGTTCGAGGCGGCCGGCGTGGCGGTCGACGCCTACGGCGTCGGCTCGTCGCTGATTCGGGGCCAGAACGACTTCACCGCCGACGTGGTGACGGTCGAGGGGCGGCCCTGTGCCAAGACGGGCCGCCGGGTTCGGCCCGGCCGACGGCTCACACCGGTTCAGTAATCTCGGGGGACGCCGATAAGGAGAGCACGCGCCGGTGACGCTGCCCTCCCCGATGTCTCAACCCACGGATGACGCGATGATCTCGGGCTTCCTCGGCCTCGACTACGACGGCTTACAGACCACGGTGCTCACCTGGGCGCCGGTGCTGTTCATGGCGCTGATCGTGTTCTTCCTGTGGCGCACGCTCAAGCTGATGCCGCGCACCAAGCCGCAGCAGATCAAGCCTGAGTCCTCGGCCGCACTGGGATGGGACGACATCGCCGGCGTGGAGGAGGCCAAGCACGAGCTGCAAGAGGTCGTCGAGTTCCTCCGCGATCCGCGCCGCTTCAAGGCTCTCGGCGCCAGGGTACCCAAGGGCATCCTCCTGCACGGGCCGCCCGGCACCGGTAAGACCCTGCTGGCCAAGGCGGTGGCCCATGAGTCCCGCGCGGACTTCTTCTCCCAGTCGGCGGCCGCCTTCGTGGAGATGTTCGCCGGGCTGGGCGCGGCGCGGATCCGGCGACTGTTCGCGATCGCCCGTAAGCATGCCCCGGCGATCATCTTCATCGACGAGCTCGACGCCGTGGGCGGCCGGCGCGGCGCGGACCTCTCGGGCGAGAAGGACCAGACCCTCAACCAGCTTCTCGTTGAGATGGACGGCTTCTCCTCCCAGGCGGACGTCGTGGTCATCGCCGCGTCCAACCTCATGGAGAAGCTCGATCCCGCGCTGCTGCGCCCGGGTCGCTTCGACCGGCAGATCTTCGTGTCGCCGCCCGACGTGAAGGGCCGCGAGGGCATCCTGCGCGTGCACACGCAGAACAAGCCCCTGGGCACGGTCGACCTCGAGCTCATCGCCCGCCAGACCAGCGGGCTCACGGGGGCCGACCTGGCCAACATCTGCAACGAGGCGGCTATCTTCGCCGCGCGGCGCACGAGCGAGCTCGTCTCACAATCCGACTTCGATGCCGGGCTCGAGCGCGTGATCGCCGGCATGCAGTCCCGGCGCAAGCTCAACGAGCACGAGAAGCGCGTGGTGGCCTTCCACGAGGCCGGTCACGCGCTGTGCGCCGAGATGCTGACCGGGGTGGACCGCGTCCACAAGATCTCCATCGTCCCCCGCGGGAGGGCGCTCGGCTATACGCTCAACCTGCCGGCCGAGGACCGTTACCTCAAGACCCGCGAGGAGCTCATCGAGTACATGACGGTCCTGTTCGGCGGCCGTGTGGCGGAGCAGGTCGTGTTCGGGTCGATCACCACGGGCGCGGTCGACGACCTCAGACGGGTGTCGGAGATCGCCCGCTCGATGGTGCACGAGTACGGCATGGGCACAGAGCTCACCTCCGTGCGCGGCGGCGCCGACGGCGGTGATGCCCTGTCGGACATGACCCGCCGCATCCGCGATCAGGAGCAGAGCGAGCTGGCCGAGGAGGCGCAGCGAGCCGCCCGCGAGCTGATCGTCCGCCACCGCGACAAGGTCGACGCCCTGGCGGAGTCGCTGTTGGTCAACGAGGTACTCGAGCGCGAGGAGATCGACCGCATCATGGCCGGCGCGGCCACGTCCGACGGTCTGCGCGGCGCGGCGCTGCGTGTCGCGGCATCCACCGCCACCGAGCCGACCCGCCGCGCCGAATAGACTGCGCGACGTGCTCCGGCAGATCGATCACTTCGGCGTGGCCGTCGAGGACCTCGACACTGCGCTCGCGCTCTACACCGGGTCGCTCAAGCTCGGGCTCGAGCATCGCGAGGTGGTCATCTCTCAAGGCGTCGAGGCCGCCCTGGTCGGCGTCGGCGACGGACACGTCGAGCTGCTCTCGCCGCTGGATCCCGAGACGCCGGTGGGCAAGTTCCTGGGCCGCCGGGGTCCGGGCCTGCACCACGTGGCCTACGCCGTGCAGGACATCGATGCCGCGCTGGAGGAGGCCCGTGCGGCGGGTCTGCGCCTGATCGACGAGCGTCCGCGTCTGGGCATCCGCGACTCCCGCGTGGCCTTCCTGCACCCCGAGACGATGGGCGGCGTGCTCACCGAGTTCGTCCAGACCCCGGATCACTAGCGGTGGCCGCCGAGCGCCTACAGCGGATCTCGATCGGCTTTCAGGGCGGGCAGATCCTCAACGCCCGGGTGGCGCCGGACGACCTCAAGGAGCTCCGCCAGGCGCTGGAGGCCGGCGGGTGGCACGAGCTCCGGGCGGACGACGGCACGGTGGCCCTCAATCTCGGGCAGGTCGTCTACGTCAACGTCGACTCGGACGAGCACCGCGTCGGCTTCGGCAGCTAGTGGGCTGCGCGCGCTCGACCTCTGCGTCTACCGGGCGGCGCGCACGCTCGGTCACTCGCCCGCGGCGGAGCGCGCGATGCGCAGGTTCTCCTGCCTCGGCGAGCACGCCGCGGTGTGGCTTGCCCTGGGGGCGGCGGGCATGGCCCTCGATCCCCGCGGCCGAGCCCGGTGGTGGCGCGGTACGCGTACCGTGGCCGGTTCCTACGCACTCAACACTGCGCTCAAGCTCGTCGTGCGCCGTCGCCGTCCGCGGGTGCCGGGGCTGCCGCCGCTCGTACGCACACCGACCGAGCTGAGCTTTCCCAGCGCGCACGCCACCACCGGGTTCACGGCGGCACGCGCCTTTGGCCCCCTTCTGGCCCCGTCCGCGCTCTACGCGCTCGCGGGCGGGTTGGCGCTGTCCCGGCTGTACCTCGGCGTGCACTATCCCTCCGATCTGCTGGCCGGCGCCGCGCTGGGCAGCGTGATCGGCGGGCGGGCGCGGTGAAGATAGGAATCGTCGGGCTGCCCAACGCCGGGAAGTCCTCACTGTTCAACGCGCTCACCCGCGCGGGTGCGCGGACCGCCAACTACCCCTTCACCACCATCGAGCCCAACGTGGCGGTCGTCCCGGTCGCCGACGAGCGCCTGGATCGCATCGCGGAGCTGCTCGGTGCGTCGGAGATCGTCCACGACACGATCGACTTCCACGACATCGCCGGCCTCGTCGCGGGCGCCCATCGCGGCGAGGGCCTGGGCAACCGCTTCCTGGCCAACATCCGGGAAACCGACGCGATCGTCCACGTCGTGCGCACGCACCATGACGAGGGCGTGGTGCATCCCGACGGCCGCGTCGATCCGGCGGCCGACATCGCGACGATCGAGACCGAGCTGCTCTACGCCGACCTGGAGGGCGCCGAGCGGCGCCTGGACCGCGTCGAGCGCGACGCACGGGGCGGCGAGGCCGCCGTAGTGGCCGAGGAGGCGTGGCTGCGCGAGGTGCTCGCCGCGCTGCAGGCCGGACGGCCGGTCCGCAGCGTTCCGCCGCCTGCGGGCGCCCCGGCTGCGCTGGCGAGCCTCCAGCCGCTGACGGCCAAGCCGGTGCTGTTCGTGGCCAATGTCGACGAAGGCGAGGACGGGGTGCCCGAGGCGGTGACTGCGCACGCGCGAGACTCCGGCGCCGCGGTGGTCGCCGTCTCCGCGCGTCTCGAGGCCGAGCTGGCCGAGCTCGACGACGCGGACGCCGTGACGATGCGCGCAGAGCTCGGTGGTCTCGAGCCGGGCCTGCATCGCGTGGTCCGCGGTGCGTTCGACCTGTTGGCGCTGATCGTGTTCTTCACGGCCGACGAGGGAAAGCCGGCTCAGTCCTGGCACCTGCGGCGCGGTCTGACCGCGTGGCACGCCGCGGGCCAGGTGCACTCCGACATCCAGCGCGGCTTCGTCCGCGCGGAGGTCATCGGATGGGAGGCGCTGGTGGCGGCCGGCGGCTATGCCGCGGCGCGCGACCTGGGGACGCTGCGCGTCGAGGGGCGCGACCACGTGATCGCCGACGGCGACGTGATCCACATCCGGTTCACGCCGTGAGCCCGAGGCGTGAGGAGCTCGTCCCGGTCTGCTGGCGACTTGTGGGTCGTATGGAGCCACAACTCGCCACCAGACGGTGGTCGGGCTAGCCGTCCACCACCGCGCTCGATTTCTCCAGGCGCTCGGCGAGGCGGTTCATCCCGAGTGAGCGCGCGGCCTCGGCGGCGGCCGCCGGGTCGGTGGGGCGGTCCGGCGGCCGCTCGAGCGCCACAAGCCGTAGCGTGGCGATCTCCTTGAAACGCTGAAGCTCGGCGGCCTGGTCGCGGAGCGCGGTGCGAACCCGCGGCGACTCGCCGACCCAGCCGGCGATCGCCCCCTCCAACGAGCCGTGGCGGCGCAGCAGGTCGGCCGCCGTCTTCCCGCCGACTCCCTTGGCGCCCGGCAGCCCGTCGGACGGGTCGCCGCGCAGGGCGATGAAGTCGGGCACCAGTCCCGGCGCGACGCCGTAGCGTTCCCGGACCTCCTCGGGCCCCACCGCCTCGGTGCCCTTCGTACCGGTCTTCACATAGAGAACGCCCACGGCGTCGGAGGCGCATTGGTACATGTCGCGGTCACCGGTGAGCAGCAGCGCCCGGCCGCCCGCTTCGGCCTCGACCGCGGCCAGCGAGTGCAGCAGGTCGTCGGCCTCCAGGTCCTCCGAGTGGACGCTCTCCCAGCCAAACGCGGCGAAGAACGCCGGCGCATGCTCGAATTGCCACTCCAGCCCGTCGGGCACCGGCGGGCGCTCGGCGTGGTAGGGCGCATAGAGCTCCTTGCGGTAGACGGCCGCCTCCGCCCCGAAGCACACCACGACGGCCCGCGGACTGTGCTCCTCGATCGTGTAGAGGATGAGGTTCGTCGCGCCCAGCAGAGCGTTGACCGGCCGGTCCTTGGCGTCGGTGATCGAATCGGGCAGCGCGAAGAACCCGCGGTAGAGCAGCGAGGGCGCGTCGACGGCCAGCAATGGGGCAGAGCTCTCGGCGGAGCGCATGGCCGGAGCGTAGCCTGAGCGGCCGTTACTGCCCCGGCCCGGTGATACGTTCCGCCGATGGCGCAACGCCAAGCGTCCGACGTCTTCGTCGCCTGTCTGGAGACCGAGGGCGTGGAGTACGTGTTCGGCATACCCGGCGAGGAGACGGTGGACCTCAACCGTTCGCTGGAGGACTCCTCGGTCCGCTTCATCCCCGTCCGCCACGAGCAGGGCGGCGGCTACATGGCCGACATGTACGGGCGCCTCACCCAGCGGCCCGGCGTCTGCCTGGGAACCCTCGGCCCGGGGGCCACGAACCTGGTCACGCCGGTGGCGGACGCCTACCTTGACCACGCTCCGCTGGTCGCGCTCACCGGGCAGGCCGACCTCGAGCGCATGCACAAGGACTCTCACCAGTTCATCGACACCGTCCCCCTGTTCCGCCCCATCACCAAGTGGAACGCGCGACTGCAGTCGCCGGCCATCGTCGCCGAGGCGGTGCGAAAGGCCTTCCGGGTCGCCAGGGCACAGAAGCCCGGCCCCACCCACCTCGAGCTGCCCGAGGACGTCATGGCCGCGCCGCTCGATGTGCAGCCGCTACGGTTTCGCCCCAACGTCCGCCGGCCGATGCCCTCCGAGCAGGAGCTCGAGGCCGCCGCCGAGTTGATCCGCAACTCCAGTCGGGCGGTCCTGCTCGCCGGCAACGGCCTCGCCCGGGTCGGCGCCTCCTCCGCCCTGCGCGAGCTCGCCCGGGCCACCGGGATCCCGGTGGCCGAGACATTCATGGGCAAGGGGCTGCTCGACTACGAGGACGAGCACTTCGTCGGGACCGTCGGCCTCCAGTCCGGCGACTATGCGCTCGCCGGCTTCGAGGAGGCCGACCTGGTGATCACCGCCGGCTTCGATCTCGTCGAGCATGCACCCCGCCACTGGAACCCCCGCGCCGACAAGCGGATCATCTGCATCGACACCACGGCCCCGGAGGTCGACGAGAGCTTCATCACCGAGGCCGACCTGATCGGCGACATGACCTCGATCCTGCTGTGGCTGGCCGAGCATCTACCCGCCGCTCGCTCCGAGCCCCCCTCGCGCCGCCTCAATGACATCGTCATGAGCTACTTCGAGGGCGCGCGCCACGACGATGGCTTCCCCGTCCAGCCGCCCCGCGCGCTGTGGGAGATCCGGCAGGCCCTCGGCCCGCAGGACATGCTCATCTCCGACGTCGGGCTGCACAAGCTGTGGATCGCGCGCATGTTCCCGGCACACGAGCCCAACACGGTGATGATCGCCAACGGGCTGGCGGGCATGGGCAACGCGGTGCCCAGCGCCATCGCCGCCAAGCTCGTGCACCCCGAGCGCAGGGTGGTCACCGTGAACGGCGACGGGGGCTTTCTCATGAACGTGCAGGAGCTCGAGACCGCCAAGCGCCTGGGGACGGCCGTGGTCAACGTCGTGTGGGAAGACTCCCAGTTCGGGTCGATCGTGTGGAAGCAGGAGCAGAAGTTCGGGCGTCACTTCGGGGTGGACTTCGACAATCCCGACTTCGTGGCGCTCGGGAGGTCCTTCGGTCTGCCGGCCTGGCGCTGCCAGTCGATCGATGATTTCCGCGGCCACCTCGCGCGCGCGCTCGAGCTCGACGAGCCCTCGATCATCGTGCTGCCGGTCGACTACTCGCTCGATGTCGCCATCGCCGAGCAGCTGGGCACGGAGACCGTCACCACGTAATGGCATCCACTCACACATTCGAGACCCAGGTCATCGAGGCCGTCCCCAAGCAGCTGCTGATCGGCGGAGAGTGGCGAGACGCGGCCCAAGCCGGCTCGCTGCCCGTCGAGGACCCCTCCACGGGCGAGGTGCTCTGCGAGGCGGCCGACGCGGGGCCCGACGACGCGCTGGCCGCACTGGACGCAGCGGCCGGCGCCCAGGCGGAGTGGGCAGCCCATCCGCCCCGCGAGCGGGGCGAGATCCTGCGGCGGGCGTTCGAAGCGCTCGTCGAGCGAACGGACGAGCTCGCAATGCTGATGACCCTCGAGATGGGAAAGCCGGTGGCCGAGTCCAAGGCAGAGATCGCCTACGCCGCCGAGTTCTTCCGCTGGTTCGCCGAGCAGGCGGTGCGCATCGACGGCCGGTATGCCGTCAACGCCAACGGTCAGGGTCGCACGCTGGTCATGCACCAGCCGGTGGGCCCGTGCCTGCTGATCACACCCTGGAACTTCCCCATGGCGATGGGCACGCGCAAGATCGGTCCGGCGATCGCCGCCGGGTGCACGATGGTGGCCAAGCCGGCTTCGCTCACGCCGCTCTCGATGCTCGCGCTGGCCGAGATCCTCGGGGAGGCCGGCCTCCCCGACGGCGTGCTCAACATCGTGACGAGCTCTCGGTCGGGCTCGGTGATGGGCCCGCTGATCGAGGATCCGCGCACCCGCAAGCTCTCCTTCACCGGGTCGACGGAGGTCGGGCGCAAGCTGATGGCCCAGGCGTCCGAGCAGGTGCTGCGGGTCTCGATGGAGCTGGGGGGAAACGCCCCGTTCCTCGTCTTCGACGACGCCGACGTCGACGACGCGGTGCAGGGGGCGATGATCGCCAAGATGCGCAACGTCGGCGAGGCCTGCACCTCGGCCAATCGCTTTCATGTCGCCGAGTCGATCGCCGGCGAGTTCACGCAGAAGCTGGCGGATCGGATGGCCTCCCTGAAGGTGGGCCGCGGGACCGAGGAGGGCGTCGAGGTCGGTCCGCTTGTCGACGACGACCAGCGCTCGAAGGTCGCCGAGCTCGTCGACGATGCGGTGGGAAAGGGTGCGACGGTGGTGGTCGGCGGCTCGGCGCGCCAGGGCTCAGGGTACTTCTACGACCCGACCGTGCTCGGCGACGTCCCCGACGAGGCGCGGTTACTGCGCGAGGAGATCTTCGGTCCGGTGGCGCCGATCAAGGGCTTTGGCTCAGAGGAGGAGGCGATCGCCGCCGCCAACGACACCGAGTACGGCCTCGTCGCCTACGTCTACACCTCGAACCTGGCGCGCGCGTTCCGCGTGATCGAGGCTCTGGAGACCGGCATGGTCGGCCTCAACCAGGGGATGGTCTCCAATGCAGCAGCGCCGTTCGGCGGCGTCAAGTCCTCGGGCGTGGGCCGGGAGGGCGGCCATGAGGGCATCAACGAGTACCTGGAGACCAAGTACGTGGCCATGC
>JALYZC010000250.1 GCA_030945905.1 Actinomycetota bacterium
GCTGACCTCGTGCGAGAGCGTGGGCTTCTCGGTGTAGCCGGTGAGGCGGGTCGGGTCGCCGGGATCGTCGGTGTGCAGCACCCCGAGCGAGACCTCCACGGTGCGCTGGGTGGTGGCGATCGTCCCCGCGGCGCCGCTCTCGCGGTGGCGGGCGAGCAGCGCCTGGTAGTCGATGTCGGTCAGGACGTCGCCGTTCATGACGATGAAATCCTCGTCGAGGCCCTCGATCAGGGCCAGCGCCCCAACGGTGCCGAGGGGCTCGGTCTCGCGGAAGTAGTCGATCGGGATGCCGTAGGCGGAGCCGTCGCGGAAGAACGCCTCGATCAGCTCGGCCAAGTAGCCGGTGGCCACCGTGATGCGGGCGAAGCGGCTGCGGTGCAGCTGGCGGACGATGATGTCCAGCACGGGACGGTCGCCGATCGGCATCAGCGGCTTGGGCAGCACGGTCGTGTACGGGCGCAACCGGGCCCCCACGCCGCCGGCCAGGATGATGGCGCGGCTCACGCGCGTCAATGTACGCCACGGCGGCGTTGGAGCGTCGCCAAGCGCCGCAACCGCGGATCACCATGAACATGACCACCGAGCGAGTTCGACCGACGCTGGCCGCGTGCCTGATCGTTCGCGACGAGGAGGACCGCCTGCCCGACGCGCTGGCCAGCGTGGCCTTCTGCGATGAGGTGGTCGTCGTGGATTCCGGCTCCCGCGACGCGACGGTGGCGATTGCCCAGGCCGCCGGCGCGAGGGTGATCCACAATCCCTGGCCCGGCTTTGCGGCCCAGCGCAACCTGGCGCTCGACCATGCCACCAGTGACTGGGTCCTGGAGGTCGACGCCGACGAGCGCGTCACGCCCGCGCTGGAGGAGGCGCTGCGGGCCTTCCTGGACGATCCCCCTCCGCGCGTCGATCTTGCCGCCATGCCCCGGCGCGACATCTTCCTGGGGCGCCGGCTGTTTCGCGCGGCCACGTACCCCGGCTACCGCTTTCGCATGGTTCGGCGCGGCGCCTACCGTCACGACGAGCGCCGGACCGTGCACGAGGGCCTCCTCCCCCGCGGACGTGTGTGGTCGCTGGGCGGCGACCTCGAGCACCTGCTGGCCGAGAGCTGGCGCGAGGTGTTCGCGGACATGGTGCGCTACGCGCGGCTGGAGTCGCGGATGCTCCCGCGCCCGCTGGTCGGCCGCACCGCCGCGAACGGCCTGCTGGCCCGGCCCGCGGCCAAGTTCCTCTATCGCCTGGTCGTCGGCGGGGGATGGCGCGACGGATGGCGGGGGGCGGCCTGGATCGCACGTGACTGCGTGTCCGACGCGCTGGTGTGGGCGTTCGCGCTCGCCCACCCGCGCGACGGGCCGCGCGTGGGCCAGGACGAGCGTCTACGCGGACACTTCGGCATCACCAAGCCAACCCAGGGTCCGACCCGCCTGGTGGCGCTGGCGCGACGGGCGCATGCCGCCGAGCGGGCGCGGGGATGGCTCCTGCGCGCGGGCGCCGTGGGAGCCGATTGCGCGCTGATCACCGACGCGTCGCTGGCGCAGACCAACGACCTGCGCATCCTGCGCATCTTTCGCTTCACCCCGCTGCGGCTGATCGAGGCGCTGGAGGCCGAGCACCAGCTTCGCCCCATCGACGCCTTGCTCCCGGTGGGGTGGCGCCAGCGGGCTCTCCTGCGCCTTCTTCCGGCGCACCTGCGCGGGCGCAGAGCGCCGCTGTCGCTGTCGCATGACCCCGAGCGGGCGGCACAACCCACGCCGACCGGTAGCGTGCAGCGCACAATGAAGCTCGTACCGCATTTCGAGGCCGGACAGCTCACCGCCGAGACGCCGGTGCCCAACTGGTGGCCGATCCGGCGCCGTCTGGAGATCGCGCACGAATGGGCTCGGTCTCCGGTGCTCGACGTGGGGGGAGGAACCGGCTGGCTCTCGCTGCACCTGGCCGAATGGGGCAACGACGTCACCGCGTCGGACTACAGCGATGAGGCGCTGGCCAACTTCGAGGCGAACCTGCGAATCACCGGGCGCGAGATCCCCATCACCAAACAGGACGTCGCCCACCTGACCTATGACGACGAGCAGTTCGCTTCGCTGTTCTGCATCTCGGTGCTCAGCTATGTCGCCGACCTCGATGGCGCCCTCAGCGAGCTGCACCGCGTGCTCAAGCCCGGGGGCATCGCCGTGATCGGCTGCATCAACGCCTTCGGAGCCTTCGCCTTCATGTTCGACCGCGATCCCCGCACCCTGTTTCGCAAGACCCGCTACCGCGGCGACATCCGCCAGGACCCCGAGCACTTCCACGGCCCCAGGTGGTGGCAGCAGCGCTTCGCGCGGCACTTCACCGTACGCGACGTGATGCCGCTGGAGATCTTCTCGCCGGTGATCGCGCGCTTTCGCGGCTACGACGTGCCCGAGCGCTGGACGCGCTGGGACGTGCGGCTCGCGGAGCACGCACCGAAGGAGCTGGCCTCGGAGGTCATCTTCATCCTCCAGAAGTAGCCCGGCCGGTCACCACGTCGTCGATCACTGAAAGCCAGGCGGTGCGAAACCGCTCCAAGCTGTTGTGCTCGAGAACCCAATCTCGCGCCCGCACGGTGAGCGGCTCGGTCTCGACCTCGCGCAGACGGCGAAGCCCGGCGGCCACGTCGGCGACCTCGGACTCCACGCAGAGCACGTCGTACTCGGGAACGGCGCGCAGGAAGGTGCGCATCCAGCCCACGCGGGTGGTCAGCACCGGCGTCGCGCACGCCAGCGCCTCGAGTATCACGTAGCTGCAGGCCTCGTAGCGGGTGGGGAACAGCACGCAGTCCGCCGCCGCGTAGGCATCGGCCAACCCGGCCGGATCGAGCACTCCGAGGTGCCGGGCGCCCGGCGCGCCCTTGGATCCGGCAATGGCAAGCTCGAAGCCGGCCTCGCGGCACGCCGGCGTCAGGAGGTCGGCGCCCTTGCGGTACTCCAGCCGTCCGACGAACAGCGCGTAGGACCCCGACGGTTCGAGCCCGAGGCTCTCACGCGCGGTGGCCCGGTCACGCGGTGAGAACACCGCCGTGTCGACGCCGTTGGGGATCACCGCGGCGGGCCGGCGGCGGTAGTAGCGCCGAGTTTCCTCGGCCGCGGTCTCCGACACGACGACCAACGAGCCGGCGCGGCAGGTGACGGCCTCGAGGCTCCAGTAGCTCGCCAGCCGGCGCACCACCTCCCGCCGCGGCAGCCCCGGCGCCGAGGCCAGCGTCTCGGCCACAGAGGTGCCGTGAAAGACCTGGATGCGCGGCACCCCCCCGGGCGCCCCGAGACCCAGGAATCCGTTGCCGACGATGAGGTCCGGGCTGCGGTCCGCCTGCTTGACGGCGCGGCCTGCCGAGGTCGACCACACCAGCGGTGAGCCGCCCAGGCGAAACTCCCACAGGGAAGGCTGCCTTGTCGGCCCGACGATCGAGACCCGCCACCCCTCACCCTCCAGCGCCTCGCCCACGAGGCGGCAGAAGCGCTCGACTCCGCCGGCGTCTCCGCCGGGCACCGGAGACATCAGGACGGCGTGGGGCACCTCACTGAGCCGGTGTGGATCGCCGCAGCGCCGCCTTGGCTTCGGTTACCCGCGCCCTCGTGTACCCGGCGGCCATCATCCGCACACGGCCGAGCACGAAGCCCACCTGAGCGCCCGAGGGGGTCCCGATGTACCCCTGCTCGGAGAGCCACCGTCCGTGGCGGCCCAGAAAACGCCAGTTGTTGCGAATGGCCGACCACTCGTACTCGAGCCGCGGCCGGCGCGCGCCCCCCTCCCACTGCTCGACCTGGTACATCGCGGTGGCCGGGCTCAACACGCACTTGAACCCCATGCGCACGGCCTGGATGAAGAAGTCGGTCTCGTCGCGCCACGCGGTGTTGCCGTAGTTCTCATCGTAGGTAACCCGGTCAAACACGCGCCGGTTGATCAGCGCCGGGGCCGGCATGAAGGGCGTCTCCAGCTCGCGCTCGGGGACGACGGAGTGGTCGTCGATCGTGGGTACGCCGCCGCGGCGCTGGCGCGCCGCCATCAGCGCCTCATCGACGTCGTCGTTGGTGATGTTCAACCACGGCGCGCCGACGATGTCTGCGTGCAGTTCGGCGGCCACGCGTTTGAGGGTGGTGCCGTAGTCGGGCGGGTAGCGCAGATCGTCGTCGGAGATGACGATCCATTCACCTCGGGCTTCGCGGCACCCCGCGTTGCGCGCCTGGGAGAGCCCGTTGCCCGGCGCACGGATGAGTCGGACCCGCGGCTCCTGCCCGAACTCGTCGGCCACCATCGCCTCGGTGTCCTCGTCCACGCCGCGGTCGATCACCACGATCACCTCGAGCAGACCCTCGAGGCCGAGCAGGTAGGGAAGGTTCTCCCGCAGCGCGGCGCAGCGGTGAAAGCTCGGGACGACGAGCGAGATGTCGGGGTCGGGCGAAGCCATGATGGGGCGCCGCCGTCCAGGCCGGCGGCGCGGGGCGACGTCACACGCTAGCAACGCCCTGGCGCGTCCGGTCCGGCTCAGGCGGCCGGTCGCTGGCGCAACGTGCGGATCTGCTCGACGGTCAACGCGCGCAGCGCGAACAGGAGTACCGGGTAGGCCAGGACGGCGGCGGGGACCAGCACGGCCAGCCCCGCCCCCAGCAGCTGCAGGCCCCAGAGGGCAAGCCCGAGGACGGTCGCGGCGCCGATGATCCGCGCCAGCCGCCCGGCCGCCGGTCGAAAGCGCAGCTCGCGCGTCACCGCCATGCCCATCAGCCCCAGCACGAGGATCTCGGTGCCCACGGTGATCCAGGCCGCCGCCAAGAACCCGTAGGCCGGGATGAGGGCGAAGTTGAGCGCGAGGTTGACGACGAGCCCGAGCGCCGCGTAGGCGACGAACCGCCGCTGGAGGCCCAACACGATGCGCAGGCTCCCGACCAGGTGACCGAGCGCGATGACCACGAAGGCGCCGAGGAGGATCGGCAGGGCCGGCCCGGCGGCCGCAAAGTCATCTCCGAACAGCAGCGTGATGGTCGGGGTGCCGGCGACGATCGCGAAGGCCAGCGCCGGCAGCGAGACCATCAGCAGGTACTCCCCCGCCTGCTGGGTGAGCTCGCGCACCCGCGGCAGGTCTGCGGGGTAGGCGGCGGCCATCATCGGAAACAGCGTCGTCATCACGGCGATCGGCACGAACTGCGCCTGGTCGAGGATCCGGTATACCGCCCCGTAGAGACCGGCCTCCCGCGCCCCGGCGATGTCGAAGACGAGCACCTGATCGATGCGCACGTACGCGGTGACCAGCAATCCTGCGACGCTCACCGGCAGTCCGACCCGGAGAAGCTCGCGCCGAAGCGGCCCGAGGTCGCGCAGGTGGATCGAGCCCATGCGCAGGGCGATCACCGCTTGCAGGCCGATCGTCACGAACCACACGCCCGTGAACCCCGCGGCCAGCTCCACGATCCCCCCGTCGGTCGCCACCACGGCGACCACCGCGCCCGCCCACAGCACGCTGTTCAAGGTCGTCACGGCAGTGGTGATGTCGTTGCGCACCCGCAGCTGGAAGACCGCCCGCAGGGAGCTGGCCACGGCAAGCAGGAGGGTGAGCGAGATCACGATGCCCGCGAGGCGCATGTCGTAGTTGCTGGCCAGCAGGACCACCACGACGGCGCTGGCGGCGGTGACGGGAACGGCCAGGATCGTCCGCACCGACACCAGGGCGCCCAGCCATCGCGGCTCGGAGGGGCGGTCGCCGGCCGCCCGCGCCACCGCCACGGTCTCCAGCCCGAGGTCACCGAAGGCGGTGGCAACCTGGGTCACGGCGAAGATCGTCGTCCACTGCCCGAATCCGCGATCACCCAACGCGCGGACGATGAGCAGGGTGACGACGACCCCCAGGGCGAGGTTGGCCAGGCGGCCGCCGAGCTGGATCGCGACGTCGGACGTGGCCCGGCGCGCCCCGGTCGTGGCGGGGTCGCTCATGCCACCGGCCACACGGCGATTCTGGGTGGCTGCATCACCGTCACCGCGACGGGGCGTCATCATGCCGCGACATGGACCACCCGCTCGTGTCGGCGATCGTCGTCGCCCATGACTCGGCGGATGTGCTGCCGGCGTGCCTGTCGGCGCTGAGCGAGACCGACTACCCCGCCCTGGAGATCGTCGTGGTCGACAATGCGTCGCGCGACGCCAGCGCAGCGATGGCGGACGAGCGCCCCGGGGTGGGCCTGGTACGGGCGAGGGCCAACCTGGGGTTCGGTCGAGCCTGCAACCTCGGAGCCGAGTCCGCCGAGGGCGAGGTGCTGGTGTTCCTCAATCCCGACGTCGTCGTGACACCGGGGTGGCTGAGCCCGCTCGTCGAGCACCTGCGCGCCGAGTTCGACGTGGCCATCCTCTGCCCGACGACGGTCCATCCGGAGGAAGCCGCAGCCCCGGTCGCCCGCCTGGAGGACTGCCCCAACCTGGCGGGAGCCGCCATGGCGATCGCCAGGCCGATGTGGGAATGGCTCGGGGGCTTCGACGAGCAGATCTTTCTCTACTGGGAGGACACCGACCTGTGCTGGCGGACCTGGCTGGGCGGGCGCCGTGTGGTCAAGGATCACGCGTCGATCGTCTGGCACGAGCGCGGAGGCTCGGGGGGCGGGCTGCGGTGGAGTGCCGAGCAGATCAAGAACGGACTGTACGTGCACCTCAAGCTCATGCCCTGGCCGCACATCGCGAGCTTCGCGGTCCGCATGGCGATCAAGACCGCGCTGCGGCTGGTCCAACAGCACGATCCGGCTCTGCTGCGCGCGTGGACGTGGAACCTCGCGCATCTGCCCGCGACGTTGCGACTGCGCCGGAGCACTCTCGCCGGCGTACCCCCGGCGCGCCGCCGGCGCCTGCTCGCCCTCCGGCGGCTGCATGCCCAGTGGCAGTCGCGCCCCGACGCCTTGCCGTTCGCCTCGCGCGGAAGCTAGCCGGCATTTCAGAACAGGCGCCCGCGACGCCGGCGGATGGCATCCGGTGGTCGGGACGGCAGCGCGGCCCCGGCGAGGATCGCGGCAGGCACCCGTTCGGTCAGCCACTCGGCCTGAGCTGCGAGCCCCGGCGCCGCGCGCTCCGCTCCCTGCAGCCGCGCGTGAATGTCCGGCGGGCGACGGCGGTCGTCGTGCGCATCGGAGGAGACGTTGTGCACCAGGCCGTCGCGCAGCAGCTTGAGGGCGAAGGTCCGGACCCGCCGTCCGAATTCACCGGTGATCGAGCCGGCGCTGATCGAGCACAGGACGCCTGCGTCGACCAGCCGGGCCAACCGTGCCGGCTCGCGCTGGAACAAGGGCGAGCGCTCGGGGTGCGCGAGCAGGAGCTCCTGCCCCTGCATCCGCATCTGGTAGACCCGCGAATCGAAGTCCAGCCCCGTCGTCGCGTAGGGGCTCTCGAGCAGGAGGAAGGGGCCCTCGCCGAGCTGGACGGCCTGTCGATCGTCAACATCGAGTTCGTCGAGGCGGGTCAGCGCGACCTCTCCACCCGCCTCGAGTGCGAGCTCGATCCCCTCGGCTGCGAGCGCATCCGTCAGCGCGAGGACCGCGCCGGGAATCGCTGCGGGCTGGACCTCGTGCACGTGATCGATGTGCGGCGTGGCGACGACGGTGGTGACACCCGCAGCGACTGCCGCACGGGCCAGGGCGAGCGAACCCTCCAGCGTGTGCGGCCCATCGTCGAGGCCCGGCAGGATGTGATTGTGGAGATCGATCACCGAAGACGCTAAAACGGCGGATAGGGCATCCGCACGACCAGGAAGAAGGCCGTGCACGTGAGCGCAGCTCCACGCAGACGCCGATCGCCTCCGAACGCTGCGAAGGGTAGGACCCAGGCGACGTACCATGGCATGGCCCAGGCCAGCGCGAGCAGCAGCGCCAGCATGGCCCACCCGGTTGCGGCAATCCAGCTCAACCCTCGCCATGTCGCGACGAGCAGGCCCGCGAGCACCAGCACGAAGGCGACCTCCACGGCGATGTGGATTCCCGGGCTGACATCATGCGAGCCGGCGAAGGCCTGGGAGAGCTGCCCGGGGAAGCTGCGCAGGGAGGTATGGCCGCCCTGGTCGCTGAACGAGGTCAGCGCCCCGAACACGTTGGAGCCAAACGCGATCGCCGTCGCCCCCAGGACACCGGCTGCCGCCACCGCCGCGCCCTTGGCCGCCCGGCTGCGATGGCCGCCGGCGATCCACATGAACGGCAGCGCGAGCCCAGCGCTGGCCTTGATCGCCGCGGCCGCGACGACGGCCCCAGCACCCAGCGAGGCTCGCCCCTCCAGCGCCCACAGCACGCCGGCCAGGAGCGCCAGCAGCATGAACACGTCGTTGTGGGCGCCGCCGACGCCGTAGGCGAGGACGAGCGGGTTGAGGCCGACGAACATCACTGCCGCGACCGGCGGGCGCTCCAGGCGTTGCGCGATCCGCCACACCAGAACCAGGCAGCCGAGGCTCGCCGCGACGGTCCCCAGCTTCAGCGCCCAGAGCCCGCCGGCCAGGCCCAGGGGTACCAGTGCATAGCTGCCCAGCGTGAACAGGGGACCGTAGGGACTGGTCAGGTGCGGCCAGGTCACGTACTGAAAGGAGGAGTCCATCGGCACCGCGGCGGGGGTGTGGGCGTAGGGGTTGATCCCGTGCAGGACGCCCAGGCGGGCGAAGCCGAGGTAGTTGAAGGCGTCGCTGAGCCATTGGGGCGGCCCGAGCAGGAACAGGACATGGACGATCACGATCGCGGCAATCGCCCAGCTCGGCCGCACGGCGTCCGCGAATGCGAGCACGAGCAGGTAGAGGCCGAAGAGGGCACCGGAGAGGACGATCAGGCCCTCGTCCGTGAGCGGGCCGCTCAGGCCGGCGAGCGGCCCGGTGATCCATGTCGGCAAGCCGTCGTGCACGAAGATTCCGTCGCGCACGAAGCGGAAGGGTCCCGATGCGCTGGCGACGACGAAGAGGAAGCTGGCGACCACGATGCCCGCCAACCCCGCTCCGGCCAGCGCCTCGCGTCCGAGCCTGCCGGCCTCGAGCCGGCGCGTGGCGGCGACGCGTACGAAGTCCGGCGTGGCCACGCGGCTCATCGTACCGGCGGTCCCCAGCTCTCCCGGGCCGGACCGATAGGCGGGAAAACGGATCGCCTTTTGTATGATTGACGGCCACCGATCCACGACGGGAGAGCCGATGAGTCAGACCGACGAGCTGCTTGCCAACAACCAGGCCTACGCCGAGACCTTCGACAAGGGCGACCTACCGCTGCCTCCAGCCCGCAAGGTCGCCATCGTGACCTGCATGGACGCCCGCCTGAGCCCTTACGTGATGCTTGGGCTCACCGAGGGGGACGCGCACGTGATCCGCAATGCGGGCGGCGTGGTGACCGACGACGAGATCCGCTCGCTGGCCATCTCCCAGCGACTGCTGGGCACCGAGGAGATCATCCTCATCCACCACACCGACTGCGGAATGCTCACCTTCACCGACGACGACTTCCGCGCCCAGGTCCAGGAGGACACGGGGATCAAGCCGCACTGGGCCGCCGAGGCCTTCGCGGACCTCGACGAGGACGTGCGCCAGTCGATCGCCCGGGTCAAGGCGAGCCCGTTCATCCCTCGCACGGACGCGGTGCGGGGCTTCGTCTACGAGGTGGAGACCGGCAAGCTGCGCGAGGTGAGCTGAGCGGGCCGGCCTCACTCGTCGACGGGCGCCGGGGCGACCCCCGGCGCCTGGCCGCCGGTCCTCACGCCGTCGAAGCCGGTCGCCTGCAAGAGCCCGCTGACGGTGGTGGGTGCCAGGCACAGCCGATTGAGGCCGTCGAGCAGGCCCGGCAGCACCTCGACGGCGTGCTCGAGGTAGCGCTGCCCGTCGTGGGCGAGGATGATCGCCCCGGGCCGGACTTCGCGCAGCAGCTGTGCGACGCCGCCCGCCGGGTCGCGCAGGATGAACTGGTCGAGGGTCCCGTGCCACCCGATCGTGGCCTCCCCCATTCCGTCGGCGATGCTGCTGATCTCGCCGCTGAACAGTCCGAAGGGTGGGCGAAACCACCGCGGTCGGACACCGAGCGCTTCGATGGCCTGCCTCCCGGCCTGCAGTTCGGCGATCTCCTGGTCCTGGGGCAGCTGCGTGAGGCGGGGGTGGTCGAAGGTGTGGTTGGCCAGTTCGTGGCCGGCGGCGATCTCGCGACGCACGAGTTCGGGCGACTGCGCGACGAACCTTCCCACCAGGAAGAATGTCGCCCGAACGCCGTGAGCCGCGAGGATATCCAGCACCTGGGGAGTGAAGGCCTCCGAGGGTCCGTCGTCGAACGTGAGGGCGACGAGGCGCTTGTCGGTGCGTACGGAGGCGATCGCCGCGTTGGACGCGACGTAGCTGTGGAAGAACCTGAGCTTGTCGCGGGTCGGCGGCACCAGGTGGCGCGCCCGCAGCGTCGCAATCCGGTCGTGGTCGCCGTCGACGACCTGGAGGTGTCCGCTGCAGTCGGTGGCCACGCCCGCGGGCCCGGCCAGCGCCGAGCCGTCGCGCTTGGCCCGCGATTCGTGCAGGTAGCCCCCCGTGCCCGTGAACACCTGCACGCGATCGTTGCCGCCGTCGGCGACGAACACGTTGCCCCGCAGGTCGACGGCGACCCCCTCGGGCCTGTGAAAGCGCCCGGGGCGCGACCCGCGCTTGCCCCACCCGCGCACGAAGCGGGCGCTGGGAGAGAACACCTGGACGCGATCGTTTCCGGTGTCGGCGACCACCACCTTGCCGTTGGACTGCACCGCCACGCCACCGGGGCTCTCCAGCTCTCCCCGGCGCTTGCCGGTCCGGCCGATGATCAGCGTGGGCTCCCCGCCGGTGGGCCGAAATCGCTGCACGCGGTCGTTGCCCGTATCGACGACGTAGAGGTCGCCGCCGGGCTCGATCGCCAGGGCGGTCGGATAGTTGAACTGTCCGGGCGCCGAGCCCAGCGAGCCCCAATCCCGCACGAGCGTTCCGTTGGGCGCAAACTCGACGATGCGGTGGTTGCCGCTGTCGGCCACGTAGACGTCCCCCTGTGCGTCTACGGCCACCCCGGTCGGCTGGGTGAGCTGACCCGGGCCGCCGCCCGGCGATCCCCACGAGGCTCGAAAGCTCCCGCCCGGCGAGAACTGATCGACCCGGCCGTTGCCCGCGTCGGCGACGTACACGTTGCCCCCCGCGTCAGTGGCCACCCCAGCCGGATCTGTCAGGTTGCCCGGCGCCACGCCCCGCGATGCGAAGTAGCGGGAGACGGTGAGCGAGCGGCGGGGTGCCGCGGTCGCCGTGGACAGGTCCGAGAACGTGGTCACCGCGACGGCGAGCAGCACCGCGAGCACCGCTGCGCGGCCCCGCGCGAACGGCGCTGGATGCATGCTTGGATCCACCATCGAAAGTCCGGTCTCTACAACCCGCGACCGCGCAAGATACAGCGGTTTCCGGCTCAATCCGCCGCTACCGCCGTACCCGACGGGTGGTCGCCCACCGGCGGGGCCTGGGCCGCCAGGCGCCGCTACCCGGCCTGCTGAGCAGAGCGTGCGTTTCGTCGCGACCATCGGTCGTCTACGGCTTCACCGTCGAGGCCTTCCTGCGCGCCCTCGCGGAGACCGACGTGGGCCTGGTGCTCGACGTCCGCCAGCGACGCGGAGTGCGGGGCAGCCAGTACGCGTGGGCGAACGCGACCCGGCTGCAGCGGGCGCTCGCCGAGGCCGGCCTCGCCTACCGCCACCATCGG
>JALYZC010000015.1 GCA_030945905.1 Actinomycetota bacterium
CGCCCTCGGGCGCGAGAAGGGCATCGCCCCCGACAAGCTCTTCTTCGCGCTGGAGGACGCGCTGCTCTCGGCGTACAAGAAGACGCCGGGGTCGGCCAAGTACGCCCGCGTCGAGATGGACCGCGAAGCGGGCGACTTCACGGTGTACGAGCTGCTGATCCCCGAGCGCCTCGAGGCCCAGCTGATCGTCGAGACGATCGACGAGGGCACGGTGATCGACCCCGAGACCGGCGAGGCGCGCGAGCCTGAGGATCCCGAGATCGACCCCGAGAAGTTCGCGGAGTACCGCGACCAGATCGAGGAGCGCGACGTCACGCCCGACGACTTCGGCCGGATCGCCGCCCAGACCGCCAAGCAGGTGATCCTGCAGCGGATCCGCGAGGCCGAGCGCGACATGATGTTCGAGGAGTACCGCGACCGGGTGGGTGAGCTCGTCACCGGCATCGTCCAGCAGTCGGATTCCCGCTACACCCTCGTGCAGCTGCGCGAGCGCGTGGAGGCGCTGCTGCCCAAGTCCGAGCAAATCGACGCCGAGCGCTACGAGCACTCCGGTCGGATCAAGGCCGTGATCAAAGAGGTCTCGGCTTCGACCAAGGGCCCGAGCATCATCGTCTCGCGCCGCGACCCCGAGCTGATCAAGAAGCTCTTCGAGCTCGAGGTGCCGGAGATCGCCGACGGGCTGGTGGAGATCTCGAACGTCGCCCGCGAGCCTGGATACCGCTCGAAGATCGCCGTGATCTCGCACGCCGACGGCGTGGATCCGGTGGGGGCCTGCGTCGGGCCGCGGGGCTCACGCGTGCGCATGGTGGTCTCCGAGCTGCGCGGCGAGAAGATCGACATCATCCCCTACAACGACGAGCCCGCCCGCTTCGTCGCCAAGGCGCTGTCACCTGCCCGGGTGCGCGAGGTGCTCGTGGACGACGAGGGGCGCCAGGCCACGGTGATCGTGCCCGACGACCAGCTCTCCCTGGCCATCGGACGGGAGGGGCAGAATGCTCGGCTCGCCGCCCGCCTCACCGGCTGGCGGGTGGACATCAAGTCCGAGACCGAGTTCTCCGCCGAAGAGGCCGAGCACGGCTACGAGGAGGAGGAAGTCGGCGGTCGCTGTGCGGCCATCCTCGCCAACGGCCGGCGCTGCCCGAATGCTTCGCTGCCCGGTTCGCGCTACTGCGGGCTGGACACCCACCAGGCCCTGGCCCAGCAGGAGGGCGATCACGTCGCGCCCGTGGCCGAGGCCACTCCCGCGGTCGACGGCGCGAGCGCTCCGGTGGAAGCTCCGGCTGCCGAGGTCGCCGAGTCGGCCGAGGCGGGCGAAGGCGCAGCCTGATGGCCAAGAAGCGCGTACACGAGATCGCCAAGGAGCAGGGACTGACCAGCAAGGAGCTGCTCGCCAAGCTCGAAGCGGCCGGTATCGACGCCAAGGCGGCGGCCTCCTCGGTGGAGGAGGCCGATGCACTGGCGGTCCTTGGCAACGGGAGCATCGCGACCGCCCCGCCGGCCTCCGCGCCGGAAGCGACCCCGGGCGGCTCCCCCGGCGACGGCGATGTCCCATCCGCGCCGAGCGACTCGAGCACCGATTCCATCCCCGCCTCCGCAGCGCCCAAGCAACGTCCGACCCGAGATTCGCTGGCCGGCGAGCGCGTGCCGGGCGCCGGCGCCGGTGGACGCCGCCGCGTGGTGATCGATTCCCAGGCGTCTCGGCGCCAGCCGGGGGGACCGCCTCCGCAACCGCCGCGCCGTCAGCGGCGAGGCCGCCGGCGCCGAGGGACCTACGACGAGGCTGCTGCCTCCCAGCCCGCCCCCGCCCCCGCGGCGCCCGACGCCATTCGCATCAACTCGGGCTCGACGGTCAAGGAGACCGCCGAGTCCATGGGCGTCGCCGTCCCCGAGGTGATCAAGAAGCTCATGGGCCTCGGCGAGATGGCCACGCTCACCCAGACGCTTTCCGACGAGGCCATCGGCGTGCTCGCCGAGGGGTTCGGCAAGAAGATCGAGGTCATGCACGCCGCCGACGACGTCGAGCTCGAACCGGTCTTCGAGGATGCCGCGGCCGACCTCATCGATCGCCCGCCTGTGGTGGCGATCATGGGCCACGTCGACCACGGCAAGACGTCGCTGCTCGACGCGATTCGCGAGTCGGAGGTCGTCGCGGGTGAGGCCGGCGGGATCACCCAGCACATCGGGGCCTACCAGGTGCACCACAAGGGCAAGGTGGTCACCTTCCTCGACACGCCCGGCCACGAGGCGTTCACGGCCATGCGAGCCCGCGGGGCGCAGGTCACCGACCTGGCGATCATCGTCGTCGCGGCCGACGATGGCGCCAAGCCCCAGACCGACGAGGCGATCGACCACGCCAAAGCGGCGGACGTGCCCATCGTCGTGGCCGTGAACAAGATCGACAAGGAGGGCGCAGACCCCACCCGGGTGCGCACCGAGCTCACCCAGCGCGACCTGCAGCCTGCGGAGTGGGGCGGGGAGACCGAGTTCGTGGACGTGTCGGCGAAGACCCGGCAGGGGCTGGACGACCTGCTGGAGACCGTCCAGGTGGTGGCCGACCTCGAGGAGCTCAAGGCCAACCCGGACGCCGACGCCTCCGGCGTGGTCATCGAGTCAAAGCTCGATCCGGGGCGGGGCCCGGTCGTGACGATCCTGGTCCAGCGGGGCACCCTCACCGTCGGCGACGCACTGGTGGCCGGCGCCCACTGGGGTCGGGTGCGGGCCATGCAGAACTTCCTGGGCACGAAGGCCAAGCGCGCGCTGCCGGGGGAGCCGATCGAGATCCTGGGCTTCGACGGCGTGCCCGAGGCCGGCGAGTATGTCCGCGTCGTGGAGAACGAGCGCCGCGCCCGGGCGCTCGCCGGCGACCGCGCCAACCGCCTCAAGACCGAGGCCCTGGCGCGGCGGTCTGGCGCCAAGATCTCACTGGAGGATGTGTTCACGCTGGCGCGAGAGGGGCGCGTCAAGGACCTGAACCTGGTGCTCAAGGCCGATGTGTCCGGCTCGCTGGAGGCAGTCGAGGACGAGATCGCCCGTCTCCCACAGGACGAGGTGTCGGTCAACGTCATCCACCGCGGCGTGGGCGGCATCAACGAGTCAGACGTGATGCTGGCCTCCGCCTCGCAGGGCATCGTGCTCGGCTTCAACGTCCGCCCGGTAGGCGAGGCGCGCAGCGTGGCCGAGCATGAGGGAGTCGAGATCCGCAGCTACACGGTCATCTACCGGGCGATCGAAGAGCTGCGCGCGGCCATGGAGGGCATGTTGGATCCCGAGGAGGTCGAGGACACGCTGGGCGAAGTGGAGATCCGCCAGCTGTTCCGGGCCTCGCGCGTGGGCACGATCGCCGGGTCCTACGTAACTCGCGGCACCATCACACGCGGCGCCAAGGTGCGGTTGGTTCGCGACGGGACGATCGTCTACGACGGCGAGATCGGCAGCCTGCGGCGATTCAACGACGACGTGCGAGAGGTCGCGCAGGGGTTCGAGTGCGGCATCGTGCTGAGGGACTTCCAGGATGTCAAGGAAGGCGACCAGCTTGAGGTCTACGCGACGCGGCAGGTCGAACGCGAGCTCTAGTGCGCAGCCGCCGCGCGCGTTCGTCGCGGTCCTCGTCGTCCACCTGCACTTCCCCGAGGTCACCAATCTCAAGGCCAAGCGCAAGGAGCTCGCGCCGGTGAAGGCGTTCCTGCATGGCCGCATGGGCGCCGCGGTCTCGGAGGTGGATCATCAAGACCGCTGGCAGCGCGCCACCCTCGTGGCGGCGCTGACCGCCGGTAGCGCCGGGCGGCTGGGCGAGGCGGCGGACGCGCTCGAGCGCTGGCTGGACGCTCGCTTCCCCTCCGGCGTGCGGGTCGAGCGCACCGTCGCCTCACTCTCGGACCTCCAGAGCTGATGGTGGTGGCTCGCGAAGGAGCGGAGGGCTAGGATGCCCTCAGAGCGTCTTCGTCGCGTGAATGAGGCTGTGCGCCAGGTTCTCAGCGACGCCATCACCCAGGACCTCAAGGACCCGCGCGTTGGATTCGTCACCGTGACCGCTGTCCAGACAAGCCCAGACCTCCGCCATGCCCACGTGTTCGTGAGCGTCATGGGCGAAGCCGAGCATCGCGTCGCCTCCCTCGAAGGGCTGCGTTCCGCCCAGGGGTACCTGCAGCGGCGCGTGGGCACCGACCTGCGCCTCAAGCACACACCAACCCTGGCCTTCCAATACGACGAGACCAGTGAGCGGGGCGTGCGCATCTCGGAGCTGATCGACCGGGAGCTCGGACGGTGAGCCGGGCCACGCTGGCCGACGGCATCATCGGTTCCCGGGACAGCCGGAGCCTCGTGCTCGACATGCTGGGGGCAGGGGAGAAGTTCATCCTCGTCACCCACGAGAACCCCGACGGCGATGCGTTGGGGTCGCTGATGGCGATGCGGGAGGTCCTGCAGCGAATGGGAAAGGACGCGGTCATGTTCATGGCCGCGGACGAGCTGCCGCTGCCCTACGAGTACCGCTTCTTCGGACTCGACGGCTTGGTCACCGCGCTTCCCGACGACGCCGAGGACCGGACGATCATCTTCCTCGACTGCGGGAACATCGACCGCAACCCGGCCGACGTGCTCAACGGCGAGAACGGCCACATTCTCAACATCGATCACCACCACGACAACACGCGCTTTGGCACCGTCGACCACGTGGTCCCGGAGGCTTCGTGCACCGCGGAGATCGTGTGGGACCTCATGGCGGGGCTGGGGATCGAGCCGACGGTGACGATCGCCGAGGCGCTCTACGTCGGCCTGGTCACCGACACCGGCAAGTTCATGTACGAGAACACCGGCACGAGGGCGCACGTGATGGCGGCCGAGCTGATCGAGGCCGGCGTGGACGTCCACGAGATCTACCGGCGCCTCTACGAGGGCATCCCCTATGGCAAGCTCGAGCTGCTGGCGCGGGGGTTGGCCAATATCGAGCGCTACGACGATGGCGTGCTGGCCTTGACCCATCTCACCGCCGCGGACTACCACGAGACCAGCGCTGCCGAGAACTACTCGGAGGGGGTGGTCGACCATCTTCGCTCGGTCCATGGAACGGCGGTCGCCGTGCTCGTGCGCGATCTGCTCGGCGAGGCCCGAGCCGGCCGCCGCAAGGTCTCGCTGCGGGCGACCGACGAGCGC
>JALYZC010000035.1 GCA_030945905.1 Actinomycetota bacterium
CGGTTCGTGCAAGACGTCTACGACGAGTCATAGGGGCGCAGTCCGACCATGCCACAGGACTACTACGAGCTGCTCGGCGTGCCCCGCGAGGCCAGTGAGGGGGACATCAAGAAGGCGTTTCGGCGCCTGGCCCGCGAGCTGCACCCCGATGTCAACGATCACGACCCCCAGGCGGAGGAGAAGTTCAAGGAGGCCGCGGAGGCCTACGAGGCGCTGTCGGACCCCGAGCGCCGGCAGATCTACGATCGCTACGGCCACGAGGGACTGCGCTCGGGGGGCTATGCGCCCAACTCCGAGGCCGCCGGATCCTTTGCCGACATCTTCGGCGCGTTCTTCGGCGGCGACGTGTTCGGGCGCCGCGGCGGTGCGTTGCAGGGGGAGGACGCGGCCGTAGCGGCCGAGATCGATCTCGCCCAGGTGGCCACCGGCGCCACGGTGAACGTCGCGTTCGACGCCGTCGAGCTCTGCGAACGCTGCCATGGCAATGCCGCCGAGCCGGGTACGCCGATCGAGACCTGCGCGCGCTGCGAGGGCACCGGCCAGCTGCGCTCGATGTCGCGCACGCCGTTTGGCCAGATGGTGCGAGCCGTCGTCTGCGAGGCCTGCAACGGCGACGGCCGGGTGGCCCGCGATCCGTGCCGCGAGTGCCGCGGCCGGGGACGCACGGCGCAGCGGCGGACCCTCGAGGTCGACGTGCCGGCGGGGATCGAGGACGGCCAGCGCATACGCCTGTCCGGCCGGGGGCACGCGGGGGAGGCCGGCGGGCCCCCGGGCGATCTCTACGTGCTCGTGCAGGTTCGCGAGGACGAACGCTTCGTGCGCGACGGAGCCGACCTCGTCACCGCGATCGACGTCCCCGCGCCGGCCGCGGCGCTCGGGGTCAGCATCGAGGTCCCCACGCTCGACGGCTCGGCCGAGGTGGACCTCGACCCCGGCACCCAGCCCGGGGACACAGTCACGCTGGCCGGTCGCGGCCTGCCTCCGCTGCGCGGCGGGCGAACCGGGAACCTACGCGTGATGGTCAACGTGGTCATCCCGCGGCGCCTCACGGGGGAGCAGCGCGAGCTCCTCGAGCGCCTGCGTGACTCGCTGACCGACGAGAATCTGCGCTCGGAGGAAGGGGTCTTCGCGAAGCTCAAGCGGGCGCTGCGGACGTGATTCGACTGGCGCTGCGGGTTCGCCGCGCCGACGCCGAAATCGTCCTGGCCGAGCTGCTGGAGCTGGCGCCCGGGGGCGTCGAGGAGACCGACGAGGGCGAGCTCGTGGAGTTCGCGGTGTACGGCGCCCCGGGCGAGCTGCCGGCCCTCCCCGACCTGCGGGCGGCCGCCGGCGCGGCGTTCGTCGATGTGCGTAGCCGCGAGATCCCCGACGACTGGTACGACGGCTGGAAGCAGTTTCACCGCCCCATCGTGGTGGGCGAGCGCCTGCGCGTACGTCCGCCGTGGGAGGAGCCGGCCGACGCCGCGCACCTGATCGACATCGTGATCGACCCGGGCCAGGCGTTCGGCACGGGTGGGCACCACACGACGCGCCTGTGCCTCGAGCTCATGCTGGGGGTCGAGCCCCGCGGAGCGCTGGCCGACCTGGGCTGCGGCTCGGGCGTGCTGGCGATCGCGGGCGCCGAGCTCGGCTGGGCGCCGGTTCACGCAGTCGATCACGAGGCGCCCGCGGTGGCGGCGGCGCAGGCCAACGCCGCCGCCAACGGCGTCGATGTGCAGGTCGCACGCCTGGACCTGCGCACGGCGCCGCCGCCTCGGGCGGCGACCGTGGTCGCCAACCTGCTGGCGCCGCTGCTGCTGGGCCTCGCCGACTCGCTGCTCGAGCTGCCCGAGACGCTCATCGTCGGTGGACTCCTGCTCGCCGAGGCCGATCCGATCGCGGCGGCGTTCACCGAGCGGGGGATGGTCGAGCGGGACCGGCGAACCGGCGGAGACTGGGCAGCGCTCACCCTCTCCAGTTGATAATGAGAACCAGTCGCAAATATGTTAGGGTCGCCCTTCCCCGTACCGGCGTCGACAAGGGCCTCTCGTACTCGAACCGTTCACACTCGGCTTCGTCCAGCGCGGACTGGTGGAGATCCTCGTCCTCGCGGTCGGCGCCGGCCTCCTGGGCACGTGGATCGTGCTGCGCGGACTGGCGTTCTACACGCACGCCGTTGCGGCCGGGACGTTTCCCGGGCTCGTCCTCGCCGCCGGGCTGAGCTTCGCGGCGCCGCTGGGGGCGACCGCCGCCGCGGCGTTGTTCGCCGTCGGCCTCGGCCGGCTCGCCGCTCGGGAGCAGGGCGGCTATGACAGCGCAACCGCACTTGCGTTGGTGGCCGCCCTGAGCACCGGCGTCATCCTTGCCTCGGATGTCTTTCACTCCGGCTCGGAGGTCGAGGGCCTGCTGTTCGGCAGCCTGCTCGCGGTCGGCAGCGGCGACATCCTGCTCGCGAGCGGCGTCAGCCTGCTTGCGATCGCGGCGACGCTGACGCTGGGGCCGCGCTGGTTGACCACCGGGTTTGACCGCGAGTCCGCAGCGACGCTCGGTGTCCGCCCGGCCCTCACGGACCTGGCTCTTCTGTCCCTCGTCGCGCTTGCCGCGGTGGCCACTCTGTCGGCCATCGGAGCGCTGCTGGCTTCGGCGGTGCTCGTGGTCCCGGCGGCGACCACCCGCCTATGGGCGGGGCGCCTGCGTTCCTGGCAGTTGGCCACCGTCGGGCTGGTCGCCGGCGAGGGGACGGTCGGCCTGTGGCTGTCGGTGGAGCTCAACGTCCCACCGGGGGCGGCGATCGCCGTGCTCGCGGGCGCGGTGTTCGCGTTCGCCGCCGTCGTGCGCAGCCTGGCGATGGGTCGATCCGTTGCCGCGGTGACGGTCGGCGCGCTGCTGTGCGCTCTTGCCGTGTCCGGGTGCGGCTCGGGCGGCTCCGGCGGCGGTCGGATGGAGGTGGTGGCCACGACCACCCAGATCGGCGACCTCGTGCGCATGGTGGGCGGGCGCGAGGTCCGCGTGCACCAGATCCTCAAGCCCAACAGCGACCCTCACGAGTACGAGCCCCGGCCGGATGACGTGGCGGCGACCGCGGAGGCGCGGATCGTGTTCGTCAACGGCGACGGACTCGACCGCTGGATGGACAAGGTGGTCGATCGGGCCGGCGGCTCGCCCAGGGTGGTCAGGCTCGCGGACGCCGCAGTGGTGCGCCTGCCCGGCGAGTCGAGCGGGCCCGAGGCCTCGAAGTACGACCCCCACTGGTGGCACGATCCGATCAATGCGCAGGCCGCCGTGTGGGCGATCCGCGACGCTCTGGCGCGGGCCGACCCGGCCGGTCGCAGCCGGTACGAGGCCAACGCGGCCCGCTACGTCGCACAGCTCCAGCGCCTGGACGCGGGGATCCGCGCCTGCCTGGCTAGGGTCCCGAGCGCCGAGCGCAAGCTCGTCACCAGTCACGACGCGTTCAACTACTTCGCCAGGCGTTACGGGGTGAAGATCGTCGGGGCGATCATTCCCTCGCAGACCACGCAGGCGCAGCCGTCCGCCGGTGCCGTCGCCGCGCTGGCCGACCAGGTGCGGCGCGAGCATGTCAAGGCGGTGTTCCTCGAGAGCTCGGTCAACCCGAAGCTCGCCAAGGGGGTGGCCCGTGAGACCGGGGCGATTGGCGATCAGGCCCTCTACGGCGACACGTTGGGACCCAAGGGCTCGGACGGCGACACCTACCTTGAGATGGAGGTCCACAACATGGACGCGATCCTGCACGGCCTCAGCGGTGGCACGGCCGACTGCGGGATCGCGCTGTGAGCTCGCCGGGCGCCGTCGTGGTGGAGGTCAAGGGCCTGGTCGCCGGCTATGACGGGCGCCCGGCCCTCGACGCCGTCAGCTTTCGGGTTCGGGGGGGTGAGAGGGTGGCGGTTCTCGGGCCCAACGGCGGCGGCAAGACGACGCTGTTCCGCGTCCTGCTCGATGAGGTTCCCGTCGGCGCGGGAACCGTCGAGGTGGCCGCTCGCTGCGCGACCGTGCCCCAGACCGAGCGCTCGCGACTGGACTTCCCCGTGTCGGCGCTCGACGTGGTGCTGATGGGGACCATCGCCGGCCTGGCCTGGTGGCGACGCCCGGGCCGCGACGAGCGCGGGCGGGGGCTCGAGGCGCTCGAGATGGTGGGCCTGCGTGAGCTGGCCGACCAGTCCTTCGGTGCGCTCTCCGGCGGCCAGCGCCAGCGCGTCCTCGTCGCGCGCACCCTGGTACAGGACGCGGGGGTCCTGCTGCTCGACGAGCCCTTCACGGGCATGGACGCGGCGAGCTCCGAGCGGCTGACGATGCTGCTCGACGAGCTCTCGGCCGCCGGTCGCGCCCTCCTGATCGCCACGCACGATGTGGAGCAGGCCCGCGCCTGGGACCTGGTGCTCTGCCTCAACCGATGCCAGATCGCGTTCGGGCCACCGGCCGAGACGCTCACCAGGCCGGTCCTCGAGGCGACCTACGGAGGCGCGATCGTCCCGCTGCCGCGTGCGGAGGGCGGCGAGGACCTCGCCATCGTGCCTCCCCACCACCATGAGCACTGAGCCCAGACGGTGAGCGGGCTGTGGCACGCACTCGCCGACCCCTGGGGCCAGGCCATCATGCAGCGCGCGTTGATCGAGGTCGTGCTGCTCAGCGTGAGCGGGGCGGCCCTCGGGTGCTGGATCGTGTTCTACGAGGCGTCCTACAGCGCAGAGTCCCTGCCCCACGCCATGTTCCCGGGCCTGGTCGTCGCGGCGCTGACCGGACTGCCGCTCGTGCTCGGCGGCGCGGTGGGCCTGCTCGTGGCTGCCCTGGCGGTCGCGCTCGCCGCCCGGATTCCCGGGATCGGGCGCGACACCGGCGTCGCGGTCGTGGTCACCGCGCTCTTTGCCCTCGGTGTCCTGCTGGCCCTTGCCCCGGCCTCGCCCGCCGGAGTCCAGAGCCTGCTCTTCGGGGACATCCTCGCGATCACGGCCGGGGACCTGTGGCTCGCAGGCGGGCTCGCGGTCGGCGTCCTGCTGGCGCTGCGGCTCCTGCACACCCGCCTGCTGACGGTCGGCTTCGACCGCAGCAGCGCCGCCTCGCTGGGCGCCCGACCCCTGCGCGCCGACGCCGCCGTGTTGATCCTGCTCGCGGTGGCGGTGCTGGTGGCCGTGCAGGCCCTGGGAAACCTCCTGGTCGTCGCGGTGCTGATCGCACCGGCGGCCGCCGCCCGGCTGGTCTGCCGGCGGATGGCGCCGATGATGGCCACCGCAGCCGGGCTCGCCGTGCTCGGCTGCGTCGTCGGGCTCTATGCGTCCTTTCACCTCCACACGGCGGCGGGTGCGTCCATCGCGGTGACCACGGTGCTCGCGTACCTGACGGTCGCGGCAGTGCGCAGGCGGCCGGCGGTTGCCCGCGGCGCCCGCGCCGGGTAGTGGTTCCGCCGCAGAGGGGTTCGCAATGGTCTGCTCGTCGCGTGCGCGAATGCCGTCTTGGCCCGGCGAGCCTCGGCGAGGCGACGGACTGGATCGAGGCCCACCGCCGGGCCTGGGAAGGCCGCCTCGATCGTTTCGGGAGCCATGTCGAACGAACCCGGGGATCCGCCAAATGAGCCGGGAGCTCGAGTTCGAGCGCCTGCCCGACGAGCTCCGCCTCACCGTCCACCCGGTCGCCCTGGGCGACGGGCTGCCGCTGCTGGCGGGCCTGCCCGAGCCGCAGCGCTTCGAGACGGTCAGCGCCACCACCTACGCGGACGGATCGATCTCCCAGGTCCTGCGGCCGAGCTGATCGGGTGCGCGGTCAGCTCGACCCGGACCTTCTCCCCGGACTTAGCGCGCCGCCGTGGCCGTGTGGGT
>JALYZC010000038.1 GCA_030945905.1 Actinomycetota bacterium
ACCCCGTGACGGCGAAACCCCTTGAGCAGCGTCCCGTCGTTGGCGCCGACGTCGACGACCAGGTCTCTGTCGGCAAGCGACAGGCGGTTTGTCACCACGTCGCTGAGGTCGTGGAGGTGCTCTTTCAGCGTGTCAGAGGCCGAGGATACGTAGAGGTAGTCCTCGAACATCGCACTGGGGGGAACGTGCTCGGTGAGCTGCACGTGCCCGCAGCCGTGGCAGAACCCGACCACCAGCGGGTAGGTGGGCTCGGCACCGGAAAGCTCCTCCTGGGCCAGGAACTTGTTCGCGAGCGCGGTCTCCCCGAGGTCCAGAAACGCCTCGACCGAGCTGGCTCCGCACACCATGCACGGCTCGGCCTCAGAACGTTGCGCTGCTGTCGGTGCTGCGGCAGAGGCCTCCATCAGTCTCCCGGCGGCAGCAGGACGCGGGATCCGTGGACCTCATAGGCGACCGGCACCTCGATGAGCTCGCTGAGGGCGGCCCGTACCGCGTCCTGGCGTTCCGGCGGCACTACGAACAGGGTGCACCCGCCGCCGCCGGCTCCGCAGAGCTTTCCGCCGGAGGCTCCGGCCTCCATGGCGCGTCCGTACCACGCGTCGATCTGGTCGGTGGTGATGGTGCTGGCCAGCCCCCGCTTGAGCTGCCAGCCCTGGTGGAGTATCTCCCCCACCCGCTCTGGGTCCACCGGCCCGCCGTTTGACATCAGCTCCTGCAGCTCGCAGGCGTAGTCGCGCATCTGCGTGAGTGAGTCCAGCTTGCTCTCGGTGTTGCGCTGCTGCTCGGCCAGGACGACGCCTGCGTCTCGCTGGTGCCCGGTCCAGAACATCAGCAGGTGCTCGAACAGGGTCGACAGCGACCCCGCCGACGGTCGGACCGCCTCGACCGTGACCGCTCCGCCGGGATTGAAGCGGAAGAAGTTCACCCCGCCGAAGGCGGCCGCGTACTGGTCCTGCTTGCCGATCGGCTCGCCGAGCACGTCGATCTCGATGTGCGAGGCCTCCTCCGCGAGCTGGCTGGAGGTCACGCGCTCGCCCCGATAGGCGTGCAGAGCGTTGAGCAGGCCAACGGCGAACGCGCTCGAGCCCCCCAGGCCGGTCGAGGCCGGGTGATCGCCCACCGTGGAGATGTAGATGGGCGGGTCGATATCCATGAACTTCAGGCACTCGCGGGCGATGTCGTTCTCGATCTCGTCGATGTGGCTGACTTCTTCGCTCTTTGAGTAATTGAGCCGGACCGATTCGTTGAACAGGGGGCTGTGGGGCTTCACCGTGACGTAGATGTAGTTGGCGATCGCGGCGCTGAGCACAGCGCCGTAGTCGTGCTCGTAGAACGCCGCAAGGTCCGTGCCGCCGCCCGCGAAGCTCACCCGCAGCGGTGTTCGAGTCACGATCAGGCCGGGGGCGGTCCGCGGGCTAACCATGGCGCAGCCCCCAGTCGTAGGGGATGTCGTCGCCGAAGGGGTCGAGGCGCTCGATCTCATCCGGATCGTGGGGCTCGGTGGCGCAGTTGGCCAGGACCACGAGCTTGTCTCCGTAGGCCTTGTAGCCGTTGGCGATTCCCGGGGGCATCTGCACCAGGACGTAGTTGTCCTCGCCGAAGAACACCTCCTGCAGCTCTCCCTTGGTGGGCGAGTCCTCGCGCAGGTCGTACATCACCAGCTTGGCGCGTCCCGAGATGACCGCGTTGTTGATCGTCATCGAGCGATGAATGTGCCACGCCTTCACGCTGCCCGGCCAGGAGCAGGAGAAGTAGATCTCGCCGAACTCGATGAAGTGCTCATCGGTCGCCTTGAGCATGTGCATGATCTTGCCCCGCTCGTCCACGATCTGGCGCAGCGGCACGATCTTCACCCCATCGATCACGTGGCCGCCCCCACGCCGCTCCAGCGCAGCTCGCCATCGACCGCATTTGAGTCGAGCAGGTGCGAGAGCCACTTCAAGCGCGTGTAGCGCGCGTCCTCGAAGGCCTCAGGGGTGAGGCCGATCTCCTCGAAGGCGGCGCGCAACTCGGCGGCGCCGCGCTCGGGCGTCCACTCGAACTCGCAGTCGGGGAAGGTGCGTGCCCACTTGGAGAAGTCGGCCTTGTAGGTGCGCTGATCGGCGCCCGGGCGGTCGAGGACCTCCAGCTCGCAGCCGGGCACGGCGGCCACCGCGATGCGGGCCAGCTCCCCCACCTGATGGTTGAGGTGGTCAGCGCCGGTGTTGAAGGCCTGGTTGTGGACGTTCTCCCGCGGCGCCACCAGCGCGGCCCCGAACGCGCGCACGAGGTCCTTGACGTGGACGACGGGGCGCCACGGCTTGCCGTCGCCGTAGACCACCACCCTGCGATTGGCCACGGCACGCCCCAGGAGGTCGTTGAACACGGTGTCAAAGCGCATGCGGGGCGAGACGCCGTAGACGGTGCCGTTGCGCAGGAACACCGGCGAGAAGGAGTCGTCCGCCAGCGCGGAGAGGGCTTTTTCGCCGCGCACCTTGGAGCGCGCGTACTCGGTCTTGGGATCGAGCGGCGCGGTCTCGTCGACCACCGCCGCCTCGGACATCCCGTACATGATGCAGCTCGAGCTGAACAGGAAGCGCCCCACCCCGGCATCCCGGGCCAGCTGTGCCAGTCGCACCGACGCGTCGAAGTTGATCTCCTGCGTCCAACGGTCGTTGAGGTTGCCGATCGGGTCGTTGGAGAGCGCGGCGAGATGCACCACCGCGTCGAAGCCCTCCAGGTCGGAGCATTCGACGTCGCGGATGTCCTTGCGGACCGCCGGCACTTCGAGCCGGTCCGGCACAAGCGTGCACTCGGCGAAGTAGCCGGTGTCCAGCCCGCTGACATCGTGGCCCGCGTCCATGAGGGTCGGCGCCATCACCGAGCCGATGTAGCCCTGGTGGCCGGTGATCAGGACCTTCACGCCGCCACCGCCCGCTCGGCGACCAGTCCGCGCACCCCGTCGAGCAGGGAGTGCTCCTGGCCGACCATGACGAATGGACATCCAGCGGCCTCGGCCGCCTGGCCGTCGCGCTCGTCGTCGCCGAGGAACGGCGTGCGGCTGAGGTCGAGATCGAGCTCGCGCTGAGCCTCGAAGAGCATCCCCGGCGCCGGCTTGCGGCATTCGCAGCCCTCGTCCCAGTCGTGGGGGCAGTGGTAGATCGCGTCGATCTCACAGCCGGCGTCTCGAGCCTCCGCGATCATCCGAGCGTGGATCGCCACCAGATCTCCCTCGGTCATGGCCCCGCGGCCGATCCCGGCCTGGTTGGAGACGACCGCGACCGTGTAGCCGTGCTCGCCGAGCAGTGCCAGCGCCTCGAGCGAGCCGGGCAGCCAGTCGAACTGCTCCGGCGAGGTGACGTACTGCGCCTTCGGGGGGCGATAGTTGAGGGTGCCGTCGCGATCGAGGATCACCGCGGGCCGGCGGCCCAGGAAGCGCTCGGTGGCCGCCAGCCGCTCGAGCGATCCGACGCTGTAGTAGCGATGGTCGGTGACGTAGGCGGCGAGCCGACCTCGGGCCGCGAGCTGCGGATAGAGCGCGATCTCGAACATGGCGTCCTCCTCGGGCAGCAGGTCGAGGACGTCTCGGTCGAGGATCGCGTAGCTGATCTCCACACCCTGGAGGCCGGACGTCCGGCGGCTCTTGTCGAAGACTCGGAGGTAGCCGTCGCCGTCCACCAGGACGCTGTCCTTGCCCGCACGGTGCCCGTCCCGGTTAGCATAGACCGTGACCATCGCCGGAACATCGAGGGCGCGGAAGCGCTCCCACATGCGCTCCATGTCCATCGGCCAGTAGTTATCGCAGTACAGCAGCAGGAAGCAGGGATCCAGTCGCTCCTGCACCAGCCGTAGGCGGCTCACCGTGAGGTCATCGGCACCCGAGACCGAGTAGCTGATGTCCACCCCGAGGCGGCTGCCGTCCCCGAAATGGTCTTGCACGACCTGCGGCAGGTAGCCCAGCAGAAGCTCGACCCGCTCGATCCCCTGCTCGCCGAGCATCTCGATCAGGTATTCGAGGAAAGGACGGCCGTGGAACTCCACCATCGGCTTGGGCCGGTCGTCGGTGAGCGGGCGCATGCGCGTTCCGCGGCCTCCGGCCAGGATCACCGCCTGGGTGGGTGGGCCCGATGTCGCGTTCATGCCGTGGCCGTGCCGATGCCGGGCAGCGCGTCAGGAACCGCGACGTCTTTCATCAGACAGGTGGTGAGGATGTCGCACAGGACGCTGTGGCCGGTCTCGACCAGCCCGTACTGACCCTGCTCGGTCGGCAGCCACAGGTGCTCGTCGACGCGGTCCTTCAGCACTCCGCCGTCGAAGCCGAGAAGCCCCACCGCGACGACGCCGCGCCGCCGCGCCAGGTCCGTCGCGTCGATCAGGTTCTCGGAGTTGCCACTGGCCGAGATGGCCACGAACACGTCGCCCGGTCCGGCGAAGTTCTCGAGCTGGCCGGAAAATGCGCGTTCGTACCCCTCGTCGTTGGCCAGTGCCGTGAGCCACGACACGTTGTCCGACAGGCACATCACCCGCACGAACGCCCGTCCCGAGGCCTTGGTACCCTTGCCCAGGTCGTTGGCCAGGTGCGACGCGGTGGCGGCGCTCCCGCCGTTGCCCGCGACGTAGATCGTACCCTCGGCGTCGCGGGCCATGCGCAGGTGCTCCACCACCCGCTCGACCGCATCAAGATCCACCTGGGCGAGCAGGGCCTCGAACTCTCGCAGGTATTCCGCGGCAATCAGTTTTGCCTCAAATGGTCTGGCGCCGTCCATGACCTGGCTCCTATTCCCGACTCCGAGTGGAGAACGCACCCCGCGGTGCGAGCCGCCGTCGGACTCGAATATAGAGCCAATACGCTGTCCCGACAGCCCCGGTGCACAGGTCCCCATTGCCGCGCCAACGTATTGGGCGGGCGAATCTTGCTGTAGGAATCCCGTTACCGATGCATTTCAGGACCATCGCGCACAGGCTGCTGACGCCGGTAAGGCGCCGCTACTATGACAATCGAGACGGCGGGCTCGTGCGATTGCTGCCGGGGCTCGTGCGGCGCAAGGCCGGACTCGACGACCCCGCCGCGCGGGGAAGCCGCAAGGTCGAGATCGGGAGCGGCCCATTCCCTCGGAAGGGGTACATCCACGTCGACGTTGACCCGACAGCCCGTCATCTCGAGGCCTTCGCCCCCGCCTGGGACCTCCCGTTCCCCGACGGCTGGGCCAGCGAGATCCTGGCGGTGCATTCGCTCGAGCACGTGCATCCGCGCAAGCTACTTCCGGCCCTGCGCGAGTGGCATCGGGTGCTGGCGCCCGGCGGGCGGGTGCAGGTTCACGTGCCCAACGCGCCGGAGCTGACACAGAGCTTCTTCGATTCGCCGGTCGATGAGAAGTGGCGCACGATGGGCGCGTTGCTGGGGATGTACTGCCATCCCGGGGTGCGCTCACCGGACGAGCTCGAGGTGCCATCCGATCATCAGCTCATGTTCGACTGGGAGATGCTCTCCTGGGTTCTCACGACGGCCGGGTTCTCCTCAGTCGTCGACCTAACCGAGAGGACGAGCGACAGCCATACCGAGGCGTGGCGTGGTGTGGTGCCTCATTTCTCCCTGGTCGCGGAAGCGGTCAGACCAGGGTGATCGCCACCAAGTCCTCCCCCACCTGAGCCGCCGGGAGTTCCACTCGGGCGGGCACGACGAGCTCCTCGTCGGAAATTCCGAGCGGGCTCACGTGGATGAGAGTGAGGTGCTCGACGCCCGCGGACCGAGCGATGCGCCCCGCTTCGCCTGCCGCGGTATGGGTCTGGTCGTCGGTGTCAGCCTCGGCGTGCCAGGCCTCGTGGAAGAGCATCCGGCAGCCGTCGGCGAACTCCACCGTGCCCCGATCCGCCGCCGTGTCGGTGCAGTAGGCGAGCTCGTCGCCGATTCGCAGGCCGAGCGTGGGATCCGTGTGCAGCCGCTGGACCCGCGTCGCGATCTCGAATGGCCCCACCTCGAACGGCGCGGCCGAAATCTCTCGCACGTCCGCGGCGAGCTCCGCCACCGAGGCAGCGAACAGCGGCCGGGTCAGAAGCCGGTCGAGGATGACCTCGGTGGGTGCGCCATAGAGCGCTTCCCCGGGCCCCCAGATCCGGGCCTGGAGTGGAAGGGCAGGGAGGTAGCTGAGGCCCGCCACGTGGTCGAGGTGGAAGTGCGTGAGCACGATGTCCAGCCGGCCCACGCCGTCCAGCAGTCCCGGGTCCTCCACAAGCCGCTGCACCCCGGTCCCCGCGTCGAGGAGCAGCACGTTGTCGCCGTCGCGCAGATAGGCACAGCAGGTCTCCCGCCTGCTGGTGGGGATCCACCCGCCGCTGCCTAGGAGGATGACGCCATGGCTTGGCGTAGCGACTCCTTCGTGCCGATGTCCACGTATGAGTCCGAGAGCAGTACGCCGAAAATCTCGGCGCCCTGGGCCCGCCGGGCGACCATGAACTCGCTCGGCCATTCCACGAGCTCCAAGCCCTCGAGAGCGCCAACGCGAGCCGCGGCGCACCCCCAGATCAACGTCGAGCGCGGACGCGCCGGCTTAATGTCGATGCCGACGATCCGCCCCGCCTCGTCGAGCACGAGATAGTCCGAGCCAGCCACCCCGGGAACGTCGAACAACCCGAGCGCGATCTCCTGCCCTCCCTGCACCGCGTCCACGAGCGCCCGGTAGCCGTCCGGCGGCTCCCACAGCGAGTCCGGGAAGCCGAGCAGCACGATGTCATCCGCGGCCAGTCCCGCCATCCCGGCGGCGAACGACTCGTTGATGTTGGCGGGGTGGGCGCGGATCACGGAGGCTTCCAGCCCTTCCGCAATGCCGATCACGTCGCGCTTCTCCGGGCGTGTGACCACCCGGAGCTCGGTGGCCCCCCCGGTCCGCATGCGCCCGGCCAGGTAGGCGATCAGTGGGTTGCCGGCCACCTCGAGCACCTCCTTGGAGCAGTCAAGCGGCTGGAGGCGCTCCGCGTATCCGGCGGCGGGGATGACTCCCACGATCGACATGGTGGGACGCGCTTACAGCGTGGGGACGGAGAGCTCGACGGAGGGGTGGGGATCGACCCCGAGCACAGAATCGCGGTAGCGCTGCCCGAGCGCGGAGAGGATCGGCGACTGCTCTGGCAAAAGCATTTCGTCGATCGAGCGCACCAGCGTGATCTCCGACAGCGTGCCCGTGAACCCGAGCTCGTCGGCGATGTAGAGCTCCGAGCGATCCACGGGGCGCCGCTCGACCTCGATCCCCTGGTCATCGGCAAGGTCGGTCACGATGTCCAGGGTGATGCTCTCGAGCGCTCCCTCAGACGCCGGCGGAGAGATCACCCGGCCATCGCGCACCATCAGCAGGCACGCCCCGATGCCCTCCGCGACGCGCCCCGAGTGGTTGAGCAGCACCATGTCCTCATATCCCCGGCTCTTGCCCTCGAGGCGTGCCATGCGCGCGATCATATAGTTCGACGCCGTCTTGATCCGGGCGGGCATCGAGATATCCGGACTGCGCCGCCAGGTGCTCGTACCCACGTCCACGGGCGCGGGCGGCTCCTTCTCCTGTTGGTAAGCAGTGAGCACGAGGTCGGCCACCGTGCCCTCTCCGTAGTGACCCTCGACGACGAACAGGGTTGCGCGGACGTAGAGGTCCTTGTCCTCGCGCAACTCGGCGCGCGTGATGGCAAAGCACGCCTCGAGGAACCAGCCGAAGTCGAACGCCACCGGAATGTGGAGAAGGCGCGCCGAGCGCGTCAAGCGCTCGTAGTGGCGCCTGAGCGTGCGCCACCCGAAGTCTCCGCTCTCGAGCCAGTGGCCCTTCAGGCCCTCGAACACGTTGAGCCCACGCACCACCGCCTCCGTCGATACGTGCAGCACGCCTTCCTCCCACGGGCGCACTTCACCCTCGAAGAAGATGTGCTCTGGACGCTGGAGCTGGAGGGAGCTGACCCCCCACTTGCTCGGATCGCTGCTCACCGCGCCAGAATACTCAGGACGCATGCGAGCGCTCATTGTCCACCCCGGCGACGATCGAGGGGTCCGGCCGCGCAGTGCGCTCGCCGGCGCCAGGGCGCTGGCGGCCGCCGGGTGGACCGTGGGGGTGGGCTCTCCGCGGCGTGACTTCGTTTCCGTCTCACGATCGAGCCGACAATGGCACCCTGTACCGTCCTCCTGGGAGAGTGTCGAAGGCTTCATCGAAGCAGTGAGGACCGCTATTCGAGAGCAGGGGTACGACGTCGTGTTCGGAGCCAGCGACTCCGATGTCCTGGCGCTCTCCTCGCACCGAGACGGGCTCCAAGCGTCGGTTCCCCACCCGCCGCACGAGCGGTTGCTCAGAGCCGTTGACAAGGTCGAACTGGCCTCGGCGGCCGGCCGTGCGGGCATCGAGACTCCCCAGACACTCGATGGGCAGGCATCCGATCGCGATGTCGTCGTCAAGCCGCGGATATATCAGGCCATACCGCACGAGCCGATGGTCTTCTCTCACTCACACGAGGCCGCCTACCGTGTCGCGGAGCTCGCCGAGCTGGGGGTCGAAGCCATTGTCCAGGAGCGCGTGCATGGACACCTCATGGCCTACTCAGTCGTGGCGGACGGCGACTCCCGCGTGATCGCGCGCGTACAGCAGGAAGCGCGCGCCATCTGGCCCCCCGATGCTGGGACCAGCGCGCGTGCCGAGACGGTTCCGATTGACGAGGTGCTCGCCGCGAAGGTATCGAGGCTCGTTGAGGAGCTCGGCTGGGTCGGCTTGGTCGAGCTCCAGTTCGTGGTACCCGAGGACGGCCGTGCGGTCCTCATCGACTTCAACGGTCGCTTCTACGGCTCGCTCGCGCTGGCGGTCGCGGCGGGTGTGAACCTACCCGCGATCTGGGCCTCCGTGGCGATAGGACGGCCGGTGGCGCCCTCGGGAGAGGCCTCGATCGGCGTGCGCTACCAGTGGGAGGAGGGCGACCTGCGAAGGGCGCGCGTAGAACGGCGGGGCGGCCTGGCGCGCGATCTCGCCGGCTCACTGTGCTACTTCCCCGGAGCGGCCCACGGCCTGTGGCAGGCCTCGGATCCCATGCCAGCGTTGCGGACCCTCCGCAGCGTGCTCTCCGGGTCCTTGGGCTTCAGGGTGAGGGAGGCGGCGCGGAAGCTCCGACCCGCGCGATCATTCGGCTAATCCGCCCGTAGATCAGCTCGTAGTCCTCGGCCTGGCCACCGAACGGATCGGGAACGAACAGCGGCTCATGCTCGGACAGCGCTCCCAGGAAGTGCACGCGGCCCTTCGCCGCCGGGTGCTCTCGGACCAGCGTGCGGTAGTTGTCCTCATCGAAGACGAATATCGAGTCGCACAGCTCCACGAAGTCGTCGTCGAGCAGCCGCGATCGATGATCTTCGAGGTCGACGCCTAGGCGCCCCGCCACGGTCACAGCCAGCGCGGGCGCGCGCCGGCCGGACTCTGGAAAGTAGCCGGCAGACAGCGTCCGGCGCCCCCGGTCGAGATGCTGGGCGGCCAGGCGCTCGGCGAAGGGGCTGCGGCAGATGTTCCCGAAGCAGACGAAGCCGATCGTTCCCTCCTGCCACGCCTGAAACGCTCGCCGCCTCAGGCGCCGCCGCATGAACGCGAGCCGGAACCACCGGCGCCTGGCCGCCTCCCGCAGGTCGCCGAGGCCCCGACGCGCCCAAAACCGGAGGCGCTTCTGCCACGCCATGCTGTCGGGACCGGAGCACACGAAGGTGAGCATAGGTAGCGGTGTGCGGGGAAAGGGCGATCGTCCTCCGGACCCTAGGGCCCCGCAGAGCCCGCCCAGGTCGCCCTCAGCTTCCCCCAAAGCGGAAGCACCAGGTTGCCGTGCACTTCCCGCGGCATGGCGCCGAGTGCGTAGAGCGTGCTCACGTAGAGCGCAAGCGCCAGGGCGAATCCGAGTATGACCGTCACGATCGTCCCGCCCTCCCCATGCAACGGCAGCAGCTTCACCGCCGCGGCGGCCGTGCTCACGCCCGCGGCCGCGAGCACCCGGACGCTGCGCCGGGGCCGGGGTGGCCTGGCGGAGCCGTGGTAGAGGAGGAGGAGCACCGCCAGGTGGATGACCTCCGTGAGCGCGAAGGCGAGCGCCGCGCCCGACGCGCCCCATGCCGGGATGAGGGCGAGGTTGAGCGCCACGTTCGCGGGCAGAAGCACGACGCTCAGCTTGAACAGCTTGCCCTGGCCGTTCAGCGCGAAGATGGCCTGGGCGAAGATCGAGCCAAGGTAGGTCAGCGCCACTCCAACCATCAGCAGCCGGAGCACCGGAGCCGCGCGGGCGAAGTCGCTCCCGCCCACGAGGCGCGTGATTTCTTCGGCGAACAGCACGAACGGGACGAACACGGCCAGCGCACCGATCTGCACCACGGCCAGGGCCTTGTCGATGATCTGGTCGAACCTCGCCCGTTGCTCGGTCAGCCGCGCGAGCTCCGGCAGCAACGTGATCGTGACGAAGCCAGGAAGGGTAACCAGTGCGTCCACCATTCGGTACACAAGCCCGTAGAGGCCCACCTCGACGTGCGACGCCAGCACGGAGAGCAGCACGATGTCGATCCGCCAGTAGATGCCGTGCACGAACATCGCGCCGCCCAGCGGAAGTGCCCAGGTGAGGAGTTGCCGCGAGAGCGTCAGGTCGGAGGTCGGCCGGAGGCTGACTCTGCGCCTGGCCAGCACGATCATCAGCAGCCCTTGGACCACGCCTGCCGACACGTAGGCGAGGACTACCCCCGTGAACCCCCAGTCGAAAGCGGTTGCGAGTACCAGGGCGGCCACGGTCACCACGCTGGCGACCACGCTTGAGAGCATTCCCATGTAGGGCTGCTGGCGAGCGATGAAGTAGGCACTCGCGGCGCCATAGGGCGCCGCGAGCGGGAGCGTCACGAGCAACAGGAGGATCGCTCGGCGGATCAGCTCATCTCCGTGGCCCGGATAGATGGCAAAGGCAGCGATCGCGCCGACGATCGCGGCGCCCAGCGACAAGGCAAGACCGGCCGTGACCAAGCCGCTGATGATTCGCTGGGTGTCCTCCGGGCGCTTCGCGATCTCCCGGACCCCGATGTTCCAGACACCGATGTCGGCCACCAGGCCCACGAGGGCGGCAAACGCAACCGCCGTTGCGAGCTGGCCGTAGCCCCCGAGCCCGAGATAGCGGCTCGAAATTCCCACCGATACGACGCCCAGCCCGGCAGCCGCCACCCGCCCGGCCGCGAGGGCGCTGGCGTTGACCGCTACCTTCTTCGTGAGGCTCGTCTCGCTCACGCGGCGCGGCAGGACCAAAGTTGGAGGCACGACATGGAGCTGAGCGTAGTCATCCCCGTGCGGAACGCCGAGTCGTTCCTCCCCGAGCTGCTCGACTCCCTGGCCGCCCAGCAATGGGAAGGCTCATGGGAAGTAGTGGTCGTGGACAACGGCTCGGAGGACGGCAGCGTCGAGCTGATTGAGCGCTATCGGGAACGGCTCCCCGCGCTGGCGATGCTAGAGGCGGTCTCCGGTGCGGGCTCGGCCTACGGGCGCAACATCGGGGCTCGCGGAGCCAGCGCGACGAGCCTGCTGTTCATCGACCACGACGACGTTCCCGGCGAGGGTTACGTCGCCGCGATGGGCGAGGCCCTGAGGGACCATGAGTTCGTTTGCTCCCGATGGGAGGTGGAGCGGCTCAACCCCGAATGGACCAGGGCGCTCAGGCCCTCGGCCCAGGCCGACGGCCCAATGCTGTGGAACTACGACTTCCTGCCCTATGCCGCCGGGGGCACGCTGGGGGTCCGGCGTGCGATGTTCGAGTCCGTCGGAGGCTTCGACGAATCGGTGGTGACGGCGGACTGCACCGACTTCTGCTGGCGAGCCCAGCTGCAGGCCGCTGCCGAGCTGGTCTTCGTGCCCCGGGCGGTGATGCACTACCGCTACCGCCAGTCGCTGCGCACGATGTTCTCGCAGGCCAGGCTGTACGGCCGGGCCGAGGTGGACATGTACGCGCGTTACCGCTCGAGGGGGATCAAGCCGATTCCGCTTCGACGGTCGGCGCAACGGTGGAAGGAATTCATCCGCCACCTACCCCGGCTTCGCTACAAGGCGGGTCGCGCGTGGCTGTTCACCGAGCTCGGCAACCGGATCGGCCGCATCGAAGGGTCGCTGGCCAAGCGCACGATCATGCTCTGACGCGACCAGCCGGACCCAGGGCGGGCTCGTTGAACCGGCGGTACACGGGTTCCACGGGCCGGCCGCGGAGGTGGTGCTCGACGCCGTCCTCCAGCGCCTTGGCGTAGACCGAGAGCGCCTCCCCGGCCGCCTCCACGGTCAGGTCGAGCTCTCGCTCACCGTGCGAAAGGCTGACGACGAACGAGAGGGCCAGGATCCCTCGGTCGACCATCTCCTGCAGGAACAGCGTACGGAAGGCCTGCGAGCGCTTCCCCTCGGCATCGAGAGTGGTGTACACGAGGTTTGAAGCCCGTCCGAGCAGCTTGAACTGGTCGGAGACCCCAAGCTCCTGGGCGGCCCGGCCGATGCCCGTGCGCAGCCGCTCACCCTTTTGGTGCAGCGCCTCGATCACGCCCTTCTCGCGATAGACGTCCATCGTGGCGAGGGCCGCCGCCAGCGCGTGGTTCTCCGCCCCATGGGTCGTGGAGAGCAGGAAGACCCGCTCACCGGGTTGACGCAGGCCGCCGAGCTCCATGATCTCGCGCTTGCCCGCGAGGGCCGAGACCGAGAAGCCGTTCGAGAGCCCCTTGCCGAACGCGGACAGGTCCGGCCTGAGGCCGAACACCTTCTGGGCTCCGCCGAGGTCATATCGAAAGCCGGTGATCATCTCGTCGAGGATGAAGAGCGCGCCCTGCTCGGCGCACAGGTTCTGGAGGCGGAGCAGGAAGTCGTCGCGTGGGGCCTCGGTCTTCTCGGCCTCGAGGATCACGCACGCGATCTGGCCGGGATGCGCCTCGAAGAGCGACCGGACCCCCTGGATGTCGTTGTAGGGGAAGCTGAGCGTCAGTTCTCGGACGGCCTCCGGAACCCCGGCGTTCATCTGCGTCGTCCCGATGAACCAGTCGTCGTAGGAGAAGAACGGGTGGTCGGCGCAGACCGCAACGAGGTCGCGTCCGGTGCAGGCGCGAGCGAGCTTGACGGCGGCGGTGGTCGCGGTCGACCCATCCTTGGTGAACTTGACCATGTCGGCGGTCTTGACCAGGTCAAGGAGGTTCTCGGCGCACTCCAGTTCGATCGCGGCGGGCCGCGTGAAGTCGGTGCCTGCGAGCATCTGTCGGTGGGCGGCGGCGACGACCTCTGGGTAGGCGTGACCCAGCGTGACCGCCCGGCTGCCCGATGCGTACTCGATGAACACTCTGCCATCGGCATCCCACACCCGGCAGCCCTCGCCGCGGACCAGTGCCGTCGGGGTGCCCTCCGGCCACTGGTCGTCGCCCTTAGCGTACGTGTGGCTCCCACCGGGGATGAGCTCGTGCATGCGCTCTCCCAGCTCGGCTGCGCGGTGGGGGTCGGGGCTCCGCCCGGAGGCCTTGCGCGTTCGACGGTCTGCGTCCCGGGCATCGGCAGGGGACGCACCCGCCTCGTCCGACCCCGAGCTCCAAGCCCCGGCGCAGGCCCCCAGGTACCCGGCCAGCAAGACCAGGACCATTCGGTTCAGGAGTCGCGATCGCACGTGAGGATCCCCGGCCAAGGGTCAATGTACTTGAGATCCCCGGTCAAGGAGCGTCGTCGGTGTCCGCCTTCTGACCCTTGAGATTGACCCTTCTCTTACATTCCCCGCCTCTGGAGCACGTACGGCACGGTGCGCATGAGGATCTTCACGTCAGTCCACAGCGACCAGTTGGCGACGTAGAGGTAGTCGATCTTCATCATCTCGTGCAGCGGGATGCGGGACGAGCCGAGGATCTGCCAGTGGCCCGTCATCCCGGGGGTGAGGTCGAGGCGTCGCCGGTGCCAACCCTGAACCCGCTGATCCTCCTCCTCCACCAATGGCCGCGGCCCGACGAGGCTCATCTCGCCACGGAGGACACTGACGAGCTGAGGAAGCTCGTCGAGGGATGTCTTGCGCAACCACCGCCCCACTCGCGTGATCCGCGGGTCCTCGGCGATCTTGAACAGTCCCTCCGCCTCATTGTGCTCGTGCAGGTCCGCCTTGAGCTCGTCGGCGTTCTCGACCATCGTGCGGAACTTGAGGATCGCGATCCGCCGTCCCTCTCGTCCGATCCGCAGACTCCGGTAGAGAACGGCGCCGGAAGAATCGAGCTTGACGGCGACCGCGATGACGGCCACCACCGGAGCCGCCAATATGAGCCCGAGCGTCGCGCCGACGACGTCGAAGGCTCGCTTGAGGGTCCGAGAGGAGCGCGAGAGCTTGAAACGGCGGACACCGAGCACAGGCATGCCGCCGAGATCGTCCCATTCGATCTGGGAGCCCACGACCTCGAAGACTCGCGGGACGACCGTAACGTTCAACCCCAGCGCCTTCGCCGTCTGCACGAGCTCGAGAAGCTCGTCGCTCTCGCCAGACCCAGGCGCGATGACGACCCGCTCGGCGTGAAATTGGTTGGCCACCGCCTCGATGTCCTGCATCGTCCACCCGCGCTCCCGGCGCTCGCGGTCCTCGACCCGGCGGGGCACGAGCGGCATCTGCGCGACCACGCGCGCGTTGAGCCGCGATGTGGCCTGGAGCTTGCCGCGAACGCGGCTGCAGCATGAATCGTCGCCGATGGCCAGGCACCGCTCCACGGAGGCCAGCTTGCGAGCCGCTGAACGCGCGATACGTCGGCCACCGACAAGCATGATGAAGAGTGCGACCCACAGTGTGAGCACCTGGGGACGGCCCAGATCGCCGTCGAGGTACGTGGTCTCCGACAACCACGCGAGCAGCGTGTACGCGGTGGCGAGCCGAAACAGCGCCGGCGCCTCGTCGAGCGTGGATTTGTGCAGGACGAGCTCATCTCGCTCGTAGAGGCCGGTGACCTTGGAGGCCAGCACGGCGAACGGGACGACCAGCAGCGCTGCGAGCCGGAGCCGTTCATGACCGATCGTCGTCGCGACGATGTAGAGTGCGAGCAGAGCCGCGAGGCCGTCGGCGACCGCGAGCAGGCGGCGACCCGCGGTTGCGCGAGCGCGCGCCTCGCTATGGCCCTCGCCCTCGGTGATCGATGCGGACCCGCGTCGCAGGCCGCGCGGGCGCGAGAAGCGAAATCGCCCGGCGTTCCCTCCGTGCCCTGGCAGTGAGCTGGCTCCCCGTCGCTCCCCGAGGTCGAGGTCGGATGTTGTTGTTTCGCTCATGATGAGGGTCTGGGAAAGGGTGGTGGCACGATCAAACGCCTCCGCGCCTGTCTTTGAAAACGAACGGAGCCGAAGAAACTAGCGGGCGAGCACGGATCCAAGTGAAGGCCCGGCGACCGCATTCGAGAATCCGGGTTTGCCCAAGCGTGACCCCGGGCCGCGCCGAGTCGTGTTCAGCAGGGAAACAACGTACCCCCTCCGTCCTTTGACAATGCCCTGTCATCATGAAGCCACTCCGACCTTGGGAGCTCCGCCGGTCCGACGGCGTCCCGACCGTCCTTGAACCGACAAGCAATGGGGTCTTCGCACTTACCGCTTCACAGGGAGAAAGTTACACCCTAATCAGGATTAGTGTCGACCGAACATCCGTCCGGACGCGCTTCAGACGTCCGGAGGGTCGAGGTCCACGCGCACTGTGAGCAGGTCGGTGCCCACGGTGCGTACGACGAAGGCGTTCACCGCCCGGCCGGGGTGTCCCCGGGAGAGCATGCGCTGGCGCTCTCGGGTGTCGTCGTCGGGGAGGGCGCGGGCCGTCCCCGTCGTCCACTCCACGCGCCGTAGGTCGCGTCGGACCTTCAGCCTGACCCGGGGGTTGTGCTCGATGTTTCGCACGTACCCTGCGGCGCGACCGTGCTCGGCGACGATCCAGAACGTGTCGCCGACCAACCCGTTGCCCACCGGGGTGCAGCGCGGCTTGCCGGTCTTTCGCCCGAGGGTCTCCAGGAGCGCATAGTTCGGCGGGACCACACCGAGGCTCATCGCCAGGCGAACCGGCGGGTTGAGGAGATACTTCTGGAAGCTGTGGATCAGCCGGTGCTTCATCGGATCCCGCCCCAGCCTAGGACTCAGGTGCGGCCGACGCGCGGCCGAGCCCTGGCAGCGCGCGGCACCGCGCCATCGTGCGCCCGCGCGGCGTGCAAGGCAGCCTCGATGAGATCGGTGAGTGACGCATCCAGCGGCAGACAGCGGTCCGCCTCGATCTGCCCGGCCAGCCGCACGTCGGGACCGTTCCCGGCCGCGGCGACGATGGCACAGTCGGGGAGGGCGTGGTGCACGCGCCGAGTAAGCCATGCCGCCTTGCCGAGGCCTTCGGACTTCGGCGCCATGATCACCAGGCCGGGTTGGCGCGCGACGATCCCGCGAAGGGCACGATAGTTCGCGACTTCGGCTCCCACGACCTCGAGCTGCCCGTAACCGGACAGCAGCCCGACGAGTCGGTCTCGCCGCTGGGCTGCATCCATGCAAATGAAGGTACGGGTAGGGCTTCCGAGCACGTCTACCTCTGTGGATGTCGCGCCTCGAGTAGCGCCAGCTCTAGCAACAAACCGGTCAATACCAGGAAGTTGCGCTCGTCACGAGGATAGCGCCGTCCATCCCGGGCTGCGTCGCCTCAAGACACGCCGGGGCGGCGTCGATACCGTCGTGGAGCGGGTTATTTCAACCCGCGCCGGCCAACCCCTTCCGTGCGTCTCTCACCCAACAAGCTCTTGCTGATCGCCGTCCTCGCCCTGGCCGGCTTGGTCTGGCCGGGCACTGCGGCAGCCCAACGCTGCACCCAGGGCTATGACATCGGCCTCAAGGAGGACCGGAACCCCAGCCTGTGCTCGTTCTTTCCCCTGCCGGGGGGCGAGGCGGGGCGACCGATCACCGCGGGGCCCGACGGCGCCCTGTGGTTCTTCGTCTCAGACCACGGACTTTCGGTCGAGAGGATGAGCACGTCGGGGCAGACCCAGCGCTTCGCGATGCCCGCGGGGCCGATGCCCACCGCGCTCACCGCCGGCCCTGACGGCAATGTCTGGTACGCCGGCGATGGACGCATTGGCCGTATCGTCGCCGGCGGCCAGGTCACGGAATTCCCCGTCCCCGCGCTGCGCGCCACCGGCATCGTCGCCGGTCCCGACGGGGCCCTGTGGGTGGCCGGCGGCTCGCTCGTCGTGCGCGTGAGCCCCCAGGGCGCGGTGTCGATCATCCCGCCGGGCAACGTCTCGGCCGCACCGAGCGGAGGGCTGCAGGCGCTGTTGGAGCCGCTGGCCCCCGTCCTCGCCGGGGTCAACAAGCTTCTCGGCCAGGTCGCCGCGAGCGCCCCCGCGGGAGAGAGCCACGGGATCGCGGTGGGCGGCGACGGCGCCCTGTGGATCGCC
>JALYZC010000098.1 GCA_030945905.1 Actinomycetota bacterium
GACGTCCACGAGCTGGCGGCGCCGATCGAGCGCGGGATCTACGTGACGAGGCTGTGGTACGTCAACGCGCTGCGCGAGCGCGAAACCCTGGTCACCGGGATGAGCCGCGACGGGACCTTCCTGATCGAGGGCGGGAAGATCACCCGCCCGCTGCGCGACCTGCGGATCACGGACTCGATCCTCGGTCTGCTCGAGCGCACCGACGCGCTGGGCTCGCGACCGCGACTGGTCTCCGCGGGCGAGTACTACGGCCGCCGGTTCGCCACCGGCGTGGTGTGCCCAGCGATCAGGGTCGCGGCCCTGCGCGTGACCGGCACGACGGACTGAGGCCGGCGCGCTACCCGATCTTCAGCAGGATGACCGTGTTGATCGCGAACGCGATCGCGAAGCCGATGGTCCAGCGATTGAGGTTGCGCTCGACCAGCGATCCGCCGCCCAGCGGCCCCGCGCCGCTCCCCACGCCGAAGGCTCCCGAGAGCCCGGCGTCCTTCCCCGAGTGCATGAGGATGAGGAAGATCAGGACGACCGAGAGAAACACCTGAAAGATCGAGAGGATCAGCTCCATCGCCCGCTCATCGTAACTAGGAGGCTTCCTGACCGATGCCCTGCTCGTGCCCGCCGGCCGCATCGAGCGCCCGAAGGATCTCCACGGCCTCGGCCCGCAGCTCCGCATCGAGCGCACGGTAATCGGCCTCGGAGAGCTTGCCGGTGCGAAAGTCCAGCTCGGCGTCGCGGATCTCACGGTACTTGGCCTCCTTGGCCGCCTGAAGGCCTGCAAGCCCGTCCGCCGGCTCGGGCTCGGGGGGTGAGTCAACGTCATCTCGACCCGGCACCCGGGCGGCCCGCAGCGGACCGGCGATCACCCACACCGCGGCTGAGAGAACGGCCAGGACCAGCACGAACTCGAGCGGCCGCACAATGCAGGCCCGGCCCTCAGGCGCGACCGAGCCCGCGTGCGGCGCGGGCCGGTTGCGCGGCGGGCGCCCGCGCGCGTCGGCGCGCCAGCGCCGGAGCGGGCGAGAGGGCGATCAGCGCGCCGCTGAAGGCGATTAGCGCGCCCAGCCATATCCAGGTGACCAGCGGGGAGTCGAGGATGCGGAAGGTGGCCGGAGGCGGATGCTGGCGGTAGCGCTCGGCGATGACGGTCACGAGAAATCCCTGGAGGTCGGCGCCGGCGTTGGGCAGGCGCCGGTCGGCGTCGCGCATCACGGCCTGTAGCGGGCCGAGGTCGGGCTCGATCGCCGTCCACAGGTCGCGGCGCAGCCCCGCCCGCAGGCCGACCTCACTCGTGGCCTGTCCGTCGAAGATGCGCTGCACCGGGCCCTTGCCGGGCTCCAGCGACGGGTAGTAACCGCGCGTCGGGCGCAGCTGGCCGACCCGCTTGCCGCCCTCGCGCACGTCGAGCACCGCGCCGAGGGACACCTTCTCCGAGGCCAGCCTCGCGGTCGGGCGCACATAGGTGAGCTCGTAGCGGCCGACGTGCGCGCTCTGCCCGGGGGAGAGCCGGACGTCGCGGGCGTGCTGAAAGGCGGTGGAGCCCGCCACGCCGACGAACAGGACGGCCACCCCGGCATGCACGAGATAGCCCCCGAAGCGTCGCCGGTTGCGCCGCACCAGGCCGACGAGCGCCACCGGGGCGACCTCGCCGGTCATCGCCCCGCGGGCGCGCGACCCCCGCCACAGCTCCTGCCCCACGGCGGCGAGCACGAATGCGGCCACGCAGAACATGCCCAGCGCCAGCGGCTTTCGCGCCGCGTCCGAGAGCCCGAGCAGCGCCAGGAGGGTGAACAGGGCCGCCCCCAGCGGCCACAGGAAGTTGCGAGCCAGGTTGGCCAACGTCGCCCGCCGCCAGGCGATCACCGGTCCGATGCCCGAGAGCAGCGCGAGGATCAGGGCGAGCGGCACGACATAGCGCGAGAACCACGGCGGGCCCACCGACGCCTTGGTGCCGGTGATCGCCTCGGAGATGAGCGGGAAGAATGTCCCCCAGAAGATCACGAAGCACAGGGCCACGAGCACGAGGTTGTTGAGCAGGAAGACCGCCTCGCGCGAGAACAGCGAGTCGAGGCGGTGCTCGGAGCGCAGGCCCGCGCGGCGACTGGCCACGAGGTACACCGAGCCGGCGACCATCGCCGCGATCAGCGCCGTGAACGACCATGCCACGCCGCTGCCCTCCCCGACGAAGGCGTGGATCGAGTCCAGCACGCCCGACCGCACAAGGAAGGTGCCGACGATGGCCAGGGTCCCCGTGGCCAGCACGAGCGAGACGTTCCACACCTTGAGCATCCCCCGCTTCTCCTGGATCATGATCGAGTGCAGGAAGGCGGTTCCGGTGAGCCAGGGCATCAGGGAGGCGTTCTCGACGGGGTCCCACCCCCAGTAGCCCCCCCAGCCGAGCTCGACGTAGGACCATCGGGCCCCGAGCAGAATCCCGACGCCGAGGCATAGCCACGCCGCCATCGAGAACCGCCGCGTGGCCGAGATCCACTCGGCGTCCAGGCGCCGCGCGATCAGGGCGCCGATCGCGAAGGCGAAGGGCACAGCGGCCAGCGTGTACCCCGAATAGAGCATCGGGGGGTGGATCATCATGCTCGGGTGGCGCAGCAGCGGGTTGAGCCCGGTGCCCTGCGCGGGAATGGGACTCGCCGCCTCGAACGGGTTGGCCACGAAGACCAGCAGGAAGGCGAAGAAGGCGCCGAAGCCCAGCAGCACCGCGGTCGCGTAGGGCGTGACCTCTCGCATGCGCCGGCGGGTCAGGAACAAGGCCAGGCTCGACCACAGGGCGAGCAGCACGATCCACAGCAGCAGCGAACCCTGCTGGGAGGACCACACGGCGGTGGCCTTGTAGAAGGTCGGGGTCGTCGTACTGGAGTGCGAGCCGACCACGTCGAAGGAGAAGTCAGAGCGCAGGAACGCCGCCTCGAGCACGCCGAAGGCGATCACCACGATGCCGGCCAGCGCGTACATGGCGCGCCGGCCCGAGTCCGCCCACTCGCGCCGCCGGGTCCGGGCCCCGTAGAGCGAGGCGCCCACTCCGTAGACGCACGTGGCCAGGGCCAGAATGAGACAGGCGCGGCCGAGGACTATCACGGCGCCAGGGGCCTCAGCGGTTCTTCGCGGACTTGGCGGCCGTGAACTTCGACGGGCACTTGGTTACCAGCGAGTCCTTCTCACCCACGAAGGTCTGGCCCTGCTTGCGCACGGTCACGATGACCTCCCGCCCGTCGCGGAAGGGATCGGGGACGACCCCGGTGTAGCGGATCGGAACCGCGGCGCTGCCGCGGCGGTCCCGAACCCGGAAGAGCAGCGTGGCCCCCTGGTGGCGGATCGAGCCGTCGACGACCTTCCCGGTGAGCTGGTAGGCCTGATCGGGCCGGGCGGAGCGGGCCAGCTGGCTGGGCGTCTTGGCCTCGCTGGAGGCGCTGAACGAGGTGTACGCGAGCGCCCCGGCCAGGAGGAGGGCGGCGGTGAGCGCGACGACCATGCGAACGCGTCGCTTGCGGGCGGGATCCATCCTCCTGAGTATCCCAAACCCCATTGGCGCGAACGGCATCGGCGGGTTTCGCGGGGGGGCGTCCGACGCCCTTGGATATCGATCGCCTGAACCGGTGGCGGCCGCCCGTCGTAGGAAGGTCCGGACGAAATGGTAGGAAAGTTGCGAGAAACGTGAAACCTAGAGCCCCGAACTCCGTTGTATTAGTCGAGATGGCCGCCAAGCTCCGACATCGTCCCCAACGCCGCAACCCGCTGTCGGCCCTACGGCGCGAGCGCTCGGGTCCGGTCACCGCGCACCCACCCGCCCGGCCGGCCTCCGAGGCGGAGGCGGTCGTGGACCCCCTGCCCCACGCCGGGCCCGACGAGGTTCGCGCCCGCGCCGCGGGCGGACCCGAGGACCGCGCGCTCTACCTCTGCGAGTGCGGCTCGCACTTCACGGCTCCTGTATCGGCCTCCGTGCGCTGCCCGCGCTGCGGGGCCCCGCAGGCCTGGTAGCGGCCCCTCAAGAAATCAAACGTCCACCATGACGATCGCCTAATCGGCGATCGTCATGCCTGCGCCGATACCTGACGTGTGAGGCGCTTCGCAACCTCCCCCCGGTCGTTGGCCCTGGCGCTGTGCGCCGTCCTCCTGGCCGCAACCTTCGCCGCCCCCGCGGATGCGAAGCGCCACCGCCGAAACAGCCATCACCACGTCGCCGGGAGCCACCGTGCCGCCTCGGCCTGCCGGGGCACTCACGACGTGCCGACGCCGGCGACGGCCGCCGCCGCGCAGGCGAGCACGCTGTGCCTGGTCAACAACGAGCGCCTCGGACACGGACTCTCGCCGCTGGCCGAGAATCCGCGCCTCGATCAGGCGGCCGCCGGCCACTCGGTCGACATGGTCGTCAATCACTTCTTCGAGCACATCTCGCCCACCGGTAGCACCCTGCTCTCGCGAGTCACGCGAAGTGGGTATGCCGCGCCCGGACAGCCGTGGTCGGCTGGCGAGAACATCGCCTGGGGCACGGGCGCGCTGGGCACCCCCGACGCGATCGTTCGGGCGTGGATGAACAGTCCGGGCCACCGAGCGAACATCCTCCGGTCCGCGTTCCGCGAGGTGGGGACCGGCGTGATCGCCGCGGCTCCGGTCGCCGGTCTCACCGATCCGGGCGGCACCTACACGCAGGAGTTCGGCGCGCGCAGCTGAC
>JALYZC010000114.1 GCA_030945905.1 Actinomycetota bacterium
GCGACCTGTTCGCCAAGGCGCGCAAGCTCGCCCCCTCGATCATCTTCATCGACGAGCTCGACGCCGCCGGTCGCCGGCGGGGCGCGGGCATCGGGCAGGGCAACGACGAGCGCGAGCAGACGCTCAACCAGATCCTCGTGGAGATGGACGGCTTCGGAGGGGATGCGGGGCTCGTGGTGATGGGCGCCACCAACCGCCCCGACATCCTCGATCCGGCGCTGCTGCGTCCCGGTCGCTTCGACCGCCAGGTCACCGTCGACGTGCCGGACGTGCACGGGCGCCTGGAGATCCTGCATTTGCACTGCGGGAGCCGCCCGCTGGCGCCCGACGCCTCGCTGGCCGAGGTGGCGCGCCTCACCCCGGGCTTCTCGGGCGCCGAGCTCGCCAACGTGATCAACGAGGCGGCGCTGCTGTCGGTCCGCGAGGGAGAAGCAGAGCTCACCCAGCCCGTGCTCGAGGAGGCGATCGACCGCGTGGTCTCCGGGCCGGCCAAGAAGAGCCATGTGCTCAGCGACGACGAGCGGTGGATCATCGCTGTCCACGAGGCATCCCATGCCGTCGTCACGCGGTCGGTTGGGCAGACGGTGGCCGCCCAGAAGCTCTCGATCGTGGCTCGCGGCCGTACCCTCGGCACTGCGGCGCACATGCTCACCGACCGGGACCTGGTGATTCAGCAGGAGCCCGACCTCCAGCGCCAGCTCGCGGCCATCGTCTCGGGTGTCGCCGGCGAGCGCCTGGAGTTCGGCTGCCTCTCGACCGGCGTTAACGACGACCTGCACGCGGCCACGCAGCTGGCACGCAGCATGGTCACCTCGTTCGGGATGTCCCCGCTGTTGGGGTCGGTGACGATCGGAGAGAAGGGGGGCGAGGTGTTCCTCGGCGCCTCGCTGGAGGAGCTCGGCTCGGTCGGGCCGGCGACGCTGGAGGTCATCGACCGCGAGGTCGAGCGTTTGGTGAGCGAAGCCGAAAGCAAGGCCACGACGATCCTCGCCAAGAACTGGGGTGCCGTGCGCGAGACCGCGGAGGCGCTGCTCGAGCACGAGACGCTCTCCGGCCTGGCGCTCGACGCCGTGCTCTCCACGGTGACCGCGGTCAATCTCGAGGACCTCGACGGGCGCGCGCCCGGGTCCGGACGCGACGGCGCGCGCTCGCGGGAGCAGCCGGATGGCCCGGCGGCGTAGAGGGTCGATCGGACGGGCGCTGGGGCTCGTGCTGGTGGGCGGCGCCGCGCTGGGTCCGGCACCGGCCGCGGCCGATGCGCCGCTGTGGCGTTTGGAGCAGCCGCCCCCGCCGCCGGGTGCTCCGTTCAAGGTGCCGCTCGGAATTCCGGGCGATCTCAAGCTCATTGCCCCCAACCGGGGCCTGCTCTCGGTCGAGGGGAACGCCACGGTCGCCCGTGGGCTCTACGCCTACAACGGCCAGATCTGGCACCCGCTGGCCACGGTGTGCGGAGGTTCGGGGGACACCTCGCGCATCGCCGTCGCGGGCCCACGCGAGTTCTGGACCGTCAGCGAGCCCAGCCGGCCGCGGACCGGGTCGGGCCTCGCTCTGTGCCACTTCAAGGACGGCGAAGTCGTGGCCTCCTACAGCACGCCCGACCAGTCACCCGATCCCTTCCGCCGGATGAATGCGGCAGCCTGCAACGGGCCCAACGACTGCTGGTTCGGCGGGGTCGGCGATCAGGACCCCACGGGCGAGCGGGTGGGGGCGTTTCACCTCCACTGGGACGGGGCCGCGCTGACCAGCGTGTACGCGCCCCAGGGGCGCGGCGTCAGCGACCTCCAGTTCTCGGCCGGCAAGTTCTGGGAGTCGGTGTTCGTGGGCAAGCGGGCGGAAGACCGCGTCGGCGAGGTGGACCTCACCGAGCCCGAGTCGCCCGAGCCGCGGCTGCTGCACGGCATCGCCGGCGGCGCCTTCACCAACGATCCCTTCGCGCCCGCGAAGCCCGCGGGAGTGCCCGGAGACGGCACCGAGCTGCTCGGGCTCGACGCCGGCGGCGCCGGCCAGCTGTGGGCGGTGGGTGGCGGCGCGGCATCGGGCCCCTCGGCCCCGCCCGGCGGCGCGGTCGCGCGTCCGCCGGTGGCGCTGCGCTACGG
>JALYZC010000117.1 GCA_030945905.1 Actinomycetota bacterium
ATGGACGCGACCGGCAGGTGGAGATGACGGCCGATCACCTCGGCGATCGCCCGCACCGGCACGCCCTCCTCGGCGACCCCGTGCAATACCGTTCCCGCCGGGGCCGTCTCCAGCGCCAGGCGGAAGAGTTGCGCGGCGTCGAGCCGGTGCACCGCGGGCCAGTGATTGGCCCCGTCCGCGATATAGCTCGAGACTCCCTTGTCGCGCGCGATGCCGACGAGGGTCGCTACGAAGCCATGGTCCCCTTCACCGTGAACGGTCGGCGAGAGCCGCACGCTTGACGAGCGCACGCCTGAGGAGGCGAGGGAGAGCGCCGTCTGCTCGGAGTGGGTGCGATGTCCCGCGGGCGAGTCGGGATCGGGCGCGTCGGTCTCCGTCGCGAGGACGCCGGGCGTGAGGCCGGCCAGTCCCGAGGCGATCACGAGCGGCCGGCCGGAGCCCTCAAGCGCGGCGCCGAACGTCTCGATGGCGCGGCGATCCGCGTCGGCAGCGGCCTGGAAGTTCCCCGAGAAGGCCTCGTCGTGCTTGAACGCGAGATGAATGACCCCGTCGGCCGCGCCAGCGCCGGAACGCAGGCTCTCGAGATCGTCGATGGACCCGCGGTGCGCTTCTGCGCCGGCCTTCACGAGGCCGGCGGTGGAGGCCTCAGAGCGCGCGAGCCCGACGACCTGGTGGCCCGCGTCAATGAGTCCGGGGACGACGGCGGAGCCAATCCAGCCGGTGGCGCCGGTGACGAAAATACGCATGAAAGACCTCCAGGTGGTGACCGGTCTCGCCGCAGGATCTGCGGTCGGACGTCGATGACAATCGGTGTCATCACCCTAGCACGCAGTATGACACTTGGTGTCATGGGTATGATCATGGTCGTGAGTCGGTGGGAGCCGAACCCGCGCGGTCGGCTCGAGCAGGCGGCGCTGGAGCTCTTTGGCGAGCGCGGGTTCGAGCAGACCACGGTGGAAGACATCGCCAAGCGGGCGGGGCTCACCAAGCGGACGTTCTTCCGGCACTACTCCGACAAGCGAGAGGCGCTCTTCGGAGGCGCAGAGGAGCTCAAGGAGCTCTTCGTGACCACCCTCGTCAGCGCGCCCACCTCGATGGTGCCGATCGACGCGATCGCCGTGAGCCTCGCGGCCGCCGGCGCCGCGCTCCAGGACCGCCACGAGTTCGCCCGGCGGCGCCAGCTCGTCATCGCGGCCAACGCGGAACTCCAAGAACGCGAACTCGTCAAACTCGCCTCGATCGCCGCCGCACTCGCCGACACCCTGCGCAAGCGCGGCGTCGACGAGCCGGCAGCGAGCCTGACCGCCGAGGCGGCCATGGCGGTCTTCAAGAACGCATTCGAACGCTGGGTCACCGCTGCCGACCAGCGGGATCTGCCGGAGCTCATCCGCGAATCCCTGGAAGCGCTACGAGCCGTGGCCGCGGGCCGATGATCACGACCCTACGCCCCCGCTCGCGGACTGGTGCTCTCACGCAATGGAGTGCCGTGCGCGCCTGGAGGTCTCCGCGAATCGCGCCAGCAGTGCCGCGAGTGCTTCGACATCTTCGTCCTGCCAGTCGGTGAGGTGAGTGGCGAGGGTCTTTCGGGAGGACTCAGCGGCCCGCTTGAGCACTTGCCTGCCCGCGTTGGTGAGCTCAAGGACGTGTCCGCGGCGCCCCGGCCTTTCTTCGGTGCGGACGAGCAGACCTGCTGTCTCCAGCTGACTGAGCTGGCGGGAGACCGTTGACTTGTCCAGTCCGTATGCGGCGGCTACATCGGCCGCCCGAGCGTCGGGTTCTGCGTCGATGAAGCTCAGCAGGCTGTGGGCCACGAGGGACAACTCGGGATGCAGCTGGGCGCCGAGCTCCCGCGATTGCCGAGAGACGAAGGTGAGGCCCTCGTAGAGCCGGTTGATGTTGGTAGCGCGATCTGTCACGGCCCTCCGGGGTTGCAAGTTGCAACTCTATCCTGTTACAGTTGCAGAAGGCAACCATAGCGATCGACGGAAGTCGACCGTCCTGAGCAAGGAGACCGCCATGTCACAGTTAGACGTAGTCACCGAGTTCGGTCCCAACGCCGCCACGTCGAGCGTCGAGCGTCCAGAGCCGCTGGAAGTCGTCGTCGGTTTCGACGGATCTCGATGCTCGCTGCGGGCACTGACGACCGCCCGGCAGCTCGCTGACGATCACGCCGGGCGTGTTCACGTCGTCTACGTAGCGCACGTTCCCGCCGCCGCCGCCCTGTCAGCGCAGGCGATCGTGGGGATCCGTGACGGGTTCGACGCCATCGCGCGTGAGCTCGCCGAAGCAGCATCCGCGGTACTCGGCGCGTCTGGGCGCCGGTGGACCTTTCAGCGACGCGACGGGTCGATCGCCCACGAACTGCTTGCCGCAGCCGAGGAACTCGACCAATCCCGTGGCCACGCCAGGACCGTGATCGTCGTCGGCAGCGCGGAGCACGCCTACCACCGAATTGGCGGCTCCGTCCCAGGTCACCTCGCCCACCAGAACCGATTCGCCCTCACCGTAGCGCCCACCGGGGCCTCCCACGCTAAGCCGGTGCCGCCGGGTTAGACAGCGGGCGGCGATAGCCCACACGACATGAGCGAAACCCAACGCAACGCAACGCAACGCAACGCAACGCAAAGGAGTAGTCATGAAAGCCCAGAGTCTCAATGACTTCGGCGGGGTCGACCATCTCACCCTGGTCGACGTCTCGACACCCGAGGCCGGCCCCGGGCAGGTCCGGATCCGCGTTCACGCCATCGGCATCAACCCGATGGACATCAAGATCCGTAACGGATGGCTGCGCGACGTCATCAAGACCTCGTTCCCCGCGATCTTGGGTAGCGACGTCGCCGGCGTGATCGACCAGGTCGGTGACGGCGTCACCGGATGGTCTATCGGAGACCGCGTCGTCGGCCTGACCGAGAGCGGCGCCTACGCCGAGTACACCGTCACCCGTGCCAATAGCGTCACCCCCATTCCAGACGCTCTTGACTTCGAGCACGCCGTCACGATCCCCACCGCCGCCGAAACCGCGCGCCGCGTGATCAAGCTACTCGACCCCCACCAGGGTGAGACCGTCGTCGTCAGCGGCGCCGCCGGATCGGTCGGAAGCGCCGCGGTGCAGCTCCTCGCGCGCGGCGGAGTGAACGTGATCGCAACGGCCAGCGAGCACAACCACGACTACCTTCGCAGACTCGGCGCGAACCCGACGACCTACGGAGAAGGCGTCACCGACCGCATCCGCGCACTCGCACCCGGCGGCGTCGACGCCATCTTCGACGTCACCGGCCATGACTTCATCGACGCTGCCATCGCCCTGCGCGGGAGCACCGAGCGCATCGTCACCATCTCAGACTTCGACGCCGCGGACCGCGGCATCACGGTCTCCTACGGCGAGGCAGCGCAGATCACCAGCGCAGACTTCGCACCCGTCGTAGCGCTGGCAGCGACCGGCGAGTTCGTCACCGAGATCGCCCAGACGTTTGAGGTCGATGACCTCCCCGCGGTACACGAGCTCAGCGAGACCGGCCACCTGCGCGGCAAGATCGTCGTCGCCGGTCCCCTGTCCCCCGGTCCGGTGTACGTGCCGGGGGACGAGCACTATGACGACCTCGTCGCCTCGTGGAACTCGACCGCTGAACAACGTCCAGCCTTGGCCGCGCGCCCACCCGACGCCGGCGCGCTCGCGCGCGTGGTCGCCCACGCGTCACGTGTCGGCCTGCGGGTGGCGGCGCAGGTCACGGGCCATGGGGCGTCAGGGGCCATCGGCGACGACGTCGCGCTGATCTCGACTGCCGGCTTGCAGTCCGTGCAGATCGATCCGGTCGCCCGCACCGCCTCCGTCGGAGCCGGGGTCACCTGGGGCACGCTCGCTTCGGCGGCCGCGCAGTCGGGGCTGGCGGGCCTTGCGGGAACCGCCCCGACCGTCGGAGTGGCGGGCTATGTCATGGGCGGTGGACTGGGCTGGCTAACACGACGTTACGGCCTGGCAAGCGCGAGCCTGCTCGCCGTCGACTACGTCGATGTCGAGGGAATAGAGCGACGCACAGACGAGGAACAGGACCCCGACGTCCTCTGGAGCTTCCGGGGTGGTGGTGGCGGCGCGGGCATCGCCACCCGCCTGCACCTGCGCCTGTTTGACCATCGCTCCCTGCACGCCGGGGCGCGGTTCTGGGCGATCGAGCACCTTCCCGAGGTGCTCAACAGCTGGCTGGCTTGGACCGAAGGAGCTCCGACGTCGGTCACATCGATGTGCTGGGCGCTGCAGGCGCCCGATGCCCCGGCAATGCCCGAGGCACTGCGCGGACGGGCCGTCGTCGCCATCGGAGCCTGCGTCGCCGGCGCCGACGATCCAGAAGCGATGATGCGGACCTGCTTCGCCGATCTGCCACAGCCGCTCATGGATACCTATGCGGATCGCCGGGCCGACCAGCTCGGCGACATCCACCTCGACCCGCCCGGCCCCGTGCCAGCGCTTGGCGATGGTCGACTGATCAGCCGTCCCGGCGCCGTCGAGGCGATCGCCGGCTTCAAAGCCAGCGCCATCGAAGCCGAAGGGCCGCTCACGCTCGTTGAACTGCGACATCTCGGCGGAGCGGCGCAGGCAAACGCAGACGCCGGAGCGCTGACCGCGTTAGCAGGCGACTTCACACTGGCGGCCACCGGCGGTGCGCCCACCGCGGAGCGCGCCGCGGACGTCGAAGAGCGCTTAACCGCGGTCATGGCGGCCACAGCTCGATTCGACCTCGGCGTCGGTCTCTCGGCGCTACGGGGCGGACGCACAGCCACACTCGACGCCTTGCACCCCAAGCGCGCAGAGCGACTGCGCAGCGTGCGCAAGCTGAGGGACCCCCACCGGCGCCTTCGCCCAGCAATGGCACTACTCGCGCCGGTGGACGAACCGAGGTGACACAGTGAGCCCCGACCCACGGTCACAGCAACGACGTCCACGGCTGCTCGACAACTTGTCGATCCGCACGTTGCGCGCCGCTTCACTGCTGCCGCGACGCGTGACACCAAAGGGACCCGTCAAACCCTGGGACTCAGAGGCCGAGCGGCTAGCGGAGCGAGGCTCTCAGCGTGCGACTGAGGCCGGCTTGCAGGCGGCTGCACGGTCGTGACTTGGCGGGATCGGTCGCACCTTGGCCCAGCGCATCGTCTACTGATCTTCAGCGGCGAGCTGACCGTCGTTTGTGGTCGTCGCTGGCTGACGCGATGGCTCTCGGCGGGAAGGGGAGTTCCGTCTGCGTTGATCGACTTCGCCGCTAATCGCTGATGTGGCAATGAAGCCCGATGTGCTGCGGTCGGTGATCGCTCCGGTCAGGTCCGGGAGGGGGCGACGCGTCGACCGGATCTCTGACTGACGGTCGCACGCAGGGAAAGCAGCGCGTCGTGCAGAAGCTCCCTTAGGGGTCGGCTCTCGGTTGGTTGCGTCCATCTCTGTATCGCCGTCTGCTGCACGAGCATGCCGGCGCTGGCCGTGAGGAGCGCGGTTTCGGGGTCGAGACCTCGCGCGCGGAGCGCGGCGGCGATGGCGTCGGTGAGCGCGGCCCGCTTGCTGAGTTCGCGCTCCTGCAGCTCTGGGTTGGCGTCGATGATCTTCTGGCGGCGCGTCACCGCGCCGCGGCGTTCCTCGAACATCGTGTCGGCAGCGGCTTGCAGGGCGCGCACGACAGCGTCGAGCGGCGGCAATGTGTCGGCGCAGGCGGCGATTTCGCGGACGATCTCTTGCTGGAACTCCGAGCTCAGGCCAAAGAGCACCTCTCGCTTGTCGGCGAAGTGGTTGAAGAACGTTCGCTGAGTGAGCCCCGCGCGCTGGGCGATCTCGGCGACCGTCGTGCGGTCGAACCCTTGTTCGGCGAAGAGCTCGAAGGCGGCGGCTTGCAGGCGCTCGAATGCGTCCGGTTCCCATCGCGGCATGCTGAAGAAGCGTATTGACTGCACGACGTGCAGTCGGCGGTGCTACAGTGATTTCATGAACTGCAATCACTGTCGTAGGCTCGCCGTGCTGGCGATGCGTAGAGAAGATTCAGCTATGCGCGTGTTCGTCACCGGTGATCGGCGCCGTCTCGGCGTCCCGGTCGCGCCCGTCGCCCCCGAGGACGCCGAGCAGCACTTCGGCCACCTGAGCATCTTCGTCGGCCTCGACAACCCCACCTCGAGCCAGATCACCCCCGACACCCTCGGCTGGACGCCGACCCGGTCCGGCCTCATGTCAGACCTCGACGAAGAGCACAACCTCGAAGTCGAGATCAACACGACATCCGCCGGATGACGATGCCACCAGCTCTAGCT
>JALYZC010000143.1 GCA_030945905.1 Actinomycetota bacterium
GCGCTCGCCCGCGGGGTCAGAAGCGCGGCCGCAGCGCCCGCGCTGGCCATCGCGGAGCCGGCGAAGACGAACGGCAGCTCGTGGCGGGCTTCGTGCCAGGCCGGTACGGCGGTGTCGGCGACGAGCACCGCCGTGTACGTGCACAGCGCCGGCCCGAGGGCGCCGGCCCCGAGCTTGGCGAGGGGAGCCAAGCGAGCGCAGCGACCGAGCACCGCGTGGGCGGTCGCAACGGCGGTCAGCGGCCCGCTGGTGGACAGGATCCACGTGCCCAGGCTCATCGGCGAGGTGACCTTGAACATGCGCAGCATGTGGAGGAAGCGCTCAGGGCGCCCGAGGTCGGAGATCAGCAGCGGGGGGCTCGCGGCGATCCCCGCCATCGCAGCCAGCCACGCGCCGCGCGCGAGCTGCTCGTTGCCCGCGGCGCCCGCTGCGAGTCCCAGCGTGGCCGACGCACCCGCCAGCCCGCCGGTGAAGAAGTAGCAGGGGATCTCCCAGGTCCACACCGGCTCTTTGATGACCGGCCGCCCGTAGTAGGACTGCGGCTCCGCACGAGGTACCATCGCCCGCTCGCCCCGGCCCCGGCGGCGCCCGCGATTCGCGGCGCCCGACACCGTCGCCTGGGTGGGCCCGTCCGAAATCACCGCCGCCCGCCCGCGAACGCGGCCAGCACGCCGACCGCGACCGTCCCGGCCGCCAGCGCCGCGGTGCGATACATCGCGGGCAGCTCGCGAGTGGTGACGACCGGGTCGGGCGGCAGACCGTAGACCTCCGGGTCGTCGAGCAGGAGGAAGAATGCGCCGAACCCTCCGACCCCGTCGCCGGGATCCTCGCCGTACAAGCGAGCCTCGGCCGCGCCGCCGTGATGGAGCTCCTCCACCCTCCCCCGCGCCCGCTCGCGCAGCTCGTCGAGCTCGCCGAACTGGATCGAGTCGGTCGGACACGCCTTGGCGCACGCCGGCTCCTGGTCGTCCTTGAGCCGGTCGTAGCAGAGGGTGCACTTCCAGGCCCGACCGTCCCCCTTGCGCTGGTCGATCACGCCGAACGGGCAGGCGGGGATGCAGTAGCCGCACCCGTTGCACACGTCCTCCTGGACCACCACGGTCCCGAACTCGGTGCGAAACAGGGCGCCGGTCGGGCATACGTCGAGGCAGGCGGCGCTCGTGCAGTGTTTACATACGTCGCTGGACATGAGCCAGCGAAAGCCGTGGTCGTCGGCCTGCGTCTCGAGGCCCCGTCCTTCCGCCACCGCCAGCCGCGCCGCCTCGACCGCCAGCGAGTCCGGCGCGCCGTGCTCGAGCCCCAGCGCCGCGCGCTGCTCGATGAACGCCACGTGGCGCCAGGTGTCGGCGCCGAGGCCGCCCGTGTTGTCGTAGGAATGCCCGGTGAACTCGAGGCCGTCCTCCGGAACCCGGTTCCACTCCTTACAGGCCACCTCGCAGGCCTTGCAGCCGATGCACACGCTGGTGTCGGTGAAGAAGCCCATGCGCGGTCGGGCCTCCGCACCGTAGGCGCCGGGCCACGCCGTGGTCTCGAGCTCGTACACATCGCTCACGATCCGGTCTCCGATCGGGCCCGGTAGCCATCCACGAGCTCCGTCCGTGCCCGACCCCGCGGACGCCGGCCGGGACGGATGTCGCAGGTCGCCGCCTTGTACTCGCCGATGTGCACATTGGGGTCGAGCACCACGCCAAGCAGGTCGTTGGCCGAGTCGCCCGTGGAATACCCGCAGCTACCCCAGTGGTAGGGCAGGCCCACCTGGTGAACCGTTCGCCCGTCCACGGTCAGCGGCGCCATGCGCTCGGTGACGAGCACCCGCGCCTCCACCACGGCGCGGGTGGTGACGACCGTGGCCCAGCCGCCGTGCCGGAGGTCGCGCTCACCGGCCAGCTCGGGCGAGACCTCGCAGAAGAACTCGGGTTGGAGCTCGGACAGGTAGGGCAGCGTGCGGCTCATGGCGCCGGCCGTATGGTGCTCGGTGAGCCGGTAGGTCGTCAGCACGAACGGGAAGAGCTCGGCGCCCGGCTCGCCGGCCGAGGGGTTCGAGCGATTGTCGGGGCGGTCGTGGACCTCGCGCGCGGGATTGTGCTGCTGGCCGTAGAGGAGGTTGGTGAACGGCGACTCGTGGGGCTCGTAGTGGGTGGGCAGCGGCCCGTCGACGAGGCCACTGGGAACGTAGAGCCACCCGCGGCCGTCGGCCTGCATGATGAACGGCTCATCCCCCCGCAGCGCTTCCTGCGCCTTGGCGCCTTCGGGCGGCACGTAGTCCGGCCGCATGCCGGGGGTGAAGTCGGGGACGTCCTCGCCGGTCCACTTCTCCGCGTCCTGGTCCCACCACACGTAGCGCTTGCGCTCCGACCACGGCCGGCCCTCCGGGTCAGCCGATGCGCGGTTGTAGAGGGTGCGGCGGTTCATCGGCCATGCCCACGCCCACTCCGGGGCCACCCAGCTCTGCTCGGAGCCGGGCTTGCGCCGCGCCGTCTGGTTGACGCCGTCGGCGTAGCAGCCGGCGTAGATCCAGCAGCCGCAGCGCGTCGACCCGTCGTCGGCGAGCGGCAGGTAGTCGGCCAGCGCGCTGCCGTCCGGCCCCCACCCGCCGATCTCCTCGAGCACCGACTCGGCGCTGGGCTCCTGGTGCTCGCCGCGAGTGGGGTAGTCCCAAACGAGGTCGAGGATCGGGCGGTCCCTGGATTCGCTCGAACCGGCGAGCTTCTCCCTGATCCGGCGCCCGAGGTGATACATGAACCACAGCTCTGAGCGGCAGTCGCCGGGCGGCTCGACGGCCTTATGGTGCCACTGCAGCAGGCGTTGGGTGTTGGTGAAGCTGCCGTCCTTCTCCGTGTGCGCGGCGGCGGGGAGCAGGAAGACCTCGGTGGCGATGTCCTGCGCCTGCAGCTCGCCCGCATCGATCTCGGCCGAGTCGTGCCAGAACGCCGCGGTCTCGGTCTCGAAGAAGTCGCGCACCACCAGCCACTTGAGCTTGGTCATGCCGCGACGGTGCAGGGCGCCGTTGGCCGACCCGACCACCGGGTTCTCGCCCATGATCAGGTAGCCCTCGAGCTTGCCGTCGTTCATGTCCATCACCGTCGGATAGTGGGAGTGGTCGCCGGTGATGCGCGGAAGATGGTCGAAGCAGAAGTCGTTCTCGGCCGTGGCCGCGTCACCCCACCACGCCTTGAGCAGGCTGGTGATGTAGGCGCCGGTGTTGCCCCAGAAACCGCTCGGCGTGGCGTTTCGCTCCACGTACAGGTCCAGCGAGGACTCTGGATGCGCGTGGGGCATGGGGAGATACCCCGGCAGGATGTTGTAGAGCGTGGGAATGTCGGTCGACCCCTGGATGGAGGCGTGACCGCGGAGCGCGAGGATGCCTCCACCGGGGCGACCGATGTTCCCCAGCAGCAGCTGAATGATGCATGCGGTGCGGATGTACTGGACCCCCACGCTGTGCTGGGTCCAGCCCACGGCGTAGCAGAAGGCGGACGTACGCTCGCGTCCGGAGCTCTCGCACAGCGCCTCGGCCACCTCGAGGAAGGTCTCGCGCGGCACGCCGCACACCCGCTCCACCATCTCGGGGGTGTAGCGACGGTAGTGGCGCTTGAGCACTTGGAAGACACAGCGTGGGTGCTCGAGCGTCTCGTCCTGCTGCGGAGGCTCCCCGTGCTCGAGCTCACCTCCGTGGGCGCCGTGGGCCTGCTCGCCGGTCCTCGCCGTCCCCCCGCCCCCCTGCTCGCGCCGGCCGGTCGCGTCCGAGGCGTCCATGCCCGCGTATTGCCAGCTGGAGACGTCGTAGGCAGCCTCCGCGGGGTCCCAGCCGGAGAACACCCCCGTCGGCTTGCCGCCCGCTCGGCCTCCGGCCTCGCTTGATTGGTCGGCGCCGACGTCATCCAGCTGGTCCTCGGTGTCGCGGAAGTCCTCGCGCACGATCGTGGCGGCGTTGGTGTAGGCCTGGACGTACTCGCGAAACTCGCGGCCGTTCTCCAGGATGTAGTTGACGATCCCGCCCAAAAAGGCGATGTCGCTCCCCGCCCGCAGCGGGACATGGAGATCAGCCAGCGCGCTCGTCCGGGTGAAGCGCGGATCGACGTGGATGACCTTCGCGCCGCGGCGCTTGGCCTCGACCACCCACTGAAAGCCCACGGGGTGGCACTCGGCCATGTTCGAGCCCTGGATGACGATGCAGTCGCTGTTGGCGAGGTCCTGCTGGAAGGTGGTGGCCCCGCCGCGCCCGAACGAGGTCCCCAGACCGGGGACCGTGGAGCTGTGTCATATGCGCGCCTGGTTCTCGATCTGTACCGCACCCAGCGCCGAGAAGCACTTCTTGATCAGGTAGTTCTCCTCGTTGTCCAGCGTCGCGCCGCCGAGGTGGGCGAAGCCAAGTGTGCGGTGCAGGTGGGCGCCCTCGTCGTCGACGTCCTCCCACGTCGCCTCGCGGGTGGCGATGATCCGGTCGGCGATCATGTCCATCGCGTCGTCGAGCGCCAGGTCCTCCCACTGGGTGCCGTGCGGGCGGCGGTACTTGACCGCGGTTTCGCGGGTCGGGCTGGTCACGAGCTGCTTGGTGGCCGATCCCTTCGGGCACAGCCGGCCGCGCGAGATCGGGCTGTCGGGGTCCCCCTCGACCTGGACGACCTGCTCGTCCTTGACGTAGACGTTCTGGGCGCAGCCCACGGCGCAGTACGGGCAGACGGACTTGACGACCCGGTCGGCGTTCTTCGTGCGCGGCTCGAGGTCCTCGGAGCGCTTGGAGCGGGCGGCCTTGCCGAGGCCCAGTGGATCGCGATCGCGCAGCTGCGCCAGCACCGGCCACGACCTGGTCACCCGCCCTGCGTCCACGCTCGCTCCTTGGGGTCTGCGCCGTTCTACCCGAGGGATGGAAGGCTAACCCGAGTGGGCTTGCGCCACCCGCTCGGCGCCCGTGTAGATGTTGACCCGCCCGCCGCGGGCGAAGCCGCCCAGCGTGAGGCCGCGGTCGGCGGCAAGGCTGACCGCGAGCGACGTGGGGGCGCCGATTCCCACGAGCACGGGCGCGCCCGCCATCGCCGCCTTTTGCACGAGCTCGAAGGACAGCCGGCCCGAGACGCACAGCAGGTGGCCGCCCAGCGACACGATGCCGTCGAGCAGCGCGTGTCCGATCACCTTGTCCATGGCGTTGTGACGGCCGACGTCCTCACGGACGAGCAGCAGCCCCCCGGCCGAGTCGAACAGCCCGGTGGCGTGCAGCCCACCGGTCCGCGCGTACTCCGGCTGGCGTAGACGGTCGGGAAGCCCGGCAAGCAGCCCTCGCGCGACCTGGGGACCGGCGGCGACGCGAGGCGCGTTCACCGCCACCTGCTCGAGCGCCCCCTTGCCGCAGACGCCGCAGGACGAAGTCGTGTAGAAGCGCCGGGGCCCCGGCTCGGCGAGCAGGGGACCGGCGACGTCGACCCGGTTGGCCGCGAGCTCCGGGTCGGCCAAGAAGCGCGGCGGCGCGTCGATCAACCCCTCGCCGAACAGGAATCCCGCCGCGAGCTCCCCGTCGTGGCCCGGCGTGCGCATGGTCACCGCCAGCGGCTCGCCGTCCACCCGGATCTCCAGCGGCTCCTCGACAGCGATCTCGTCCCGCACCCCGTCGCGATGAACGACGGCGTGCATGCCCTGGACGCGGACCTCGCCGGGAGCGCTCATCAATGCGGGTGCTCGCCGGCGAGCAGCGCCAGGGCGTGGCGGAGCGGGCCCGCGAGGGCATCGCCGGTCTGCCCGATGCTGCGGGGGTTGCCGGGGAAGTTGACGATCAGGGTGCCTCCGCGGGTGCCGGCCACGGCTCGGGAGAGCATCCAGTTGGGTGTGAACTCGCGCGAGACCGCCCGCATGCCCTCGGCGATGCCGGGAGCCTCCCGGTCGATCACCGCGAGCGTGGCCTCCGGCGTGACGTCGGTGGGCGAGAGCCCGGTCCCGCCGCTGGTCAGCACGAGCTCCACCTGCTCTTCGTCACACCAATGCCGCAGGCGCGCCTCGATCCGGGCGCGCTCATCCGGGATCAGGTCCGTACCGGCAACGTCAGCGCCCACCTCGGCCGCCAGCGCAGCCAGGGCCGGGCGGCTCTCGTCGACGCCCTCACCCGCCGCCTTGGAGGTGCTGATGGTGATGACCGCAGCGCGCACGGCCGCTACCCGTCCCGTCGCCAGTCGTGGCGTCCGCCCTGCTTCTCCACGAGCTCCACGCGCTCGATCGACACGCCCCGCTCGAGGCCCTTGACCATGTCGTACACCGTCAACGCCGCCACGGCCGCTGCGCACATCGCCTCCATCTCAACCCCCGTCTGTCCGGTCGTCCGCGCTTCCGCCTCGAGCCACACCGCGCCCTCCTGCGCGTCCACGGTCGCCTCGACGTCGACGAACGTCAACCCGAGCGGATGGGCGAGCGGGATCAGCTCGGGCGTTCGCTTCGCCGCCTGGATCCCGGCGAGCCGCGCCGTGCCGAGCACGTCGCCCTTGGGCGCGTCGCCCTCCACCACAGCATGCGCAGTGTCCGGGGACATCCGCACCACCGCCCGCGCCCGGGCGCGGCGATCACTGGAGGGCTTCGCGCCGACGTCGACCATCCGCGCGCGGCCCTGCTCGTCGAGATGGCTGAGACCCCCGACGTCGCTCATGTGGGGACGCTGCCCTGCACCCATCGCGACGCCTCGCCGTCGACTTCGCGCTTCCAGATCGGTGCCTGCGCCTTGATCGCGTCGATCGCCTCACGGGCGCCCGCGAAGGCCTCGGCCCGGTGCGCGGCGGACACGGCGACCACCACACTCGCCTGCCCCAGCGGCACGCCGCCCACCCGGTGCTCGGCGGCCGCGGCCTCCAGGCCGTGGCGCGCCACGCAGTCGGCGAGAATGGCAGCGATCCGCTCCTGGGCCATCTCGGAGTAGGCCTCATAGTCCAGGCGCTCGACGTCGCGCGTCGTGCCCGAGAACGTGACAATGGCTCCGGCTCCGGGGCGCCCGACGCGTGCGGCCAGCGCCGCCAGGTCCAGTGGCTCCTCGGTCACGCGGGCGTGCACATCGCCGCTCTCGCCTCCGCTGACGGGCGGGATCAACGCGACCTGATCGCCGGGACGCAGCCGGTGATCGGGCTTGACGTACTCGCGATTGACCGCCGCGACCACCGTCATCCGCGACGAGAGTGCGTCCAGGCCCTCGCGGCGGCCCACGGCGCAGAGCAGCTCCGCGACCGTCGCGTCATCGTCAATCTCGACCTCGAGCGCGTCGCGACCGGCCGCCTCGCGCAGCATCGCGAACAGCCGAACCGAGACGACCATGCCTCGATGCTACGCCAGCAGCTCGATCGTCACCGGCTCACCGGCCCGCACGTCGCCGCGTCCGGCCTCGAGGATGGCCAGCGCGTCGGCACCGAGCATCGAGGTCAGCACGTGGGATCCCTGTGGCCCGGTGGGCCGCACGCGCCAGCCGTCAGCCCCGGCCTCCAACCGGCAGCGCAGCGCATGCGTGCGTCCCGGAGCCTTCGCGTAGTCCGCGTCAAAGGTCGCGGTGCGCGTGGGCCGCGGATCGGGCGCTCCGGCGAGTGCGAGCAGCGCCGGGCGCACGAACAGGTGAAACGTCACCATCGCCGACACCGGGTTGCCGGGGAGACCGAACACGAGGGCTCCGCCCCGTGCCTCGACGCCGAACCACGTCGGGTGCCCGGGCCGCAGCGCCACCCCCCAGAACTCCTCCTCCACCCCCAGCGCGGCCAGGGCCGGCTTGACATGGTCGTGCTCGCCCACCGAGACCCCGCCGCAGACCACCACGACGTCTGCCCGCAGCGCCTCGCGCAACCCCGCGACGGTGGCCTCGGGCTCGTCGGCAAGCGAGTCGACGGCCATGACCTCGGCTCCCGCCCGCTCCGCCTGAGCCGCGACCGCGTAGCGGTTGGAGTCGTGGATTGTTCCGGGCCGCAGCGTCTCTCCGGGGGCCAGCAGCTCGTCGCCGGTGGTGAGCAGGTTGACGCGGGGCCGCCG
>JALYZC010000154.1 GCA_030945905.1 Actinomycetota bacterium
GAGGTGGTGCCAGCGAATCACGTTTGCATCCCCGGCTGATCACCACCCGTTCTCACGAAGTTCTCAACGGCATCACGACTCATTTACGCGGGGAGCTCGCCTGTCCCGCACGCTTCGGCGAACCCCACTCCGCCTCGACCAGGAGGTCCGCCAGATGCCGTCCCACCGCTCGGCCCTGCTCGCAGTCCTCGCCTGCTGTCTCGCCGTACCGACGGTCGCCGAGGCATCCCGTGACGGAGCCTCCGTCACCCCGGCGGGTTGGCGCGTCGACCCGGCGGGGCGGGAGATCGGGGTCGGCAAGGAAGAGGCCGGATTCCAAGGTCCGCTGGGCTCGGCCCTCTCGCCGGACGGGACCCATGTGCTCGCCGCGAGCAGCGGTGCGGCGCGGATCAACTCGGTCGACCTGTTCAACCTCGAGGGTGGCCGGCGAACCGATTTCGCCGGGCTCGACGCGCTGAAGCGCCCGGCGAAGCCGCCTTCCTGGGCGTCGTGTACTCGCCCGACGGCAGGCACGCGTGGGCGTCGGGCGGCGGCCAGAACGTGGTGCACGCCTTCGATGTCTCCGGCGACCACCTCACCCGCGGCGTGGACATCCCGGTCCCCGGCTTCCCCGCCGGGTTGGCCTACGGCCACACCCCGCGCGGCGACCGGATCTACGTGACCCAGAACCTGGACGCGCCGGCCTCCGGTGCCCTGGGCAATCCGCCCGGGGGGAAGGTGGCAGTGATCGACCCGGCCACCAACTCCGTGGTGAACACCATCGATCTGGACACCCGTCTGCAGCCGATTGGCGTGGCGTTCGACGGGGCTGGGAGCAAGGCGTACGCGACCAACTGGATGGGCCGCTCGGTGTCGGTCCTTGACACCGCCGGCGAGCGCAAGGTCGCCGACGTGCAGCTCTCCCCGCCCGACAATCCGCTGCGGGCCGACCACCCGAGCGCGGTCGCGGCCAACCCCTTGCGTCCCGAGGTGTATACGGCCAACTCCAACAGCGACACCGTCTCGGTTCTCGACGCGACCAGCAATCGCGTGGCGGCGACCATCGACGTCGCACTCGTCCCTCACGGGCCCAAGGGCGCGAAGCCCGACGGTCTCGCGGTCTCGCCCGACGGTCGCCGCATGTATGTCGCGGAGGCCGGTGAGAACGCCGTGGCGGTCGTCGACCTCGACCGTCGCGCGGTCGAGGGCTTCATCCCCACGGCGTGGTACCCGGCGGACGTGGACCTCACGCCCGACGGCTCCAAGCTCGTTGTCACGAACACCAACGACTCGGGCGCGGGTCCCAACCCGTGCGGACCGCTCACCCCGCATACCGACTGTCCACCGAAGAACCCGGCGATCGACGCGCCCGGGCGCGATTCCAAGGACTCCCAGTACACCGGCTCCATGATCAAGGGCTCGATCCAGGTGGTCCGCGTCCCCCGCAACCGCGGCCAGCTCGAAGAGCTCACCCGGCGGGTGCGCCGCAACAATGCCGCCCGCGACCGGGAGCGCAGCGCGCCGCGGCGGGCCGCGGCCGCGATCAAGCACGTGATCTACGTGGTCAAGGAGAATCGCACCTACGATCAGGTCTTCGGCGATCTGCGCCGCGGGGACGGTGACCCCTCCCTCGCGCCGTTCAAGGACGATTCGGCGCCCAACCACCGCGCGCTGGCACGCAAGTTCACGACGATTGACAGCTTCTACGCCGACGCCGAGGTGTCGGCGGACGGCCACAACTGGATCACGCAGGCCAACGCGACCGACTATGTCGACAAGACCTGGCCGGTCAACTACTCGCCTCGCCCCCGCGGCGGGCAGCGCTCGTATGACTTCGAGGACGTGCCCTCCCTGCAGCAGTTCGCCACCGAGCCGCTGCAGGGCGACCCCGGCGTGATGCGCTCGGCGTCGGCGCAGACCGTCGGATATCTGTGGGACAACGCCTTCGAGCACGGCGTCTCCTACCGAGACTACGGCGAGTACACCCAGGGTCCGGGCGACTGCTCGGGTGCCAACCAGAATCTCTCCCACACCACGCGCCTTGACACCACGAAGTTCCCGGGCCACGTCGACACCGCCTACGCCGGCTACAACCTCGACTGCTCAGATCACGCCCAGCGCGAGCCCGAGTGGGAGCGTGAGTTCCGCGGCTTCGAGCGCACGGGAGGTCTGCCGGCGCTCGAGATCGTGCGCCTGCCCAGCGACCACACGCGGGGCACGTCGCCGGGCGCGGCCACACCGCAGGCCTACATGGCCGACAACGACCTCGCCCTCGGGCGCCTGGTCGACAAGGTCTCGCACAGCCGCTACTGGAAGAGCACGGTGATCCTGGTCACCGAGGACGACGCCCAGAACGGCCCCGATCACGTCGACGCGCACCGGACGGTCGCATTGGCCATCTCGCCCTACACCCAGACCCGCGCGGTCGACCACACCCACTACGACACGTCCTCGATGATCGCGACGACGGAGGATCTCCTCGGCTTGCCTGCCATGTCGACCACCGACGCGCGCGTGAGTCGCATGTGGGGCTCGTTCACGAACCGGCCCGACTACGCGGCGTATCGAGCGCGCACCCCGGCGGTCATCCCGTTTGGCGCGCCCGGCGCACCGACGAACCCACCGAGCGCTCCGATGGCCGCAGCTTCGTCGCGTTGGAACTTCCGCGACGCGGACGCGACGCCCGAGATAGCCCTCAACCGCGCGGTGTGGAAGTCGATCCGCGGAGCACGCTCGGACATGCCGGCCCCGCGCCATGAGCACATCATCGGCTCGCGGCCAAACGACGAGGCTGAGGCGCGGTAGCACCGCCGCCTCCGCTAGGCGTGGATCCGAGCGTCAGGGCGAGGTCAGCTCGTCGCCAGGAAGCGGTGATCCGCTGGCGGTCGCCTCTGCTCGCGGGGTGGGCATGAATCGGTAGCCGATACCGAAGTGCGTGTGGATGTAGGTCCAATCGGGCGATGCCTTGGCGAGCTTGCGGCGAACCTTGCGAACGAAGACATCGACCGAGCGGTCGCGGTAGGCCATCTGGGAGCCCCAGACCAGCCGGTAGATCTCCGGCCGCGGTATCACGCGGTCGTAGCGCTGGGCGAGCACGTGG
>JALYZC010000162.1 GCA_030945905.1 Actinomycetota bacterium
GAGTGCGACGCCATCCTCGACTCGATCGCGCTGGACACGGGGATCGAGGGACGGGCGACCCTGTACTCGTCGACCGAGTACAAGAAGATCCGCCTGCTCTACTTCACGGATGCCTTCAAGCGCTGGGAGCAGGACCACGCCGGATAGGAGCGGCGGTCTGCGGGACGCCCGCTCTGCCGAGCTCTATGGCCGAGCCCTCGAGGTGCTTGCCGGGGGAGTGAACTCCCCGGTGCGGGCCATGCGCTCGATCGGCCGCGACCCGTTGTTCGTGGCGAGCGCGCACGGTGCGGAGATCGTCGACGTCGACGGTAACGCCTACATCGACTACGTGTGCTCGTGGGGCCCGCTGATCCACGGCCACGCCCATCCGGACATCGTGTCGGCGATCGCCGAGACAGCGGCGCAGGGCACGACCTTCGGCGTTCCCACCGCCGGTGAGGTTGCGCTCGCCGAGGAGATCGCCGAGCGCATCCCCGCGGTCGAGATGGTCCGGATGACCTCGTCGGGCACCGAGGCCTGTATGAGCGCGCTGCGCCTGGCGCGCGCGGTCACGCGCCGCGACAAGGTCCTGAAGTTCGCCGGCGCCTACCACGGCCATGTCGACGGCCTGCTGGTACAGGCCGGCTCGGGCGTGGCCACGGCGGCCATCCCGGCGAGCTCCGGCGTCCCGGCGGCAGTGGCGGCCGCGACCGTCGTGGTGCCCTGGAACGACGGCGAGGCGCTCGAGGCTGCGACCCGCGAGCACGACCTGGCCGCCATCATCGCCGAGCCCTACCCGGCCAACATGGGGCTCGTGCCACCGGTCCCCGGCTTCCTCGCGCAGATCCGGCGATGCGCCGACGACAACGGATGCCTGGTGATCTTCGACGAGGTGATCAGCGGGTTTCGAGTCTCGCGCGGCGGCGCCCAGGAGTTGGAGGGAGTTCGACCCGACCTCACCGTCCTGGGAAAGGTGCTCGGCGGCGGCCTCCCGGCGGCGGCATTCGGCGGGCCGCGCGCGTTGATGGAGCGCCTCGCACCCGCGGGTGACGTCTACCAGGCCGGGACGCTTTCGGGCAACCCGCTGGCCGTGGCCGCCGGCCTGGCGACCCTGGCACTGCTCGACCCGCCGGCCTACGCGCGGCTCGCGTCGATCACCCGGCGTCTGGCCGACGGCCTAGCCCGGGCCGCCGGTGGTCGCGCCGTCCAGGTGATCTCGAGAACCGGGCTGTTGACCGTGTTCTTCGGGGCCGACCCCGTGAATGACTACGCCGGAGCCGCCGCGTGCGACGGCGATGCCTACGCGGCCTGGTGCCGGGCCCTCCTGGCCCGCGGCGTGTACCCCCCTCCGTCGCCGTTCGAGGCGTGGTTTCCCTCGCTTGCCCATACCGACGAGCACGTCGACCGCACGGTGGAAGCGGCCGCCGCCGCGTTCTCGGAGACCGGATGAGCGCCGTGTTGCGGCGCCTGGGCGCTGTGGTGCACTCCTACGGAGGGCTCCTCGCTGCGGCGGCCGGGCCCGATGGAGACGTCGCGGAGCACGCATCCCCCCATGGGGCGCTGGCGGCGGCCGGCCCGCGGGCCGCGGCCGACCCGCCGCGCTATGCGTTGCTGATCGAGGCCATCCGCGAGGGGTACCTGCTGCACTATCGCCGCGGGCGTGTGGTGGTGGCCGACGATCCCGACCTCGCGCTGCTGGCCGGCGACCAGCTCTACGCCATCGGACTCGCGGAGCTGGCCGACCTCGGGGACCTCGATGCCGTGTCGGAGCTGGCCGACGTCATCTCGCTCAGCGCCGCCGCACATGCGCGGGAGGACGAGGGACTGGCCGAGGCCGTGTGGGACGGTGGCGCCGTCGCAGTGGGGTGGGGCTCGAGTCCGGCGCACGAGGAGGCAAAGGCCGCCGCCCGGGCCGGTGACCCGGGTGCCGCCGCGGCGCTGCGAGCGGCGGCGCGCCGAGCTCGCGAGAATGGGCACGCGCGCGCGTGACGGCATGGCCTCGGGGCTCGTGGCGTGCGTAGCTTTGTTGACGATAGGGTGTGAAAGGCGGTTGAATTCGCCGCCCGTTTCAGGAGCTGCCAGTGGCCGACCGTCATGAAGAAGGAAAGTCCCCCACCACCGCGGATCGCGGGATCCCCGGTGCATTCGAAGGCGAGACGGTCAGCCGGCGGCGCTTCATGGTCGGCAGCGTCCACGCCGTCGGCGGCATCGCCGCCGCCGGCTTCGCCCTGCCCGCGATCGGCTTCGCACTTGGTCCGATCCTGCACCGCTCCCGGATCTCCTGGAAGGACGTCGGAGCCGCGAGCGACTTCCCGATGGACACCTACGTCCCCCGCGTGTTCTCCCAGGACCCCAACGCCGGTGAGGCGGGCAAGACGACGATCTACGTGCGCAAGCACAACCCCTACATCGACCAACCGCCCAAGGACCAGTACGACAACTACGTCGCGCTCTCCACGAAGTGCATGCACCTGGGTTGTCCCATCGCCTTCTACGAGAGCTCCCAGAAATTCGTCTGCCCGTGCCACGGCGGCTCCTACGACTTTGCCGGCAAGCGGGACGGCGGACCACCCGTGCGCCCGCTCGATCGCTTCTACACGCAGGTGCAGAACGGGCGGCTGATGATCGGACCGCGCTACAGCGTCAACAGCGAGCTGCGCCGATTCTCTCCCCGCGACCCGGCGCAGCCGCTGGACGGGATCGGCCAATATCTCTATCCCAAGCGGTTGTCCACCCCTGATCGACCGAAGGGCGCGAAGAACTGATGGCCAAGCTCAAGCTCCCCACGCCTCCGATGCCGGCAGCACTGCGTCCCAAGCCCAAGCGACCCGGCGAGGGCAACGGCAACGGCAAGACCACCCCGGTGGACAAGCTCTCCGAGGCGGGGATCTCCGCCGTCGATTGGGTGGACGAGCGCACATCCATGTCGGGCGGCATGCGCTGGATGATGTTCCGCAAGGTCCCGAAGGGCATCAACTGGTTCTACACGCTGGGGTCGGCCACGATGATCGCCTTTGCCTCGCAGGCGGTGACGGGCGTCATGCTGGCGATGTACTACGACCCGTCCACCAAGGGCGCGTATGACTCCATTCGCTACGTGACCAACGAGGCGTTCCTCGGGCAGTTCGTGCGCGGCATGCACAAGTGGGGATCGACGGTGATGATCATCATGATCTTCCTGCACATGGGGCGCACGTTCTTCTTCGGCGCCTACAAGTACCCTCGCGAGCTCAACTGGGTGGTCGGCGTCGTGCTGCTGATCCTCACCATGGTGATGGGGCTCACCGGCTACCTGCTCCCGTTTGACCAGCGCGCCCTCTGGGCGACGATCGTGGCCGACAACATCGTGGGGTCGGCGCCCTTCATGGGTCCCTATCTCGCCGACTTCCTGCGCGCCGGGCCCGAGTTCGGAGCGACCACGCTCTCGCGGTTCTACGCCATCCACATGCTCGTCCTCCCCGGTCTGATCGCCGCGCTGATCGGGGTGCACCTCTACCTCGTGGCCAAGCTCGGCGTCACCGCTCCCCCGTGGCAGAAGGCGGAGTCCAAGGAAGAGCTGCGCAAGGCAGCGGTCTGATGGGATGGTTGATCCCACGACCCTGCCAGCTTGATCTGGCACGACCCCGCGCTGACGCGGCCGCGAAATCAACCATCTCGCGGGTGAGCGCGTGAACCAGCGCGAGAAGGAGAGCTACCTTCGCGAGTACTCGGTCCTCAAGGCGCAGGGCAAGCCGTTCTTTCCCTATTCCGTGGCAAAGGACGGCGCGATGGGCGCCATCACCGTGGGGCTCATCATCGCGCTGACCCTGGTGCTCGGCGCCGAGCTGGGCCCCAAGGCCGACCCCACATCCACGACCGTGGTGCCGCGGCCGGAGTGGTACTTCTTCTTTCTCTTCGAGCTGCTGCGGGTCGTAAAGCCGGCGTTCTTCACGCCGCTGGCCACCATCGGCATCCCCACCATCGGGATGATCCTGCTGCTGCTGCTCCCGTTCTACGATCGCAGTGCCGAGCGGCGACCGGAGCGGCGGCCCGTGGCCACCATCGCCGGCATCCTGACGATCCTGGCCATGGGCTATCTGACCTACGCGGGCGCCGTGGCCGGAGCGCCCGGGAAGATCGAGCTCAAGACACCCAAGCAATACGAGCCCGGCAAGCTGGTGGCCGCTCAGGCGGGCTGTACGGCATGCCACAAGTTCGGGGAGACGGGGAACGGCGGCCCGGGCCCCAACCTCACCCATGTCGCCAAGCGCCTCCCGCCCGAGGCGATCGCACGGACATTGCGAAATCCGACTACGCCGATGCCCCCGTACGGCAACCTGCCGCCGGAGAAGTTCAAGCACCTGGTCGCCTTCCTCGGCGCCCTGAAGTAGCAGGCGCGCCGAGCGCAACGTGGCCAGTGTGAGCGGCACCCTCGATGAGGGCCAGGTGCGTGCGATGTTCGACCGCATCGCCGGTGTGTATGACCGCATGAACCTCGTCATGACCGCGGGCCTGGACCGCCGCTGGCGCGCCCGCGCCGCCGACCTCGCCGGCGTGGAGCCCGGCGCCCGGGTTCTCGACGTGGCCACGGGAACGGGCGACCTGGCATTCGAGCTGGCTGCCCGCGTGGGGCACGAGGGGGAGGTGATCGGCGTCGATTTCGCCGAAGCCATGCTGGAGCGGGCCCGTGAGAAGGCGTCGGCCGGCTCCCTCGTGCGCTTCCAGTCGGGCGACGCGCTCCACCTCGACTACCCCGACGACCGCTTCGACGCCGCAACGGTGGCCTTCGGCGCGCGCAACTTCTCCGACCTGGGCCGGGGGCTCGCGGAGATGGCCCGGGTCGTCGCCCCCGGCGGCCGGGTGGTGATCCTGGAGATCACGACCCCGCGTCGTGCGCCCCTGTCGTGGTTCTACTCACTGTGGTTCGACCGAATCGTGCCGGGGTTGGGACACGTCGCGGGAGACCCCGACGCCTACGGTTACCTCCCTGATTCCGTCAAACGCTTTCCGGGTCCAGAGGGGCTGGCGGCGGCGATGGAACAGGCCGGCCTGCACGACATCCGGTACGTGATCACGGCGGGCGGAATAATCGCCCTGCACGTTGGAGAGGTGGTGGAGGGATGACCGTCGCATCCACGGTCGACGCCGTCGTCCAGGCGGGGGGAGCGCACATCCCGGACCTCATGGCGCGACTCGAGCAGCGTCTGGTCGCGCTGAGTGAGGGTCACGGCCCGGTGCTCGCCCGCCACGGCGGCGACACGATTGCCGCGGGGGGCAAGCGCCTGCGTCCGCTGCTGGTGTTCATCGCCGCCGGCGAACCGGTCGACGAGTGCGAGGGCATGCTTCGCGCCGCCGTGGCTGTCGAGCTGGTGCACAGCGCCACCCTGGTGCACGACGACGTGCTCGACGAGGCGCAGCTGCGCCGCGGCCGGCCGACCGTCGTGGCCGAGGCGGGTCGCGCCATCGCCACCGCGACCGGTGACCTGCTCTTCTCCCGCGCGTTCGCCGAGCTGGCGGCCAACGGCCGCGCCGAGGGCGTCCGCGTGCTCTCCTCGGCGAGCTCGGCGCTTGCGCTGGGCGAGCTGCTCCAGCGCGAGGATGCCTTTCAGGCCGTGCCGGTCGAGCGCTATCTCAAGCGCTGCGAGCTCAAGACCGCCCGCCTGTTCGAGGCGGCATGCCGGCTGGGTGCGCTCGAGAGCGGCGCCGGCGAGCCGTTGGGCACCGGCGAGCTCGGGGCGTTCGGGCGGCGGATCGGCCTCGCGTTCCAACTCCTCGACGACGTGCTCGACGTGTCCGGGCCCGTGGAGCGCACAGGCAAGCAGCGCGGCACCGACCTGCTCGACGGCACGGTGACGCTGCCGCTCATCCTCGCCCGCGAGCGTGATCCCGAGCTGGCCGGGTTGGACGTGCGCCGCATCGGCACGCCGGAGCGGGCGGCTGAGATCTGTGACCGTATCGAGACGACCGGGGCGCTCGCCGACGCCAGGGCGCGTGCACTGAGCATTGCCGGAGAGGCAAAGACCGGACTGCCGCTGCTGCCGAACGCGCAGCGCAGCGCCTTGGAGCTCGTGGCCGACGGCGTGGTCGAGCGGTATTCCTAGCGACGGACTAGAAGTCGATCGGCCAGATGTGATCCGCGTCCAGCGCGGACACGAAGCGGACGATCTCGGCTTCCATATTCGCGTGCATCAGCTGCTTGAGATCGGTCAGGACCGCGTGGGTGCCGCGGTCGAGCTCCTCGTCGAGGCGCTGCACCGTGGCATGGTCATAGCTTCCCTCACTGTGGCGCTCGCAGTTCGGGCAGCGCAGGGTCAATGACCATCGGTCTTCGCCGGCCTGCACCCACGCAGTGGGATAGACGAGATCCGAGTCGCATTCCGGACAGTGGTGCAGTTGGGCCGCATCGTGTGGAGCCGCGGCCGCCTGCTCGGGAGCACCGTCGTTGAAGTAGACGACCTCGATGGTCTTCCCGCTGGGTAGGACGACGCGGCGGACAGCGTGGGGATGGTTGGACGGGGCGCTCATGTGATGGTCCTTGACCTGGGTTCCATCGGCCGTCGCGGTCCGAACCTTGACCCCAAATTGATCCGCGCACCGCGACGGTACGCAGAAGGCGAAGCGCTACGCTGTGTCCCCCATCTGGAGACGGTTCGTGTTCAACACCATCGGGCTCCCCGGCCTGGTCATCATCCTCGGGATAGTCCTGCTGATCTTGGGTCCCAAGCGTCTGCCGGGTCTGGGACGTTCGCTGGGCTCGAGCATGCGTGAGTTCAAGGACTCGATATCGCGGAAGTCGGACTCGGACGAGGAGGACGCCCCGCGCATCGCATCCGCGCCGGCCGCAGGCGCAGAACCCGACGGCGAGCCCCGGCCCGAGCCCGCGAAGACGCCCGCCGCCGACGGTGACCCCGCCGCCGAGCGGCGTCTCTAGCCCCGGCGTCACGTATGGCCACCACGCTGCGGTCGATCGGTCACGAAGACCGGCTTAGTCTCGTCGATCACCTCGACGAGCTTCGCACCCGGCTGATCATCTGCGTCATCGCGCTGGCGGTCGCCTTCGGGTTCGCGTTCTGGCAGAACCACGCGCTGCTCACCGTCCTCAACGCGCCGCTGAAGGAGTCGACCAAGTCGGCTGCCAAGCACGCCAACGGCCCGCTCGGCGAAGCCGCGCGGTTCGCGGTCAAGCAGCGCGAGTTCTACAAGCAGAGCCAGGTGGCCCTCGACCGTCTCTCGCGCAGCAAGGCTGCCCTGAGCCCGCAGGAGCGAGCCTCGCTGACCGCCGCCGCCGCGGCCAGCGCTGCCGCCCTTCGGGCGGCGCCGCATGACGTGACCGGTCGCCAGCCGGTCACGCTCGGCCTCGGCGAGCCGTTCAGTCAGACGCTGACCGTGGCCGCCTACTTTGCGCTGCTGCTGGCGTTCCCGATCATCCTCTTCCAGGCATATGCGTTCGTGCTCCCGGCCTTCAGCCCGCGCGAGCGCCGGGTGGCGCTGCCGCTGATGTTGATGATCCCGTTCCTGTTCATCGGGGGTGTGCTGTTCGGCTACTTCCTCGTCCTGCCCGCGGCCATCGGCTTCCTGCAGAACTTCAACAATGGCGAGTTCGACGTCCTGGTGCAGGCCAAGAGCCTGTACAGCTTCAGCGTCCTGACCCTGATCACCATGGGCGTGCTGTTCCAGCTCCCGGTGGGGATCCTGGCACTCACCCGCCTGGGCGTCGTCACCACCCGCCAGCTGCGCAAGAACTGGCGGTATGCGGTGGTGATCATCTCGGTGGTGGCGGTCCTGCTCCCGGGCACCGACCCCGTGACGACGATCATCGAGATGGTCCCCATGCTGATCCTCTACGGCGTGAGTATCCTGCTCGCGACGTGGGTCGACCGTTTCGACCGCCGCTCGGCGGAAGCGGATGCACTGGCGCTCGACGAAACCGACTCGCTCGACGAAACCGACTCGCTCGACGACACCGACCCCGACTGATCTCACATGCTCTTCGACCTCAGGGGCCGCGGCCGTCGCCGGGCCATCCAGGTGATCTACCTCACCCTCGCCGTGCTCATGGGCGGGGGCCTGGTGTTCTTCGGCATCGGCGGCAACTCCGCGGGCGGCCTGTTCGACGCGTTGGGGCTGACGAGCGGCAGCACGAACACCGTCACCGGCGGGGGCAGCGACGTCTTCGCTCGCCAGATCAAACAGGCCGAGCAACGGCTCAAGGTCAGCCCCAACGATGCCGCAGCCTGGGCGACGCTGACCCGGGCCCGCTTCCAACAGGCCGGGCAGGGCAAGAACTTCGATCAGAAGACGGGCCAGTTCACGGACAAGGGCCGCCAGACCCTGCAGAGCGCTTCCTCCTCCTGGCAGCGCTACCTGTCGCTCGATCCCGCAAAGCCGGACGACACGCTGGCCACCCTGATGGTCCAGGCCTACGGTCCGGCGGGTCTCAACGAGCCGGCGCAGGGCGTCAAGGCGGCTGAGATCGTCACCCAGAGCCGGCCGAGCGCCCAGGGCTACTACCAGTTGGCCGTGTTCGCGTATGCGGCGAAGGACAAGCGCCGCGGCGACCTCGCGTCGGCCAAGACCCTGCAGCTCACCCCGGCTGCGCGAAAGACCCAGACCAAGCTACTGCTCGAGCAAGCCAAGAAGCCGCAGGGCACCGCCGGCGGGGCCCCGGCGGCTGCCCCCACATCGTCCGCCACGGGCCAGTAGACAGCCCAGGACGGCTCGACGCGGTCGCTAACATCTCCGCGTCTCCAGGGGCCGTTAGCTCAATTGGCAGAGCAGGGGACTCTTAATCCCAAGGTTGGAGGTTCGATTCCTCCACGGCCCACTGAAAGAAGCACGCGGCTCGTTGGGCCCGGCGCTGCCGGCCCCGGGAGGGATGTTCGATGAACCACCGACGCTGCGCTGCGCCAAGCCGCGCTGTCATGATCGCCTCGTCGCATGAGCCTCCTGGTCGCCGTCCTCACGCTCGCGGTGGCAAACGCCATTGCCGTGGGGGCGATGCTGCTCCTGCGCCGGCGGGCGCCCAGCGGCTCCTTCTTCCAGGACACCCAGCAGGCGGCGGGCGTCTTCTCCGTGACCGGAACCACCTTTGCCGTGCTTGTGGCGTTCACCTTCCTGCTCGCCTTCCAGAGCTTCGACCGTGCCCGCACCGCCTCCCAGGACGAGTCCACCTCGACGACGGCCCTGTTTCACACCGCCGAGCTGTTCCCCGTCGCTTCCCGTGATGCGCTGCGCGGCGATATCGTCTGCTATGCCCGCGCGGTCATCTACAAGGAGTGGCCGTCGATGCGGGAGAATCAGCAGAGCCGTTCGGTGCGCGGGTGGATCCGCGCCCTCGAACGCGACTTCGAGGCCGTCGAGGTCCGTGGCGTCAAGGCCGAGGCGGCGTTCTCGAACTGGTTCGATCAGACCCAGCAGCGCGCCAGGGCGCGCCGCCAGCGCCTGGACGAGGCTGCGCCCTTCGTTCCGCCGATCGTGTGGCTGTTCCTCATTTTCGGCGGGGTCGTGGTCATCGCCTTCGTGGGCTACTTTGCCGACCGGCGGGAGCGCCGCTTCTCCCAGACCGGCATGATCTTCGCGGTGACGACGATGGTGGTGGCCAGCCTGCTCATGGTGCGCTTTCTCGACAGCCCCTACGACGACCAGAGCGGGAGCATCAAGCCCAATGCCATGGCCGAGTCCCTCGCGACCATGAACGGCGAGGACGCCGCCGTGACGCCCGGGGTGCACCCGCGCTGCGACCGCCAGGGCGCACAGACCGCGGGAATCGGCGCGTGACCCTGTCTTCGGTCAACGGTGAGTTGCTGCCCGTGGCCGAGGCAACCATTCCGGTCACCGACGAGGGGCTCCTACGCGGCGACGGTGTGTTCGAGGTGATGCGCCTCTATGAAGGCCGGCCGTTCGCACTCGCCGAGCATCTCGACCGCCTCGCCCGCTCGGCCATGAACCTGCGGCTCACCGTGGACCTCGACGTCCTGCGAGCCGACGTCGTCCGGTTGCTGGAGGCCGCCGATGCCGCCGATGGACTGCTGCGGGTGATCGTCACGCGCGGCGGTGCGCGCCTTGCCTTGATCGAGCCGCTGGCCGAGCATCCCGCGGGCCTACGGCTCGGGTACGTGACCTACGCACCCACGCGCGTGCTCGACCAGGTGAAGTCGCTGTCCTACGCCGGGAACATGCTGGCCACCCGGCTGGCGCGGGAACGGGGCTTCGACGAGGCGCTGCTCGTGACGCCGCACGGGCGCGTGCTCGAGGGCCCGACCTCATCCTTCTTCTGGGTGCGGGACGGTCGTCTGCTCACACCGCCGCTGGAAGACCACATCCTCGCCTCGATCACGCGCGCCCTGGTGATCGAGCTCACCGGCGCCGAGGAGGCAACCTGCACCGGCGAGGACATCGAGACGGCCGAGGAGGCATTCCTGGCTTCCACCACCCGCGAGGTCGCGCCGATCGTCGCCATCGAGTCTCGCGAGCTGCCGACCTCCGGGCCGGTGACGACCCAGGCCGCCCGCCTGGTGCGAGAGCGCATCGAGGCCGAGCTGGACGGGACCTAGCCGCGTCGTTGTCCGTTCTCACCGTCATCGGAAACCGCCCCCAGTTCATCAAGGCGGCGGCGGTCTCGGGTCTGCTGCGCGCGCGCCACGACGAGGTGCTCATCCACACCGGGCAGCATCACGATGACGAGCTCTCGGCGATCTTCTTCCGTGAGCTCGGCGTGCCGCCCCCCGACCGGGAGCTGGGTATCGCCGGCGGCAACAACACCTCTCAGACCTCGCGCATGCTCGGGGCCCTGGGTCCGCTCATCGCCGAGCTCGCGCCGACTGTCGTCCTGGTCTACGGCGATACGAACTCAACGCTTGCCGGAGCGCTGGCCGCGGCGCAGGCGCAGGTGCCCGTCGCGCACGTCGAGGCGGGCATGCGCTCGTTCGATCGGCGGATGCCCGAGGAGGTCAACCGCGTCCTCACCGACCATCTCAGCGACCTTCTGCTGTGCCCGTCCGAGACGGCCGTGGCCAACCTCGCTCGCGAGAGCTGCCAGGGGGACGCACAGCTCGTAGGTGACGTCATGGTCGACGTGGCGCTGCGGTTCGGCCCCCGAGCGCGCGAACGCACGGACGTCCTGCGTGCCGCCGGCGTGGCCTCGGGCGAGTTCGTCCTGGCGACGGCGCACCGCGCCGGAACCGTCGACGATCCCGTCCGCCTCGCCCGCCTGGTCGAGCTTCTGCTTGCCGTGCCCCACCCCGTAGTGCTCCCGCTGCATCCCCGGACGCGAGCGCGCCTGGTCGAGGGCGGCCAGCTCGCGCGCCTGGAGCAGGCGCCGGGCGTGACCGTCGCCGCACCGCTGGGTTACCTCGAGTTCACGGCGCTGCTCCATCACGCCCGAGCAGTGCTCACCGACTCCGGCGGCGTGCAGAAGGAGGCCTACCTCGCGCGGGTGCCCTGCGTAACCCTGCGCGACACCACCGAGTGGGTGGAGACGGTGGCCGCGGGGTGGAACCGGCTCGTGGATCTCGATGCGCACGGGGCGCTCGCCGCGATGGAGCGCTCCGTGCCAGAGGCCCATCCCGAGCTCTACGGAGACGGCCGCGCGGGGGAGCGCGTGGTCGCCGCGCTGCAGGCGCTGGACGCCGCGAGCTGATCGCCGCCCGGACGGCCGATGCGCTTGACCGGGATGCCCGCGGCAGCGAAGGACTTCACATCGAGCAGGTCGCGCCCGTCCACGACCGCCCGCACCCCCGGCAGATCGGCCGGCGTCAGCCCGCGGTACTCGGCATGGTCGGCCTGCAGGACGACCCCGTCGATCTCGTCGCCCGCCCAGGGCACGAAGCCCTCGGCCTCGAGCGCAGCGGCATCGTACAGCGGGTCGGCGGCCACTGGGACGGCGCCCGCGGCCGCCAGGGCGTCCCGGACCCCGAATGCGCCCGAGAAGGCGGTCTCGGGGACGCCCCCGCGGTAGGCGATCCCGAGGATCAGCACGCGTCGCCCCTGCAGGCCCCCGAGCTCTTTGGCCAGCAGCTCCACCGCGTACGCGGGCATCGATTCGTTGACGGCACGGGCCGCCGCTGGGAGGGCGGCCGCGGGGTCGCCGGCCAGGTAGAGACGGGGATAGACCGGGATGCAGTGGCCGCCCACGGCGACTCCGGGATGGTGGAGGTGACTGAAGGGCTGGCTGTTGGCGGCGGCGATCACGCGGGCGATGTCGATACCGGCGCCGTCGGCAAAGCGGGCGAACTCGTTCACGAGCGCGATGTTGACGTCGCGGTAGGTTGTCTCGGCGAGCTTCGTCAGCTCGGCGGCCTCGCTCGAGCCCATGGGCCAGACCTCTGCCGACAAAAAGGAGCCGTACAGCTCGACGCCGCGCCGTTCGCTGCTCGGACCGATTCCGCCGACCAGCTTGGGGTAGGTCGCCAGGTCGGAGAAGATCCGACCCACCGAGACGCGCTCGGGGCTGAACACGACGAAGAAGTCCTCGTCCGCCCGAAGTCCGCTGAGCTCCTGCAGGCGCGGGGCGATGCGCCCCCGCGTGGTGCCGACCGGCAGCGTGGTCTCAAAGGAAACAGTCGTCCCCGGCTGAAGGCCGCGGCCGATCTCCTGCACCACGGCATCGAGGATGCGGTGGTCGGGAGCCCCGGAACCGTCGACCGCGAGCGGAGGAACGGCGATCACGAGGTCGGGGGAGGTGGCGAGCGCCGCCGCGGTGTCGGTCTGGGCTCGCAGCCGCCCCGCCGGAACCAGCTCGGCGAGTGCCTCCTCGAGCCCCGCCTCACCGGGCCAGGGCGCCAGGCCCCGGTTGACCAGCTCGCACGTGCGCTCATCGATGTCGCACCCGACCACCGTCTCGGCCGTGCGGGCGAGCAGCGCCGCGACCGGGAGTCCGATCTTGCCCAGCGCAACAACGACTGCCCTCATGGAGCCAGCTCCACCGTGCTGCCGCTCTGGGCGCTGCGCAGTACCGCTTCGGCATCCGTGACGGTCTCGAGGCCCTCCTCGAGCGTCACGATCTCCGCGTCGGGCACCCCCGCGGCGAAGTCGCAGAACTGCTCGAGCTCGACCAGGAGCGGTTCGCGCTGGGCCAGTGCGTAGCGGATCGAGTTGCCCTCCGATACCCCCCGCAGCGTGCGCACGCCCTCCCACTCGGAGATGATCGTGCCGTTCTCATAGAACGTGAGGTCGGCGGTCAACGTATCGGCCACCAGCATCCCGGTCTCGCCGAGTACACGGGTCTGGCGGATCTTGGTCGGCGTGAGCCAATCCACCACGCAGTTGAACACGATCGGGCCGCGGAGGCGCCCGGTGATGAACACGACGTCCTCGTGGCTGCGGCCCATGCGGTGCGATGTCTGCGCGGCGACCGAATGGATTGGGGAGCCGCCGAGCCAGCGGACCAGGTCGAGGTCGTGGGTGGCGAGGTCCTTGACCACCCCCACGTCGCGGACGCGGTCGGGGAACGGGCCGACGCGCTGCGTCGAGACTACGAACACCTCGCCGAGATCGCCGGCGGACACGCGGCGCCGAAGCTCCCGCAGGGCGGGATTGAACCGCTCGACATGGCCCACGGCCGCGCGCACGCCGTGGCGCCGGCAGACGTCGATGACGGCCTGAGCCTCCGCCGAGTCGGTGGCGACGGGCTTCTCGATCAGCACGTGCACACCCAGTTCGGCCAGCCGATGCACCGCCGGGGCGTGCTCCTCGGTCGGGAGGGCCACGACGGCGAAGTCGGGCGTCGTCGCGGTGAGCAGCGACTCCAGGCTCGGGTGCACCAGGGCCGGGTCGCTGATCGCGTTATGGCGATCGCCGGCCGCGTCCACCGCTCCGGCGAACGCCACGCGAGGCGAGGACTGAAGCAGGCGCGCATGGTGTCGGCCCATCATTCCCAGGCCGATGACCGCCGCCCGCAACGGCGCTACCTCCGGCTTGTCGGGGTGGTTCAGTGCGGGCGTCACGATCGAGGCGCGAGGGTAACGGTTCGCCTGGCCGGGTCGAGTTCGATGTCGGCGGCACCACCTCGCGCCAGGGCATAACCTTCGCCGCCGTGCTGCCAGCGGACGACGCTCACGGCCTGGTGCTCAGTCCGGCGGCCACGGTCGGCAACGGGGTGATGTTCGGGGCGCACGTCACCGTCCACGGCGCCACCGTCCTGGGTGAGGGGTGTCACATCCAGGATGGCGCGGTGCTGGGTAAGCCGCCGTCCCTCGGGCCGTCCTCCACCGCTTCTCGGGCCGACCCAGATCCACTCGTCATCGAGCCGGGCGCAACCATCTGCGCCGGCGCCGTCGTGCTGGCGGGGGCGCGTATCGGGGGGCGGGCAATCGTGGGCGACCACGCGTTCGTCCGCGAGCGCGCACTGGTAGGCCCCGAAACCGTGGTGGGCAGCGGCGTCACCGTCGACAACGACGTCGGGATCGGGGCGCGCGTGCGCCTCCAGACCAACGTCTACCTCACGGCACACAGCAGGGTCGAGGACGACGTGTTCGTCGGTCCGGGCGCCACCACCACCAATGACGATGCCATGGCCCGTCACGCGCCGGAGGAGCCCCTCCGCGGGGCGACGCTCCGACGCGCCTGCCGGATCGGAGCCGCGTCCGTCCTGCTGCCCGGGGTGGAGGTCGGCGAGGAGGCGTTCGTGGCCGCCGGCGCGGTGGTCACGCGCGACGTCGCCCCGCGCACGGTCGTGATGGGCGTGCCCGCCCGCTTCGTGCGCACCGTGCCCGACGAAGATCTGATCGAGCGATGGCGCTGAGGCCGCGCCGCCGCCGGGCGCGTCACGAACGCGTCACCTATGGGATCGGTGCGCTCGCCGTGACGACCACGAGCGCCATCGCCGCCGGCGAGCTGGCCCGCGTCTGGCGCCGGGGCTCGGCGCCGCTGCCCGCGGACACCGATGACGTGATCGGGGCGGCGGAGGTGGCGGCCCGCGAGTCCGTCGAGGTCGCCGTCGCCGGGTACCGGGCGACGCCGCAACGCGAGACCGCGCTGTTGAACCTGCTGGGCTCCTTCGTCGCGTCCTTCGTGCTGGTTCGGTTGAGTACGTACACGATTCGCGCCCGCGGCACCTTCGGGCCCTTCCGAGATCTACGGGTAGGGCGTCGTCACGTGCACCACTTCCTGCCGGGGATCGTGTTGGCCTTCGTGGCGGGCGGGGCCTCCGTGGCTTCGCGCAGCCAGGACCTGGATCGCTGGCTGGCCCTCCCCTTCGGGGCGGGCGTCGCCCTGACCCTCGACGAGTCGGCGCTGCTGATCGAGCTCGAGGACGTCTACTGGACCGAGAAGGGCGTGGTCAGCGTGCAGATCACGCTGGCCGTGATCGCGCTGCTGGCCATGCTGGAGCTTACGCGGCGCGTCCTGCGTCGCGGCGAGGCCCGCGTGCTTTCGAGCCCGGCGAGCTAGGCGGCGGTGGCCAGGCCGGGGTCCTCGGCCCACAGGACCTGCTCACGGCCCGGCCCCACGCCGACCAGGGTGATCGGCACCCCCGTGAACTCGACGATGCGATCCAGGTAGGCGCGCGCCGTTGCGGGAAGATCGCTCATCGTGCGGCAGGCCCCGAGGTCCTCGCTCCAACCGGGCAGCTCCTCGTAGGCGCCCACGGCGTGATGGAGCACCGACTGGTGATAGGGAAAGTGATCGAACTCGGCTCCGTCGGGTCCCCGATAGCTGGTGCACAGACGCAGCGTGTCCAGGCCGGAGAGGACGTCGAGCTTGGTCATGACCAGCGCGGTGAGCGAGTTGATGCGTGCGGCGTAGCGCAGGGCGACGAGGTCCAGCCACCCGACGCGCCGCGCGCGACCGGTCGTCGTGCCGTATTCGCGGCCTCGATCGCGCAGCTGCACGCCCAGCTCGTCGTCGAGCTCGGTGGGAAACGGCCCGGATCCGACGCGGGTTGCATAGGCCTTGGTGACCCCCCAGACCTCGTCGATGTCCTTGGGTCCGACGCCGCTGCCCACGCACGCGGCGCCGGCGACCGGGTTGGAGGAGGTGACGAAGGGATAGGTCCCGTGATCGATGTCCAGCAGCGCACCCTGCGCGCCCTCGAAGATGACCGAGCGCCCGTTGTCGAGCAGATCCCAGATTAGGCGCGAGGTGTCGGCGATGTACCGCTCGAGGCGGTGGCCGTAGGTCAGGTACTCCGCGGTCATTTCCTGGAGGTCCAGGCGCGGGTCCTTGGCGTGCGGGCGCAGCGACAGGCGCTTGGGCTCCAGCGCAGCGGCGATCTTCTTCTTGAGGATCTTCTCGTCGAGCAGGTCCTGCACCCGGATGCCCAGCCGCGCGGACTTGTCCGCGTAGCAGGGGCCGATGCCCCGCCGCGTGGTCCCGATCTGCAGCTCGCCGAGCTTCTGCTCGCCGGCGAAGTCGAGCAGGAGGTGGTAGGGCATGATCATGTGGGCGTTGGCCGAGATGCGCAGCCCACTCACGTCGATGCCGCGCCGACGCAGCCCCTCGAGCTCGTCGGTGAGCACCTTGGGGTCGATGACCACTCCGTTTCCGATCACGCAGGTCTTGCCCGGGTAGAGGATGCCCGAGGGCATCAGGTGCAGCTTCCATTGCACGCCGTCGCGAACGATGGTGTGCCCCGCGTTGTTTCCACCCTGGAAGCGCACGACGGCATCGGCCTGCTCGGCCAGCAGGTCGGTGACCTTCCCCTTCCCCTCATCGCCCCACTGGGCGCCCACGATCACGAGTGACGGCATGCGAGGGTGAGTCTACGGGGCGCCTCCGGGCAGACTCGCGCGACGCCGCTAGGCCGGTCGCAGATCCATGCGCCGGTCGTGACCGTGCAGCAGATGCGGGTCGCCGCAGATCTCGATCAGCCGCGACACCGTGCGCTTGCCGATCTGCTCGCGCAGCAGTTCATACTCGAGGTTGGTCGTGAAGATCACGGCCCGCTCGTCCTCGTAGCGGGCGTTGACGATCGCGTAGAGCTGTTCGAGCACCCATTCGCTGGTCTTCTCGGCGCCGACGTCGTCGACATGGAGCAGATCGACGTCGGTGAGGCGTTCGAGGAGCTCCAGGTAGGAGCGCTCCGAGCCCTCGTCGAAGGTCTTGCGGATCTCCGCTAGCAGCCGGGGCAACGAGTAGATCGCCACCGAGCGCCCCGCGTCGAGCGCCGCCTTGGAGACGAGCATGGCCAGGGTGGTCTTGCCGGTCCCCACGTCGCCCATGAACCACAGGCCGCGACCCGCGGTGAGGTTGCCTTCGACGTCATCGACGTAGCGCCGGACCTCGCGCACGATGCCCGGCTCCATGTCGACCACCGGCGCCCGCTCGAAGGAGACTTCTCGAAACCGCTTGGGTATGACGGCGGACAGGCTCCGCGCCTTGGCCTGACTGATGCGGAGAGGCCGGCACCGGCACGGGGCAGCGGTGTTCGTCGGCTCATCGACCACGAATCCGCTGCCGTCGCAGGCGTCGAAGGGGCAGGACCCGGTCACGCCGCGAACCGTTCGCCGGCGTAGTTCATGAACTTCGGGTACTGCGCCTGAAAGGTGAGGACGACCTTGTCCAGGGGGCCATTGCGGTGCTTGGCCACGATCAGCTCGGCCTCACCCTGCTGCTCGGATTCCTTGTCGTAGTACTCATCGCGGTAGATGAAGATCACCACGTCGGCGTCCTGCTCGATCGCTCCGGACTCGCGGAGGTCGGAGAGCAGCGGGCGCTTGTCGGTGCGGGCCTCCACACCGCGGTTGAGCTGGGAGAGCGCGACCACCGGCACGTCGAGCTCGCGGGCGAGGATCTTCAGGCCGCGGCTCATCTGAGCGACCTGCTCGGCTCGGTTGTCCACTCGGTGGTCGGAGCGCATCAGCTGGAGGTAGTCGACGATGATCAAGCCCAGCCCCCCCCGGGTCTGGCTGTGCAGGCGCCGGGCCTTGGCGCGAACCTCCAGGATCCCCACGTCGCTGGAATCGTCGACGTAGATCGGCGCCTGCGCCAGGCGCTGGCTCGCCTCCAGGATCTTCGGCCAGCGCTTCTCGGCGCGGCCCTTGCTCAGGTCGTCCCCCTTGACGCGAGCCTGGGAGGCGATGAAGCGCATGGCCAGCTCGGCCTCGGACATCTCCAGCGAGAACAGCGCGACCGCCCGCTGGTGGTCGATCGCCGCGTTCTCGGCGATGTTGGTGACCAGCGCGGACTTGCCCATGGAGGGTCGGGCGGCGATCACCACGAGGTTGCCGGGCTGAAAGCCGCCGGTGAGCTCGTCGAGGTCCTTGAAGCCGGTGGGGGTGCCTGTGAGGGCGGTGCGCTCGATCGAGAGGCGGTGGAGCTTGTCCAGTTCGGAGTCCAGGATGTTGTCGAGCGAGCGGAAGTCCTGGCGCCGATCGTCGTGAGCGACCTCGAGGATCGAGCGTTCGGCGCGCTCCATCAGCTCGCGGGGCGCGCCCTGATGCTCGAGCACGCTCGCCTGGATCTCGAAGCTGCACGTGAGGAGGTCGCGCATGAGGGCGTTCTCCTTGACGATCTGCGCGTACCGGCGCAGGTTCGCAACCGCGGGAACGCTGCCGGCCAGCGCAGCAACGCCGGCCTCGCCGCCCGCCTCCTCGAGCCGGCCCGCCTGGCGAAGCGCCTCGCGGACGGTGAGCTCGTCGACCGGCTCGGATTGCTCGTAGAGATCGAGCATCGCCTGATAGACGATGCGGTGCTGTTCGCGATAGAAGTCCTCGGGGCGCAGTGCGTCCTCGATGACCAACCCGTAGAGGGTCCGGTCCGACAGGAGGATCGCGCCGAGGACCGAGCGCTCGGCCTCCAGGCTGTGCGGGGGGGCCGCCGCCGCTCGCTCGATCGTGGCCATCAGGTGCGCGGGGTCGGACTGGGCATCGCGGGCGAATATAGATCGCGCCCCGGCGCTCAGCCGGAGGGCAAGCCGCACTTGGCGAGTTTTTCCTCAGGCGCTCCTCCAGGCGGCGGTGATCCGTCGCCGTGGAGGGCGGACCGCGCTAGCGCGCGTCGACGACCATCGTCTTGACGGTCGCGGTGACGCCGTCGGAGACCTCGATCACGACCATGTGGGTGCCGACGTTGCGGATCGGGTCTTCGAGGTGCACCTTGCGCTTGTCGACGCGGATGCCGCGGGCCTCGCGGATGGCATCGACGATGTCCTGACTGGTGACCGAGCCGAACAGGCGACCGTCGTCGCCCGCCTGGGCGGTGATCGTGAGCACGGTCTTGGTCAGCAATGCGGCGTTCTCCTCGGCCCGGCTCTCGGCCTCCCGCTGCGCGCGTTCCGCGGCCTCCATGCGGGACCGGGCCGCTTCGATCGCTCCGGTCGTGGCCGGCTGGGCCAGCTTGCGCGGGATCAGGAAGTTGCGCAGATAGCCGGGCGATACGTCGACCACGGTGCCACGCTCGCCGAGTTGCTCGACATCCTGCAGGAGGATCGCCTGGGACACGTCAGCGAGGCTGCGCGGGGACGGTCATCGTCGGTCGCCGCGATCGCGACCGCGTTCCTGGTCGCGATCATCCTTGCCCTCGGCGACGTAGGGCAGCAGGGCCAGCTCGCGGGCGCGCTTGACCGCCCGGGCGATCTGACTCTGATGGCGGCGGCAGGCACCCGTGATGCGCCGAGAGCGAATCTTGCCGCGATCGGAGATAAACTTGCGCAGGCCCGCCGCGTCCTTGTAATCGACTCGGTCGATCTTGTCGCGGCAATGCTGGCAGGGTTTGCGGCGCCCGCTACCGGGACCGCCCTTGCGGTCGCGCCTGCGGGTTGGTTTGCCTCGATTGCGCTGCTTGGCCACGGTGTACCTCGGAATCGAACTCGCGCCGGGGCAACCCCGGCGCG
>JALYZC010000167.1 GCA_030945905.1 Actinomycetota bacterium
GGCCAGCTTCGCGTGGGGTGAGCCGGTGGCCGCCATCGACACCAACGTCCGCCGCGTCGTGGCGCGGGTGCAGCGCCGCCGGCAGGCACCCGCCGCGCTGGCTCGCCGGACGGCGCGGATGCTGCCCGCCGAGCGCCCGGCGGACTTCAACCAGGCCATGATGGAGCTCGGAGCCACGGTGTGCACCGCCCGGGCTCCCGCGTGTCCGCGCTGTCCCGTGGCCTCGGCCTGCCGCTCCCGCGACCTGTCGGACCCCCCGGGGTGGGTCCGCCGGTCAGCCCACCCGCGCTTCGAGGACACCGACCGTTACCTGCGCGGTCGCGTGGTGGCCGGTCTCGTAGCCGGCGAGCCGGCTGTGCCGGAGGGGGTCGACCCGGCGCGGATGGAGCGGATTCTCGAGGGCTTGGAACGCGATGGATTGGTGGTACGCCGGAATGGCCGCGTCGCGCTGCCCGGAGCGGCGAGCTTCCGCTAGGCTGACCGCGGCCCACACACCACGGGAGGATCTGGCCGTGCCCCTCGACCGTCAGGATGTTGAGAAGAAGGACTTTCCGATCGGTCGGCGCGGCTATGAGCCCGACGCCGTCGACGCCCATCTGCGCAAGGTGGCCGGCGAGCTCGAGACGCTGCGCCAGCGCCCGCAGCAGGAAGCGCCCCGCGGCCCGGAGACCCTTGCGGTGGTGGCGAGCGAGCAGGTCCGGGCGATCGTCGAGGCCGCCGAGACGACCGCCGCGGGCATCCAGCGCGATGCGGAGGACCAGGCCCGGCAGATCACCCAGGACGCCAACGACGAGGCCGACCGGTCCCGCGCCGAGGCGGCCAGCCAGGCCCGCGACCACGTCGCTCGCGTATCCGAGGCCACGGCGGTCATGCTCCAGCGCGTCGACGCCATGGAGAGCGAGCTCGGCGCCCTGGTCGAAAGCCTGCGCACGGGCGCCAACCGCCTCACCGCCGATCTGGCGCTCCTTCAAGGAAACATGGGCGAGCTGCGAGCCTCGAGCACCGGCGCCGTCGCTTCGGACCCCGCGCCCGCCGAAGCAGCGTTGGTCGAGCCCACCCCCGAGCCGCTCGTCACGGAGCTGCCGGACCTCGAGGCCGATATCGCGCCCACGACCGAGATTCCGGCCGTCGAAGAGGCGCCGGTGGAGCTCGATGCGGTCGAGCCCGAGCCTGTGCCGGAGACCCTCCTCGAGCCCGAAGCCCAGGACGCCGTCGCCGCTCCGGCCCCGACGGTCGTGGGCGACGACAGCGAAGGTGCTCGTCTGATCGCCCTGAACATGGCGCTCAACGGGACCCCCCGCGAGGAGACCGACCGCTATCTGGCCGAGAACTTCGAGCTCAACGACCGCGCCGGCCTCCTCAACGAGGTCTACGACCGGCTCGGCTGAGCCTGCGGCCTGGTCTTCAAGCCAGCGCTTCGACCTTCACGAGGTCGTCGATGGTGGCGAAGTCGGCCGTGTCGGCCGTGAGCAGGGGGACGTCGTGTTGATGTTCGTGGCCGCCGGGGTCCCGCGAGTCTTTGGTTGTGACGATCATGGCAGCGAAGTAGCATGACTGTATGGCGCGTAAGCATCGCCTCTCCGCTTCGGTGGACGCCGACCTTCTCGCCGCCGGCCAGGATGCCGTGGCTGCGGGGATCGCCGCCAACCTAAGCTCGTGGGTCAACGAGGCGTTGCGTCGCCAAGCTGACCATGACCGGCGCCTGGCCGCCCTCGGCGACTTCCTCGCCGAATTCGAGGAAGAGCATGGGAAGCTCTCCGACGTCGAGATCGCTGAGGCCTCCCGATGGGCGCGCGAGAGGGCAATCGTGGTGCGCGGTGCCATGCTCGAGGCGGAGCCCACGCGGGTCGCGTGACGCTCGTCCTCGACGCAGGCGCATTTATCGCCGTCGAACGAGCCGATCGCAATGTGCTGGCGCTGCTTGCTCGCGAGCACCTTGCGGGTCGCACCCCAGTGACCCATGGGGGGGTCGTCGGCCAGGTGTGGCGCGGTGGCGCGCACCAAGCGCGGGTCGGGCGCCTACTAGCCGGCGTCGTGGTTGTGGCGCTTGATGAGCAGCTCGGACGCGCCGCGGGCACGCTCCTTGCACGAGCTGGGGCCAGCGACGTCGTCGATGCGGCCCTTGTCCTCGTCGCGGCAGACGGCGATGAGATCTTGACCTCAGATCCCCAAGACCTAGCCGTGCTCGCTGGAGCCGCCGGCGTGCATGCCGATCTCGTCAACGTCTAGCCGAGCTGGTTGTAGACAGGCGCGGTTGCGTCGAGGTATGGCCGAGAAGCTCGATGATCACTCACGCCCTCTCGCGGCCATCGTCCACCCCCGAACAGGTGCCTGACCCGGCCCTCCGGCGGCGCTCCCTTCGCCACACGTGTGCTGGGCGCTGCCGCCGGGCGATTAAGCCGCTCAGCCCGCGATGTCATAGACGTCCACGGCCGGCCGTGACATCACCAGATCGGCAACCTCGCGCTTGACGACCGCGAACCGATGCTCCTGCTCCGGCGTACGTCCCTCCGTTCGGGCGAGGTCGATGAGCTCGTCGGGGACGTAACCCTCGCGCACGGCGAGCGTCACCTCACGCTCGCGGTAGCCGAGGCGAAAGACGAACCGTTCGAGCGTGCGCCCGCGCTCGGGGCGCTCGAGGGTCGGATCGATCACGTAGCGCTCGCCGGTCACCGCACGGGTGACCAGCTCGAAGGCGTCTCTCGCACCCGGCCCGCCAAACCCCGTGCGGATGGTGATCTCGCGGCGCTCGGGCGGGGCATCGGGTTCGAGCAGGGGGAGGGCTCGCTCCAGCACCTTGAAGGCATGGGCCACGCCGCCCGGGGAGGCGCGTCCGTGGTAGCGCATCAGATCCTCGAAGGAGAAGGCGAGCTGCTGACCCTGGTCGAGTACGGCGATCGGGCTGCTGATCTCGGCGATCGCCCGAGGGTATCGCGAGTGCCGTGGCGCACCGTCGGGCCACCGGGATCGGGGTCCCGGTGGCCCGTGGCCCAAACGCCTGCTCAGCGCAGCGAGATCGCGACCTGCTCCAGGAGGTTCAGCGCGTCCTGCAAGCCGGCCTCCATCCCGGAGTTGATGTGCATGTCACGACCCTCCTGGTTGCGGTGCTCCACGAGCACCG
>JALYZC010000223.1 GCA_030945905.1 Actinomycetota bacterium
CGAGGTTGGCCATCCGGGCCGCGAGGTCGCGAAACTCGGCGAGCAGGTCCTCCTCGGTCGCCTCCACCTGGGCCTCGAGCTGCTCGATCTCCTCGACCTTCGGCTGGAGGAACCGCTCGGCGACCGCGCCCGTGAGCAGCGCGACGAATCCGATCCCCACGAGCATGACCACCACGGCGATGACCTTTCCCGCGGTGGTCTCCGGTTTGAGGTCGCCATAGCCCACTGTCGTCATGGTCGTCACGGCCCAATAGACCCCGTCGCCGAAGGACTTCCCCTTCTCCACCTGGTGGAACCCCGCCCCGCCAGCCAGCGCCACCAGGAAAGCAGCCAGCGCCGTGTAGCGAAGCCCCTGGGCGGTAAACAGCCGGCGGACCAACGGCGCAAGCCGAAGCAAACGCAGCAAACGCAGCAGCCGCAGCAGGCGGACCGGCTGAAGTGCGGACAGCAAGAACGGCGGTGTGAGGATGACGACGATCACCTCGAGCGGATGCTCGCGGACCCACCGCCACTTCTCCGGCACGACCCACAACATCACGACCGCCTCGGCCAAAAAGGCGATCCAGATGCCGTAGTTGAGTATGACGGCGAGCGTCTCCAGCGGCTCGCCCGGACCGGCTTCCTCGATCACGATGGTCGGGATCACCAGCGCCGCCGCGATCAGCATGGGGACCTCGAACTGCTTAGCGACCCGCGCGCTGCGCTCGTCCATCCCCCTGGTATTCGACAAGCCCACCCCGCGCCCTGGGCGAATGACGCGATCCACGGGCGTCGCATGAAAGCGACGGAGTGCCGACGGAGTGGCGCTGCGTTCGCGCGTCTGCGGGCTTCTCGCGGCCCGAGACGGTGGATGGCCCCGGGCCTCCCAACGGGTGCTTACGGGTCACACGAGGGCGCAAGAGAGCGCTGAGGGACGTAAATGCTGCCACGGCGCAGCCACGGGCGATGCTGAAGAACGGAAGGTGGAAAGAGGCAAAATGGAAAGCCCCTGCAAACCTCGGAGCGGAGAGGGCGGGATTCGAACCCGCGATGGAGCGTGAACCCCATACTCGCTTAGCAGGCGAGTGCCTTCAGCCACTCGGCCACCTCTCCCGGGTGGGGGCAGTGTAGCCCGAAGCCACTGCGGCCCCCGGCGACGCGATTACCATCCGCGCAACCGCTGGAGGGGTGGCAGAGCGGTCGAATGCGGCGGTCTTGAAAACCGTTGGGCCGGGTCAACCGGTCCCGAGGGTTCGAATCCCTCCCCCTCCGTGAGCCGTCACACCGCGTGTACGGGTCGGATCCCTACGTCCCTCTTATACGCCTCCTATCTGATGCTCACCTTGGCGTCCGATCCTCCCCGCCATGACAAGCACACAGCTAAAGCGCAACCCTCCGGGCTCTGCCGACCATTCGGCGCTCGCAATCGTCGACGTGGTCGTCCCGGTCTACAACGAAGAGCGGGTGCTTGCGGCCAGTGTCCGCTCGTTGCATCGCTTCCTCACCCACGTCCCGTTCGCCGCGCGGATCGTCATTGCCGACAACGCCAGCACCGATGCCACGCCGATCATCGCGCGTGACCTGACGGTCGAGCTGCCCGACGTCGGGGTCATGCTCCTCGCGGAGAAGGGCCGCGGCCGTGCGCTGCGTGCCGCGTGGTCGGCCAGCGATGCCGATGTCGTCTGTTACATGGACGTGGACCTCTCGACCGACCTCAACGCGCTCGTGCCGCTGGTGGCACCGTTGCTCGCAGGCCACAGCGACCTGGCCATCGGGAGCCGATTGATGTTCGGATCGCACGTGCGGCGCCAGATCAAGCGCGAGGGTCTCTCGCGCGCCTACAACCAGTTGCTGCGCACGGTCTTGCGCGCCCGGTTCTCGGATGCCCAGTGTGGGTTCAAGGCCATCCGCGCGGACGCACTGCACCTGCTTGACGGCGTACGCGACGAGGGCTGGTCTTCGACACCGAGCTGCTCATCCTCGCCCAGCGGGCCGGACTTCGCATCCATGAGGTTCCGGTTGACTGGATCGAGGATCCCGACTCGCGCGTACGCATCATTCCCACCGCGTTGGGCGACCTGCGAGGCGTCGCGCGCCTTGCCCTCGCCGGCCCGGCCGGCCGCTCACCGTCGGCCCGCACGGTGCCGCGGGGGCGTGCCCGCGCCACGGCGGGAGGCTCGTAGGCATGAGCTACCAGTACGCGCCCGAGTCCGGCCTGAGCGCCTCACGCACCCGCCGGTCGGCACGCGAGCTGCTGCGGACCTTTCCCCGCCGTCGCCCCGAGCTCGGTCTCCTGCTCGCGCTCGCGGCCGTGCTCAACCTGTGGGCGCTGCAGAAGAACGGACTGGCCAACGAGTACTACGGGGCCGCGGTGCGCTCGATGACCGCGAGCTGGCACAACTTCCTCTACGCCTCGTTCGATCCCAGCGGCGTGATGACGACCGACAAGCCGCCACTGGCCCTGTGGGTGCAGGCACTGTCGGCGCGCATCTTCGGCGTCAACTCGCTGAGCGTGCTGGTGCCGCAGGCGCTGATGGGTATGGCGAGCGTGGCGCTCCTGTACGACCTGACTCGTCGGCGCTTCGGACGATTGGCCGGGTTCATCGCCGGACTCGTCCTCGCCACGACGCCGATGACCGTGGCGGTGTCGCGCCACAACAACCCCGACGCACTGCTCGTGCTCTGCGGCGTCGCCGCGCTCTGGTGCCTGGTCCGAGCCCTCGAGAACGGCCGCACTCGATGGCTGGTCCTCGCCGGGGTCTCCGTGGGGCTCGGCTTCGAGGCGAAGATGGGTGCGGCGCTGCTCGTCGTACCGGCGCTGGCAGCCGCCTGGCTGTGGGTCGCCCCGCGGGGACGGCGCACCGCGATCGGTCAGCTCCTGGCCGGCGGGGGCGCCATGGCCGCCGTGGGCGGGGCCTGGCCGCTGCTCGTCGCCCTCACCCCTGCCTCGCAGCGACCGTGGATCTCGGGCACCGCCGACAACAGCATCTGGTCGTTGATCTTCGGCTACAACGGGCTCGGGCGCCTCGACGGCCAGGCCGGCGGCCCCCCAGGCGGGGGCGCCGGGCCCGGCGGTGGCGGGCCCGGCGGTGGGGGCGGGTTCTTCGGCGGCGACACCGGGCCGCTGCGGCTCCTCAACGACGCGCTCGGCGGCCAGGCCGGCTGGTTCCTGGGGTTCGCGCTCGTCGGCGGACTGGCCCTCCTCGTGGCCACGCGCCTGCGTCGTGCGGATCCCCGCTCAGGCTGGTTGATCGCGGTGGGAGGGATATTCCTCACGTGTGCCGTGGCCTTCAGCGCGGCGAGCGGCATCTTCCACCCGTATTACGTCTCGGAGCTCGCGCCGTTCACCGCCGCATTGGTGGGCGCCGGCGCGGTGCACTTCATCGAGAGTGGCCGCACCACCCGCGTGTTGGCTGTGCTCGCGGTGATCGCGGGCGTGGCGTGCGAGATTGCGGTCCTGCCCTCCGGCGGGGGGCTGGGATGGCTGCCGTTGGTGCTGGGCGGCGTGGGGCTCGTGGCCGCGTGGTACCTCGTCCGGCCCGAGCGCAACCGGCGCCTGCGCACCGGCGTGATCGCCCTGTTTCTCGGCACCCTGCTCATCGCCCCTGCGAGCTGGGCCTTTCAAACGCTGGGGCACGCGACCAACGGAACCTTCCCCTCCGGCGGGCCCAGCTCCGCCGCCGGTTTCGGCGGCCCGGGCGGGCCTGGCGCCGGCCTACCTCCGCCAGGCTCGTTCGCCCCCGGCCGCGCC
>JALYZC010000171.1 GCA_030945905.1 Actinomycetota bacterium
GTGCACCGTCGCCCGGAAGCAGACCGTGTCGTGTCCCCACTCGCCGCGCCGCGCCCTCGGGGCTGGGAGCGGCCAGCGCGTCATCGTAGGCCTCCAGCACCTCGTCGGCGATTCGCGGCCAGGCGTAGCGATCGGCGCGGCGAGCGGCAGCAGCCGACATGGCCCCACGGCGCACGGGGTCGAGCCACAGGTCGCGCAGCGCCTCGGCCAGCTCGGCCGGGTCCCCGCGCGGAACGAGCAGCCCCTCGCGCCCATGGCGCACGACCTCCCGGTAGCCCGCGATGTCTGACGCCACCACCGGAGTTCCGGCGGCGAACGCCTCCGTCAACACCATCCCGAAGCTCTCGCCGCCGAGCGAGGGCGCGCACAGGACGTCGGCCTCTTCAAGCGCCCGGCGCTTGCGATCGTCGTCGACCTTCCCCAGCACCTCCACGCCGCGCTCGTCGAGCAGTAGGGGAGCCACGTCGTCCCACTCCGTCCCCACGATCTGCAGCGTCGCGGGCACATGCTCGCGCAGCGCCTCGAAGGCGCGCAGGAGCACCGGCAGGCCCTTGCGATCAACCGACTGACCTACGAACACCAGTCGCAGGCCGTCGTCGGCGCCCCGCTGGCGCTGAAGGACGACAGGCTCGGAGTCCACGCCGTTGGGAATCACCCGGTAGCGCCCGCCGTAGAAGCGCCGACCCGTCCATGCGGCCGCCTCGGACACAGCGATCCGCACCCCCAGCCGGTTGTAGCGCCGGCGGACGCCGGCCAGGTTGGCCGCGTTATTGGCGATCCGGTTCTCGGAGTAACAGTGGAAGGTCCCCACCAGCGGGGCCGGCGAGGAGAGCAGCGCGTCCCAGGAGATGACCGGCGCGTTGGGCTCGTGGACGTGCACGACGTCGAAGTCGCCACTGTGCAGCTCGCGCCGCAGCGCGGTGAGCGGGCCCGCGCTGACGGCGATGTTCGAAACCGCACCGTTGGACGGGATGCCCACCGTACGCCCCAGTGGAGTCAGGTAGCGGGGCACCGGCCGCGGCTCGGGATGTGCCCCTCGGTGCAGGATCGCCGAAAGGCGGTCGGGCGGATCGAACGGGGCAAGCACGCGAACGTGGTGGCCCCGGGCGAGGAACTCCTCCGCCAGAGCTTCGATGTGTCGCGTGACGCCGCCCGGGTAGGTCCAGGAGTAGGGGGAGACGAGCGCGATGCGAGTCATGACGCCGCCGGTGACGCAACGGAGGGCTTGCCTTCGGCCTCCCCGGGCGCGGACCGCTTCCCCTCGCGTGGCGGCGGCCGGCCCTCGGCGGGCACCTCCTCGCGCAGCTCCGCCATCTTCTGGTCGCCGGGTGCCAAGCGCGGGTCGCCCTGGATGTACATCGTCGCCACGATCAGCACGAACGCTCCTACCACGAAGAGCAGCGGCCCGGAGTCATTGAAGAACGAGCCGCCCACGGCAGACGCGAGGCCCCCGAGCAGTGCGGCGCGCCAAGCGGGATCGGGGACGGGACCGTAGAGCCAGGCCCGATTGCGGTAGGCAAAGCCAACGGCGATCACCCCGGCGGTCACGACGTAGGGCATCCGGCGTCCGTTGAACAGGGCGTTGAACGCGAGCTCCAAGCGACGGAGGATCACGTCGGAGAAGTTGCCCGAGCTCTGGTTGAGCACGTTGCGGGTGAAGTGCCCGTTCCCGCCGGTGGCGAGGTCGAGGCCGGCGAGCGCCGCCACGGCGAGCAGGGGGGCCAGACCGGCGGCCAGCAGCACCCACTTCGAAGGCCGCTTGGGCAGCATCAGCAGGGTCGCCACAGCGGCGCCGGCGCCCACCGTCATCACCCCGCCCACGTCGGCGCCCAGGCGCCCCGAGCCGATGATGCCGGCGAGGAGGAGGCCGGCGACGGCGAACACGGCCGCCGTGCCCCGCGAGCGCGCCTTGCCCGTGAGCGCCGCGCCGAGGCCGATGAACATCATCACCGGCAGGGCGGCTTCGAGCTCGTTGCCGAGCCCGAAGAACCGCGAGCCGAACTTGGGATTGGGGCCCAGTAGCGAGCGCACGATGAGATGGGAGTCGTTGACCAGGTCGGCCGTGTACACGCCCAGCGCGACGAACATGGGAACGATCGGGGCCAGGGGCCATCGCACGAAGCGGTCGGTGAGGAAGGCGAGCAGGAACGACGGCACGGCCACGATCGCCATCTCCACACCGGAGGCCGTGGGATTGAAGAACGCCTCGAAGAGCACGATCGTCGGCGCCCACATGCATGCGAGCGCGCCGATGCGCAGGCCGTGGCGAAACGAGCGATGCCAGCCGCTGAAGGCAGCCATCGCCAACACCACCGCGAGCAGGCTGATGATCATGCCCTGCACGGTGGTCAGCCGGTACTTGCCGATGTTGGTGAAGCGGAAGCGCAGGTCGTTGAGCGCCTTGGAGTCACGAGGGCCGGAGATCGTGATGGGCTCGCCGCGCATGTCCGAGGGCACAGGCAGGCGGAGGCGCTCGAGGATCGTGGGCGCGATGTCGATCCCCGTGACGAAGCCCGCCTGACGTGTCGACTGGGAGCTCAGCCCGCCGGGCTTGGCGTCGCCGGGGGTCCCGACGATGCCCACCGGCAGCAGCTGCGGAGCCTTCTGGTCCGGCGGCGCCTGCATCACGATCACCATCTCGTCGGGGTGGCGGTCGCGCAGGATCGTGTCGAGCTGCACCCCGCCGACCTGTTTGGGGGGCAGCGAGACCACGACGAATCGGTGGCGGGCGAGCAGCTGCTCGGTGCGAAACGCCACCGTCTCGCCCGTCCCCATCGAGACACGGCGTACCGTGCCCTGCTCGTCGGCCGCGACGGCGGCCTCCAGGCCGCGGACGCTTGAGAACCCCACATAGGTGCCCCCGCCCGGGATCGACTTCGCCAGCAGCCCGGGCTTGATGGACGCCGGGGCCAGCAGCGCCCGTCGCTTGTTGGGCAGCCAGCCGTCGATGAACCCCGCGGTACCGGCCACCGACAGCCGCATCGGCCACGGCTGCTTGGTGGCGTAGGTGGCGGCCGACGTCCGTGTGCCCGCCGTCATGTCCAGCAGCATCTGCTCCTGGGTGAAGGGGCCCTGGGTGGCTCCGAGCACGCCGAGGGAAAGCATCTTGCGCTCGTCGATTCGCGCCTGCAGCAGCTCCTGGGGATCCGGAGGCGTGCCCGCGGTCGGAGGGACCTTGGGAGGTCGCTCGCGCGCGGGAAGAAGCGCGAGCACCACCCGGGGACCGCTGAAGTGAGGCGTCGAGAGGTCCGCGGCAGTGGCCGCCGCCGCGAGCGAGCCCACGCCGCTCGCGCCGACCGCAAGCGCGCACAGCAGAGCCAAGAGCCCGGGCCGGAGCATCGCCTCACTATACTTTTTCAAGTACCGGCGGTTACACCGTGTCGGGCGGGCGCCATGGAGCGCCAGAGCGGTCGGCCAGCACCATCCACCCCGCCCGGCGGCCGCCCCGAAGCAGCTTTTTCAATGCCCGAACGCCACTTCGTCAAGTACACGTTCCTCAAGGTCGATCCGGCATGGCGCCGGCTCGACGAGAGCGAGCGCGCTCGCGACAAGCAGGAGCTCATCGCCGCCTGCGACGACTTCTCCGAGGCGCCGGGGCACCTCCTGCGCAGCTTCTCGCTCGTGGGCACCCGAGGTGACTGCGACCTCCTGCTCCTCTCGCAGTCGGTGAGCCTCGACCATCTCCATGAGTTCCACGTCGTCCTGGCCCAGAGCGGACTGATGAAGTGGGCGTCCATTCCCCACTCCTACCTCGCGCTCACCAAGGCCTCCGAGTACTCCGACGAGTCGCGCCTCGAGGTTCGCCCCGCGCACGCGAAGTACCTGTTCGTGTATCCGTTCGTCAAGACCCGCGCCTGGTACCGGCTGTCCGCCGACGAGCGCTACCGCGTCATGCAGGAGCACATCCGCATCGGCCGCGAATACCCGTCGATCGACCTCAACACCAGCTATTCCTTCGGGCTCGACGACCAGGAGTTCGTCGTCGCCTTCGAGACCGACGAGCCCGCGGACTTCCTCGATCTCGTCCAGCGGCTGCGCACCACGGAGTCCAGCGAATACACGCAGCGGGACACTCCGGTCTTCACCTGCATCTCGGCGTCGCTGGAGCGGGCCCTCGGCGCCCTCGACGGCGGGGCGCTCGGCGTGGGGGCGCCGGTCGCGTTGGGATCGTCGACATGACCGAGGCGCCCGTGGCTCTGGCGCGCGACTTCGACGAGGTGCGCGACATCACGGTCATCGGCGCCGGCCCCGTGGGCCTCAGCGCCGCCTTCTGGGCCGGTATGCGTGAAGCAACCTCCCGGGTCCTCGACTCCCTCCCCGAACTCGGAGGGCAGCTCGCAGCGCTCTACCCGGAGAAGTGGATCTTTGACGTGGTCGGCCATCCGAAGATCCTGGCCCGTGACCTGGTGGAGCAGCTGCGCGAGCAGGCGCTCGAGCAGTTCGACGTCCCCGTCCACCTGGAGACCACCGCCGAGCGCATCTCCTGGGAGCCCGACCCGGAGGATCCCGCGCGTCGCCTGGTCGTCCTGCACACCGACCGCGGCGCCCTGCGCTCGCGCACGGTGCTGATCGCCGGCGGCCACGGCGCGTTCGAGCCCAAGAAGCTGCCCGGCTATGACATCACCCCGTGGGAGGGCCGGGGCGCTCACTACCTGGTGGGCGAGAAATCGGAGTTCGCAGGCAAGAAAGTGCTCATCGTCGGCGGTGGCGACTCCGCCGTCGACTGGGTGATCAACCTGCTCGACGTGGCCGAGTCGGTGACCCTGGTGCATCGTCGCGAGGGCTTCCGCGCCCACGAGGGCACCGTCGCGCAGGTCATGCAGGCACACGCGAGCGGAGCCATAGACCTCAAGGTCCCCTACCAGATCAAGCACATCGACGGCAACGGGCAGATCGAGCGAGTGGTGCTCTTCCACTCCGAAGACGAGGCGACGGAGGTCGAGCTCGACTGCGACGCGGTGCTGCTCCAGCTGGGGTTCAAGACCGCCCTGGGCCCGCTCAAGGACTGGGGCCTGGAGATCTCCAAGGGCGCGATCGTCGTCGACGGGGTGATGCGCACCAACCTCGAAGGCGTGTGGGCCTGCGGCGACATCACCACCTTCGAGGGCAAGCTCAAGCTCATCGCCACCGGCTTTGCCGAGGCGGCGATCGCCGTCGCCCAGGCCGTCCACCACATCCGCCCCGAGACGAAGATCCAGCCCAAGTACTCGACCAACACCGGCGTGCCGGGGGCGGTCGAGGGCCAGGCTTGAGCGCGGCGCCGACCGACCACCGGGCCATCCCCGCCGGCTCCGTGGCCCATCTTCGCGGGGCCGACCCCATCCTGCACGAGGTGATCGACGCGATCGAGTCGGCCGGGGGCCTGGGCGAGCGCGGGGGCCGCCGCGTCGCAGCGGATGACCACTACGGAGCGCTCGTGCGCTCGATCGTCGGCCAGCAGCTCTCTACCAAAGCCGCCCGGGCGATCCACGGGCGCCTGCTCGACCATTTCGGGGGCGCGACCCCGACCCCGGAGGCAGTGCTGAGCGCCGACCCCGAGACGCTGCGCGCCGCAGCGGGTCTGTCGCGAGCCAAGGTCGGCTTCCTGCGGTCACTCGCCGAGCACGTGGTGGAGGGCTCCCTGGAGCTCGATCGCCTCGACCTGCTCCCCGATGCGGATGTCAGCGCGGAGCTGATCGCAGTCAAGGGACTCGGCCAGTGGACCGCCGACATGTTCCTCATCTTCCATCTCCAGCGCTCCGACGTCCTGGCGGTCGGCGACCTGGGCATCCGCCGCGCCGTGCAGATCGCCTACGGGATGGCGGACCTGCCGGGTCCCGAAGACCTGCGGCGCGTCGGCGAGCCGTGGCGGCCCTACCGGTCGGTGGCCTGCCGCTACCTGTGGCGCTCGCTGGACGAGGCGCCCGCGTGAGATGACGGCCGGGCGGAGCTCCGGTCCACCCCGTCCAGCAGGCGCCAGTTCGCGGCCAGGACCCGCGCGGCCTCGGAGGCAAGGGCCTCGGTGTCGGCGCCTCGCAGGTACCTCGAGATGATCCTTCGCCCGGACGCGGCGTGGTCGAGGTCGCGGACGGCGTGCACATCGAAGTACTCCGTCGCGGGGCCCTCGGCCAGTCCGTAGTGCCGTGTCAGTCCGCTGCGCTTGGTCTGGGAGATGGCCGGCTGGGCTGCCTCGATGGCGTAGAGCCCGACGAGCGTGGGCATGAACCCTCGCTGCGGATCGCTCCACGCGCTCGCGCATGCTTCGGTTTCCGCGAGCGGCGGTGCCGAGCCCTCGGCGCCCAGGGCATCTGCGAACTGGTCCCAGAGCGGCACATGAGCTTCCTCCTCGGCCGCGTGGGCGGCCAGCTCGTCAGCGATCTCGGGGGGAGCCTGCGAGGCCGCGTGCCGGCTTGCCGCCGCGAGGGCCCGCACCGCGTGCCCGTACTGGCCCGCGTAGTGCGAAAGCTCCGGCCGCGTCAGCTCGCCCGCCGACCACCGCAGGTAGAACGGATGCGCGAGTACGTCCCAGCGTCTCGACTGTGTCGAGACCTGCTCCCAGAACTCCATCGGCCCCCCGTTCGTCACTTGGACCCGGACCCTAGCGCGTCGGCCGGGGCGGCCTCGCCTACCGCTGTCTCAGCCCTGGCACGACGCGGGCAGCGCCGGTGCGCCCGCGGTCGAGCCTCGCCGGCCCCAGGCGAGCCAGGCGTCATAGGCCGGGTAGCGGCGGCTCAGCGATGCGTCCGCGAGGCCGACCGGGAAGGCCGGATCCTCGCGGTAGGAGTACTGGAAGACCGCGTCCACGCGCCGGTCGGCGTGCCAGCCGCGCAGCAGGCCGTCGATCCCGCGGCATTGCGCGCGCAGGCTCGCCGGGTCGGTGGGACGACGGGCGCCCGGACTCGGCCCACCCGCTCCGGTTTCGGTGATCCAGATGCGGTGGCGACGTCCACAGCCGCGAGCGTCCAAAGCGCCCTCGATCGCGCTGAGGCCGCCGACGTCACCGAGATACAGGTGCTGGCTCCACAGGGGCGAGCCGCAGATGACATCGGGCGCCAGTCCGCGGATGAACTCCACGGTGGAGGTCGCTTTCGGCCCGGAGACCTGGGCGTCGGAGAGCTCGCCCAGCAGCACGTCGTGGCGACCGGGTGCGCCCGCCAGCTCGGCGCGCAGGGCGCGCACCAGCCCCGCGTAGTACCCAGGCGCCAACAGCCGCGAGCCGGGCGTGCAGGCCGTCCGCTGGGGTGAGGCGAACCCGCGGTAGTTGGACTCGTTCCAGGCGCTCCAGTAGCGCAGCTCCACGCCCTCCTGGCGACCGAGCGCGAGCAGGGACGCGATCAGCGCTCGGTACGCGGGGAGCGCCGCGGGAGCGATCTGGCGATAGCTCGGATCGACGAAGCCCGGCTCGCACCCGCCGGGCTCGCGGGCCGCCCAGCGCGGGGTGTAGAGGAAGTTGACCACGACCTCCCAGCCGCCCTGCGCCCGCTGACGCGAGCGTACCGCTCGCAGCTGCTCGCGCACGCCGCGGTAGGGCGCACACGGTCCGGCGCCACGCGCGCAGCCCGGATCTGGGCGGTCCCAGTTGGGCGCCACATCCGAGCGCGGCTGCACCAGCGACCAGTCCACCTGCAGGCGGTAATAGCGCGGGTGAAGCGCCGCGAGCGCAGCCCGCTGCGATACAAACGGCTCGGCTTCGCGACCTCGGGCGCCCGGCGCCCAGATGAGGGCGGGGTTGGCCTCGGTGATGCCGAGGGCCGGCGCCGTGGCCGGCGCTGGCGTGACGGGTCCCGCGGCCGGCACCGGCGAGACAGGCTGCTCTCCCGGGCTTCCGCACCCTCCCCAGGCGAGGACCAGCGCCGCCGCGAGGGCGGCGGCGAACCGCCGGCTCAGACCGCGGAGACCTCTTCCTCCTCAGCCACCCGGAAGGAGGATCCACAGCCGCAGGCGGCGATGACGTTGGGGTTCTCCACCTTGAAGCCCGCGCCCTGGAGACCGTCGACGTAGTCCACCACGGCCCCCTTCACATATTGCGCGCTGGCCGTGTCGACGAGCAGCCGGATGCCCTGATCCTCGACGACGGTGTCGCCGTCTCGCTCGGCATCGAAGGCCAACATGTACTGAAATCCCGAGCAGCCACCACCTCGCACGCCCACCCGCAGCCCGGCGGCCGGATCTGGCTCGTCCTGCGTGGAGAGGAACTCCCGCACCTTCTCGGCGCCTTTGTCAGTCAGCGTGATCATGCGCAACTCCGTCTCGGTCTGAAACGCGGCCGAAGGGCCGCAACGCTTCATTCAGTGTAGCGACCTCCGAACCCGGGTTCTACGTCGCTAACCTAGGGAGCGGATGCCCAGCGCCGACGAGCTCAAGCAACGCATCGAAGCCGCCATTCCCGATGCCGAGGCCACGGTCGAAGACCTCACCGGTGGCGGCGACCATTTCCGCGCGACCGTGGTGGCGGAGGCCTTCGCGGGCCGGTCCCGGCTCGAGCAGCATCGCATGGTGTACGGCATCTTCGGCGCGGAGGTCGGCGGCCCGATCCACGCCCTGTCCATCAAGACCGAGACACCTGTGAGGAGCCAGTGAGCGACGACAGCACACAGATCCGCGACGCCATCAAGAAGGCCATCGACGAGCACGACACGATCCTGTTCATGAAGGGCACGCCCGACGCGCCCGCCTGCGGGTTCTCGGCACGTACCGTCGCCACCCTGCAGTCCCTGGACGCGCCGTTCGCGGCGGTGGACGTGCTCCCCGATCCCCGTATCCGTCAGGAGCTTTCGGCCATCTCAAGCTGGCCGACGATCCCGCAGCTGTTCGCCAAGGGCGAGCTGGTCGGCGGTTGCGACATCGTGGTCGAGATGTACGAGTCCGGCGAGCTCTCGCAGGCGCTCGGCGTGAAGGCTCCGGATGATGCCCCCGACACGGTCGCCGCTCCCGAGCCCGGCGCCCCCGCTCCGATGGGCATCGAGAATCGTCTGAGCTGACCGGGCGCCGGTTTGGGCGCACAGACGCTCGGCGAGGCGGTTGCTAGGGTCCGCGCGCCGCATGCGCTCTGTCGCAGTCGTCACCGACTCCACGCATTACCTGCCTCGTCCGCTGAGGGAGGCCAACGGCATCCATCAGGTGAGCCTCTACGTCAACTGGGAGGGAAGACAGGACCGCGAAGCCGACCTGCCGAGCTTCGACGCGTACTACGAGCACCTGCGCGTGGCGCCGAAGCTGCCGACGACGTCGCAGCCCTCGATGGGCGACTTCCTGGCCGTCTACGAGCCGCTGGTGGCCGAGGGCAACGACATCGTCTCGATCCACCTCAGCGCCGGGATATCCGGGACCTTCGAGGCTGCCCGTCAGGCCAAGGAGAAGCTCGAGGAAGACCTCGGCGAGGATCGTGTAACGGTGCTGGACTCCGCCACCTCGTGCGGAGGCCTGGGGATGGTGGTGCTGGCCGCGGCTGCCGCGGCGCGCGCCCGAGGCGACCGTGCTGCCGTCGCGCAGCGTGCCCGGGAGACTCGCGAGCAGCTGAAGATCTGGTTCGCCATCGACACGATGGAGTTCCTGCGCCGGGGCGGTCGCGTGGGCGCGGCGCGGGCGTGGCTGGGCTCGACGCTGAAGATCAAGCCCATCCTAACGCTGGAGGCCCAGATCACGCCCGTGGAACGGGTACGCACCTCCGGACGTGCCCTGGAGCGAATGATGGAGTACATGGAGAGCCTGCACGACAACCAGGCCGACAGCTGGGTCGTGCAGCACATCCAGGACCTCGACCGGGCGGAGCGCCTCATCGAGCGCGGCCGCGAGGTCTTCGGCACGGAACCACTCTGGGTCAGCGAGATTGGTCCGGTCATCGGGACCCACCTGGGGCCCGGCATGCTCGGAGTCGCCGGCTGCCCCCCGCGCTGCTTCGCCTAGGCGAGCCGGCTAGCTGCCACCCGAGCGACTGCGGCTCGGGCTCGAGCTGCGCTTCGCCGGAGCCCGCTTGCCCGAAGCGGCCTTGGCGGTTGTGCGCTTCGCGGGAGCCCGCTTCGCCGACGAGGCCTTGCCGGTCGCGCGCTTCGCGGTCGTGCGCTTGGCGGTCGCGGCGCCGCTCGCGCTGGAGCTCGCGCGCCGACCGGAGCTCGAGGGCAGCGCCCTCTCCAGTTCCTTCTGCAGCTCCTTGCTCAGCCTGCCGCCGTGCCGACGCGCGTCCTTGAGCACCTTCTGAAGGTCCCTGAAGACCTCCTTGCCGGACTTGCTCATGTCCTTGCTCAGCGAACCGAGCGCCTTCTCCGCGCTGTCCAGGGAAGTGTTGAGGCGCTTGAGCGCCGCGGGCTCCTTCTTGGCGGGTCCGCCTGCGGTGCGGCTCCCGCGCGCTGACGACTTCTTGGGTTGGGGCATCGACTCCTCCTCGTGGTTTCGCTCATACCTCCGGTGCTGACCCTATGCGCTGGCGCGACACGGCGCCAGAGTGTCGTGAGCCACTAGTCATTCCGGCCGAATCCGAGGGGTGCGCCTACCCCGCAGGCGCCGGCACGCGACCCGAGGGCGGTTCACCCTCGAGGCGCTCGCCGCGCCGGTCCCACCACGCGCGCAGGAGGATCTGCGCCGCTGCGGCGACCGGGATCGCCAGCAGCGCGCCGAGCACGCCCAGCAGCGACGACCCCACGAGCACGGCCACGATCACGCCAAGGGCAGGCACGGACACCGTCCGCTTGTAGACGAACGGCTGCAGCAGGTTGTTCTCGATCTGCTGATAGACGATGAGGACGACCACCCACGCGATGGTCGAGGTGGGAAAGTCGTTGAACAATGTGATCAGGGCGATCACGATGCCGCCGATCGTGGCGCCGATGAGGGGAATGATGTCGAGGAAGGCCATGAGCACCGCGAGCGGCACGGCGAAGGGAACCCCGAGGATGCTCAGCGTCACGTAGGTCACTGTTCCCGCGATGAAGCTGATGACCAGGTTGCCCGTGACATAGCCCGACACCGCGCGATAGATGTCCAGCGCCACCGAGCGATACCGCGCCTCCCGCGCGGGGCCGGTTAATCGCAGCCCGAACCCCACGAGTCGGCGACCATCGAGCAGAAGCAGGAACGCCACCGTCAACACGACGAGGAGCTTGGTCGCCCCGGCGAACACGCCGACGGTCACGGCCTTGAGCGCACCGGCCGCATCCCCGAGCCGCGCGGGAAGTCTGTCCCCCTCGGTCTTGAGCTTCTTCGTGATGCCGTAGCGGTTGTCGTACCTGCGGAACTGGTCATTGCTCCGTAGATCCTTGAGATAGCCGGGAATGTCCTTGGACAGGCCCTTGACCTCCGAGGCGATCGGCGGCACCACCAGCAACCCGACGCCGAAGATCGCGACCGCGATGAGCAGATAGACGACGAGGATCGCGCCCGGGCGGGGGAGCTTGCGACTGAAGAAGTCGACCGCGGGACCGAGGGCGAGCGCGGTGAAGACGGCGATCGCCAGCAGGGCCAGGACGCTGCGAACCAGGTAGATGAGGTACAGGCCGAAGAGGAGGGCGCCCAGCGTGAGGAACACGCGAACGATCGATCTCGTCGACGGCACGGCGGTCATGGCGCCCGGCAGCCTAGGACCGGACTCGGACACGCCCGGTGGGGCTGAAAGCGGCCCTTACTCGCGGCGGCGGCGGAGCAGCCCAATCGCCGCCAGCCCGCCGCCCAGCACGAATCCGGCCACCGCGGCGCCGATCAGGACCTCCTTGCGGTGCCGGGCGAGCTGCCCGCGCCAGTCGGTCATGTGCTCGACCTTGCGCTCGACCTCCTCGCGCATGCGCTCGACCTCCCCGCGCAGGCGACCGACCGAATGGCCGAGCTCCGCGCGGTTGGTCTCGATGGAGGCCCGGATCTCCTCCGGCGTGCGCGGGGGGGTCATCTGCCCCTGCCGATCCGGGGTCCGGGCTGGGCCTGCGAGGTCACCGTGTCGCGGATCCGCTTGGCCTCGTCGATGGCCATCTCGGGCTTGGGCGACGAACTGCTGCGCAGCGCCTTGGCGGCCAGCCAGCCGGCGATCCCGCCGAACACGAAGAGCAAGCCGGCGACGAGGAAGAAGCCCCAGTAGATCTGGTTGCCGTCGAAGAGCTCGACGGCGCCCAGCCACGCGAACCCGTGGAGCACGAACAGCAGAGCCGTAACCACGAAGATGCCCGCGGCGGCGCCGACCACCAAGCCCTTGACCAGCCGGCTGAGCTTTTCGGTGATCTCCGCCTTGGCCAGCTCGATCTCCTCCCGTACGAGCAGCGACGCCCGCTCGGAGATCTCCGTGACCGCGTCGCTGATGCTCTGCTGGGGACTATCGGGCAACGCGCCGGATGAGGATCGCGAGGGCAAGGCCGCCGGCGCACGCGGCGCCCACCAGCAGCTCGGGCCGCGAGCCGGCCTTCGCGGCGAGCTCGGACCCGGCAGTGCGCCATGACGAGAGGGGGCCGGCCGACGGGGAGGCCGGGGTCGGCTCGTCCGTTGCCGCCGGCTCGGGCTGCGGAATCGACACTTCGGGCGCCGCGGCGGGCTCGACCACGGGCAGGGGCGCCTGCTCCTGCGCGCCGGCGACAGGCTCGGGCAGGGGCTCCCACGCGCGCTCGGGTTCGAGGGCCGGCGGCTCGGCGACGGGCTCTGGAGGCTCCACCGCTGCGGGCTCAGTGGCCTGACCCCACGCCGGCTCGGGGTCGGGCTCGGGGGGCGCCACCTCGGCTACGGGCTCAGGCTGAGGCGCAAAAGACTCCGGCGCCGTGACCTCGGCGACAGGCTCAGGCTCGGGGGCGATGAACGGCGGGATCACCTCGGCGACCGGCTCAGGCTCGGGGGCGATGAACGGCGGGATCACGGCGACGACCGGCTCGGGGTCAGGCTGAGGATCGGGCGGCGGCGGGATCGCCTCGACGACAGGCTCCGGCTCAGGGGCGGGCGCCGGCGCGGGCTCTGGCACCCGAAAGATCTCCTGCGGCGCCGGTTGGGGGGCGGCCTCCGGACCGGCGTCTCCCGCACCCGGACCCCAAGCCTCGGGGGGGCCGCCCTGGTCGGGAATGGGGGGAAGGATGCCGCTTACGGTGGGGTTCTCTACCGGCTCACCCTCGGCGTCGCGAATCATCGCGGGATCCCCTGCCTCCGGCTCCTGGCTGCGCTTGCGACGTATCACTCGGGAGGGTCTTCGCCGAACGCCCGCCGCCAGATCAGGGTCGCGACGCGCTGGGTGGCGATGCTGGCGACCGCGCCCAAGCCGGCAAGCAGGCCCGACCACATGAGGCGTTTGACGACGTCTCGATCACCCATGCGGGCCAGTAAAGCAGAGCCTTCGCCGATGTGCTCATGCTGGGACGGCATCCAATCCACCACACACAGTTTCCACCACCAAGCGCTTGGCCTGCTCGAACTCCGTCTCGCCCTGCGGCAGCACGTCGAAGATCCAGCCCGTCAGCACCTGCTCGATCGCGCCATAGAACGCCAGTGCCGCGAACTGGGCGGTCACATCGGTTTTGAACGTTCCGTCCGCCTGAGCCTTGGCCACGATCCTGGCAATGCCCTCATAGGCCTCGCGAATCTTGTCCAGGTGCGTACGACCAAAGGAGTTGGCCGCGCGAGTGACCTCGACGATGATCACCTTCATCAGCTCCGGGTCGTGGCGGTAGGAGTCAAAGATGAACGCCGCAATGGCAAAGAGCTTCTCCCGGGGCGGCAGGTCGCGGCCGTCCACCTCGTCGATCGTCGCCAGCATGACGTCCCAGCGCTCGAGGAAGAGCGTGTCGAGCACTTCGTCCTTGGAATCGAAGTAGTGGTAGACGAGTCCGTAGGCGACCCCCGCGTCGTCCGCGATATCCGACACGCGGCACCCGTGAAAGCCCTGCCGCGCGAACACGCGCACCGCGGCATCGAGGATGGTGCGGCGCTTGTCCACCGCGGCCTGACTGCGCGAGACGGCCATCAGGCGTAGGCCTCCGCGGGCCACGCGTACGCCTCGGGCCGGCGATTGGCCAGGGAGGGCAGCCGGCCACGAATGTCCGCCAGGCGATCCACATCGACCTCAGCGAGGATCACGGCCTCCACATCGGGCGCCTGCGCGAGGACGATTCCCCACGGATCGACGATCATCGAGCGCCCACCCGAACGGTAGCCGCCCGGGTGGGGCCCGACCTGGTTGGCCGCGATCACGAAGGCTTGGTTCTCGATCGCCCGGGCTCGCACCAGCGGCTCCCAGTGGTCGCGCGTGGTGGTGAGGGTGAACGCCGACGGCACGCTGAAGACCTCCGCGCCGCCGACCGCCAGGATGCGATAGAGCTCCGGGAAGCGGAGGTCGTAGCACACGCTCATCCCGAGGCGAGCACCACCGGCGAGCTGGGAGACCACGATCTCCCGGCCCGGGTCCACGGTGTCGGACTCGCGGTAGGCGCGCCCGTCGACCTCGACGTCGAACAGGTGGATCTTGCGATACGCGGCGCGGAGCTGCCCGTCGGGAGCGATGTGCACGCTCGTGTTGAAGCGCTTCTCCTCTGCGGCCGCACGCTCGACGATCGACCCGGCGATGAGGTCGATCCCGAGCTCACGCGCGATCTGACGCGCCCAGGTGACGGCTTCGCCGTCCAGTGGCTGGGCAAGCTCGGCCATCGCCTCATCGTGGCCGAGAAGGCTCCACTTCTCGGGAAGCACGACGAGCTCGGCGCCTTGGGCGACCGCCTTACGGGTCAGGCGATCGGCGGTGTGCAGATTGCGCGCCGCATCCTCGGTGGCATTGAGCTGAACCGCGGCCGCTCGCAACGGAATCTCCTCCTCGGCGTCGCTGGATCGACCAGTCAGTCAACGCTCGAGGATGGAAAGGATAGCTCGCGCCGGAGCTCGGCCACCGTGGGCGTCTGCCTTCAGGCGGCGGTGAACGAGCCCGGCATCGCCGCATCGGGACCGGCCACGGCGCCCGCATCCTTGAGCGCGGCGACCTCCCGCTCGGAGTAACCCGCGGCCCGCAGGACTTCGTCGGTGTGCTCGCCCAGAGCGGGGCCCGGCGCGCGGACCTGGCCGGGCGTGCGCTCGAGCTTGACGGGGATGCCCAGCTGGCGCACGGGGCCGGCACCCGGCTGATCGAGCTCCACCACCATCCCGCGTGCTCGCACGAGCTCTGATTCGAGCGCCTCGTCGAGCTCGAGCACGGGCTCCAGGCAGCAGTCGTGCTCGGAGGCGAAGGCCTGCCACTCCAGCCGGGTGCGCTCCAGGAACAGGCGCTGCACCTCGGCGTGCGTCTCCGAGCCCGGTGAGTCGAACTGGCGCTCGATCAGGTCTTCGCGGCCGATCCCGCGACACCAGGCCTGCCAGAACTTTGGCTCCAGTGCAGCGAGCGTGACCCAGCCGTCGCGGCAGGCGTAGGGGCGGTAGCAGACGACCGATCCGGCCAGCTCCAGGCCGCCGCGGCGCGGAACGGCGTCTTCGGCGAAGTGCCGTGCCGCGACGAGCGCCAGCCATGACAGTGCTCCATCGGTCATGGAGACGTCCACGAGCTGGCCCACCCCGGAGTTGTCGCGTTCGCGCAGGGCGGCCAGGATCCCGAACGCTGCCATCAGCGCGCCCCCGCCGAGGTCGGCCATCTGACCCGCCGACTGCACGGGCGGGCCGTCGCGCTCGCCGCTGAGCCCCAGCGCGCCGATCAGGCCGAGGTAGTTGAGGTCGTGCCCCGAACGATCGCGGTAGGGACCGTCCTGCCCGTATCCGGTGATGGCGCAGTACACGAGCCTCGGGTTCTCCTCCCGGAGGCGCTCGTAGCCCACGCCGAGCCGTTGCAGGACGCCCGGCCGGAAGGACTCCAGCAGGACGTCGTGCTCGCGCACGAGCGCCAGCAGGACCTCTCGACCCCGTGCCTCCTTGAGGTTGATGCGGATCGAGCGCTTGTTGCGATTGAGGGCGAGAAACAGCGCCGACTTGGCGCTGTCCTGGGCTCCCTCGTAATAGGGCGCCGCCCAGCGCACGTAGTCGCCCGTGCCCGTGTCCTCAACCTTGAGCACGTCGGCGCCGAAGTCGGCGAGCAGCAGCGAGCAAAACCCGCCGGGGAGCAGGCGGGAGAGGTCGAGGACGGACACGTCTTGCAGCGGCAGCGTCATGGCAGCAGCGGAGCCACGCAATCCGCCAGGCGAGCGGCGCACGCGGCGCGCTCAGCCGGATCCTCGGGCGCATAGAACGACGCGATCTCCAGCCCCACCACCTCGCAGCGGTCGGACACCGCGTCGAGGAGGTCGTAGAGCTTCTCCTCCGCCAGCCCGCCGTCGACGGGCAGCTCGGCCGGGAAGGCGGACGGGTCGAGCACGTCGGGATCGATGTGCACGAAGACGGGCGCTCCGTCGAGGGCGTTCTGGAGGTAGACCAGCGTCTCCAGGGAGGCACCCACCACCGTGACCGCGCTGGACTGCAGGAGGGTCCGCTCGCCGGCGTCGAGCTCGCGGACTCCGCAGAGGACGATGCGCTTGGATGGGAACGGCTCGATCCCGAAGCCGGGGTCCCACCGTCCGCAGGCGCCGGCCAGCGCCATGCCGGCGAGCCATCCGCTCGGCGTGGTGTCGGGAATGTTGAAATCGCCGTGGGCGTCCAGCCACAGCACCCGGGCGTCCGGGCGATGGCGGGCCACCACCGGCAATGTGGTCATCCCGATCGAGCAATCTCCGTGCACGAGGACGGGGAAGGCGCCCGCGGTCAGGGCGTCGTCCACCTGCCCGCCCGCCTCGAGCAGGCAGCCGCGACGATCCAGCACGTCCGTGGGCCAATCGCGCTTGTCCTCGTGGGCCGTCGGCTCTCCGATCATGCGCGGGGCCACCCCGAGGTGCTCGCCGAGCGCCGACGCCAACGGCGCCACGCCCGCACCGTAACGGCGCGTCTCGGAGATCGGGCAGCGCAGGCCGACGAGCGACGGAGCGCCGGCGGCCACGGTCAGCCGATCCGGATCGAGTCGAGCGCCTGGGCGCAAGCGGCGCGGATCACCTTGCGTCTGCCCTGCGTCGATCGGCATTCGATCTCCCAGGTGCGCCCGCCCCCATTGAAGAAGTAGATGTTCGACTCGGACCTGGTGCCCGAACGCTGCACGGCGGTCAACACCTTCAGGCCGCTATGGCGTTGCACCGTGACGGTCGCGGGGACGACGCCCGTCACGACGGAGGGCAGGCTGCTCCTCAGGGCGGCGAGTGGCAGCGGCGCCCCGCGGCGCCCGCGCACGGCGATGTAGTCCTCCTCGCCCGCGCCGACGATCCCCACCACTTGGCCGGGCGGCTGGGCGCCCACCGACTTGCCCGCCCGAAAGTCCGACGGATACCGGAACTTCAGGCCCTGCTCGTTGAAGGTCTTGGCGCCCGAGCCGCAGGCGCTCACACCGAGAAGGGCGACGCACAGGACGATGGCGCGGCGCACGGCCGCACCCTAGCCGACTCATGCCAGCAGCTCACCGAGGCTCGCCGTCCGCAACAGCTCGGTGATCGTCTCCGCCGGAGCCGGGCGCGCGAAATGAAAGCCCTGCGCCAGGTCGCAACCCAGCGCGCGCAGCTCGTGCACGTGCGCGGCCGTCTCGACCCCCTCGGCGATCGCGGTCAGGCCGAGTGAGTGGGCGAGGCTGATGACCGAGGTGACGATGGCCGTGTCCTCGCGGTTCTCGCCCAATCCGGCGACGAAGGAGCGATCGATCTTGAGCACGTCCACCGGCGGAAGGTGGCGGATCTGGCTCAGCGACGAGAACCCGACGCCGAAGTCATCGATGGCCAGGCACACACCGAGCGCCGTGAGCGCCCGCAGGGTGAGCACCGCCGCCGGCGGGTCCTCGCTGATGGCGCTCTCGGTGATCTCCAGGCACAGCGCGCCGGGGTCCATGGCGGCATCGGCGAGCGCGGTGCCGACCGTCACGCTGAGATCCCCGCGGGCGAGCTGCCGGGCCGAGAGGTTCACCGCCATGCGCAGCGGGAGCTCATCGGCGAACGCTTCGCGCCACGCCCGGGCCTGGAGGCACGCGCGGCGCAACACCCACTCGCCGATCGGCACGATCAGCCCGGTCTCCTCCGCCACCGGGATGAACTCGCCCGGCCCGACCAGCCCACGCTCGGGATGCTGCCAGCGCAGGAGCGCCTCGACCCCGACCACCCGGCCGGTCTCCAAGTCGACCTCCGGCTGGTAGAAGATGCGCAGTTCGTCGCGCTCGAGCGCCCGGCGCAGGGCCGTCTCGATCTCCAGGCGCTCGGCGCCGCGCAGGCGCATGTCGCCGTCGAATACGGCGTAGCGCGATCGTCCGCGGTCCTTGGCGCTGTACATTGCGGCGTCGGCGTCGCGCAGCAGGGCGCCCGGATCGAACCCGGCGTCCCGGCCGAGGGCGATACCGATGCTGGCGCTGATGAACGCCTCCCGGTCGCCGACCGAGAAGGGCGGCGCGAGAACCTGCTCGATGCGTTCGGCGACCACCACCGCCCCGGGCTCGCTCTCGACGTCCTCGCAGAGGATGATGAACTCGTCCCCGCCGAACCGCGAGAGGGTGTCGCTGGGGCGGAGGAGGCCCTTCAGCCGCGCCGCGACCTCGACGAGCACCCGATCGCCGGCGTCGTGGCCGTAGGTGTCGTTGATCAGCTTGAAGCGGTCCAGATCGAGGAACAGCACGCCGACGGCCGACCCGCGGCGGGACAGGCGGGCGAGCGCGACCTCGAGGCGGTCGAGGAACAGCAGGCGATTGGGTAGGCCGGTGAGCGGGTCGTGCAGGGCTTGGTGGGCCAGCTCGGCCTGGGCGCGCTTGCGTTCGGTGACGTCCTGCATCTGGGAGATGAGGTGCAGGGGCCGTCCGTCGTCCTCCCGTACGACCGTGACGTTGAGCTGCACCCAGACGACGTGCCCGTCGGCATGGATGTAGCGCTTCTCGGTCTCGAAGCCGGGACGATCGCCGGAGAGCATCTCCTCGAGCGCCGCGTCGTCCGCCCCGCGGTCCTCGTGGTGGGTGATCTCGCGGAAGGCCAACCCGTTGAGGTGCTCCTGCGGGTAGCCGGTGAGGCGGGCGAGCGCGCGGTTGACGCGCAGCCAGCGCCCATCGAGGGTGACCAGCGCCATCCCGATGGCCGCATCCTCGAAGGCGAGGCGAAACCGCTCTTCGGCGGTGTGCAGATCGTGCATGCGACGCGCCGACTCCGCCGCACGGCTCCTGAGCCGGCCGACGAGGTGGGCGACCAGGAGCCCGGCCACGGCCAGGGTCCCCATCGTGATGGCCCAGCGGGTCGAGGCCGGGCCGGGCTCGTGGCGGACGGCCAGCACCGCCGCATAGGCGGCGCCGATCCACACCAGCTGGGCGGCGGCCGCCCGGCGGCCGAGGAAGTAGAAGCCGTAGAAGGCGACCCACAGATAGAACATCTCGGTGTTGACCTGCAGAGTCCCTGCGAAGTAGACGCCGAAGCTGACTGCGACGGTCCCGCCGGCGAGCACGACCGGCACCGCCCATCGCGGCACGCGCGCCCCGCCGAGGTACAACGCGGCGCCGGTGCCCAGCCCGGCCAGAAGCGTGACCAGCTCGCCCATCTCGTCGGTGTCCGCGGGGAGCGGGAGAAACGCGAGGGTGAACAGGCCGAGGACCCCGCCTGAGATGAAGAAGTAGGAAAGGACGCGCGCCCGCGAGGCCTGCTCGGAGCCCTCGCCCGTGAGGTGTAGGTCGTCTGACATGCCATGCCGGTGTCGGCCCTATACCTATCGGCGGCTACGGGACGAGCGTTAGGCACGGCGAAAAATCGCCGACGCCCTAGTGTTCGCCGCGCCCGCGCCTCCGCTACGGTGCCCGCCCCGCCGCGATCTGGACTCAGGAGACCTCCCGCCATGGCCACCACCGACGTGCTCAAACCGAACTTCGGAAGTCAACGCAAGCACTTCATCTTCAGCGACGAGCACGACCGACTGCGCGAATCGATCGCGGCGTTCGTGGCCAAGGAGCTTGCTCCACACGCCGAGGAGTGGGAGGAGACGACGTTCCCCGACTGGGTGTTTCACCGCATGGGCGAGCTCGGACTGCTCGGGCTCTCCATGCCCGAGGAGTACGGCGGCCAGGGCGGCGACTATTACGCGAACATCATCCTGGGTGAGGAGATGACCGGCTGCGATTCGGGTGGCCTGGCAATGGGCGTCGCCGTTCACACCGATATGGCGACCCCCCCGATCCTCGCCTTCGGCACCGAGGATCAGAAGCAGCGCTACCTGGCGCCGGCGGTCCGCGGCGAAAAGATCGCCTGCCTGGGCATCAGCGAGCCCGACGCCGGCTCCGACGTCGCGGGGGTCAAGACCCGGGCGCTGCGCGAGGGCGACGACTACGTCATCAACGGCTCGAAGACCTACATCACCAACGGCCACCGGGCGGACTTCATCGTGCTGCTCGCCAAGACGGACCCCGGCGCCGGGTACGAGGGGTTCTCGCTGTTCATCGTCGACATGAGCGCCCCCGGGGTGATTCGCGAGAAGAAGCTCGAGAAGCTCGGCATGCACTCCTCCGACACCACGCTGATGGCCTTTCAGGACGTCCGCGTCCCGGCGGAGAACCTGCTCGGCGAGGAGGGCAAGGGCTTCTACCACATCATGTGGGAGCTCCAGGGCGAGCGCCTGATCGGCGCCGCGGGGTCCGTGGCCAGCGCCCAGCGCTGCTTCGACCGGACACTGCAGTACGCCAAGGATCGCACCGCCTTCGGGCGCCCGATCGGGAACTTCCAGGTCATCCGCCACAAGCTCGCCGAGATGGCGACGAAGATCGAGGTCGGGCGGCAGATGGTCTACATGACCGCGTGGCGCTTTGCCAACGGCGAGTATCCGGTGCGCGAGATCTCGATGGCCAAGCTGCATGCCGCCCGCATGCTGTGTGAGGTCGCCGACGAGTGCATCCAGGTCCACGGCGGAGCCGGCTACATGAAGGAGTACGGCGTCGAGCGGATCTGGCGCGACGCGCGGCTAGGGCGCATCGCCGCCGGGACCGACGAGATCCTGCTCGACGTGATCGGCCGATCCTACGGCGTCTAGCCGTCCCACCACCGACAGCGAAGGAGACGCAAACGCATGGGAGTACTCGACGAGAAGGTGGCCATCGTCAGCGGCAGTGCGCGCGGTATCGGCCGTGCCACCGCGGAGCTGCTGGCGCGGGAGGGCGCCAAGGTGCTCGTCAACGACCTCGACGGCGACCTGGCCGAGCAGACGGCATCCGAGATCGAGGGCGAGACGGTGGTGTTCGGCGGAGACCTGACCAAGGCGGGGGCGTGCGACGACCTCGTCAAGACGGCGGTCGACGCCTGGGGGCGCTTGGACATCGTGGTTAACAACGCGGGCTACACGCTGGACGCGCCGATCCACAAGATGTCCGACGAGCAGTTCCAGCGCATGCTGGACATCCACAACATCGTGCCCTTCCGCGTGCTGCGCGCCGCCGCGCCGCACCTGCGCGAGCCTGCCAAGCTCGAGCGCGATGAGGGTCGCGAGGTGTTTCGCAAGGTGGTCAACGTCTCGTCGATCTCGGGCACGATGGGCAACGCGGGCCAGGCCAACTACGCCTCCGGCAAGGCCGGCGTGGTGGGCTTGACCAAGGCGCTGGCCAAGGAGTGGGGGCAGTTCAAGATCAACGTCAACGCCGTCGCCTTCGGCTACATCGAGACGCGGCTCACCGCGTCAAAGGAAGAATCCAACGTGATGGAGCTCGACGGTGAGAAGGTTCAACTCGGCATCCCGGACCAGATGCGCCAGCTCGCGCCGATGCTGATTCCGCTGGGACGGCCGGGGACTCCGGAGGAGGCGGCCGGCGGCGTCTTCTTCCTGTGCTCGCCGTGGTCGAACTACGTCCACGGCCAGGTGCTCAACATCACCGGCGGCCAGTTCAGCGGGATGACGACCTGAGGCTGAGGGCCAGCGCCGCGAGGAGGAGCACGACGAGCACCGCGCCGCCGGCGACGCGCCACCAGTGCGCCCCGCCGCTGGCCTCCCGCAGGAGGGCGCCGGCGCCGACGGCCAGCGCGATGCCCACGGGCAGCGCCCAGGTCTCTCCCAGCACCAGCTTGCGAGCGGTCCTCAGGAGGCTCATGTCATCGACTCCCGCGCCCCGGCCGTCCGGGCCAGCGCCACCACCATCACTTGGGAGGCGAGGAGGTAGCCGGCGACCAGCACGAGGAGGGCCGCGTCGCCGAGCGGCCAGGCCACGCCCAGTCCCTCGGCGGCGAAGAACGTCCCGAAGGTGGTGAGCACCAGGCCCACCAGGTACTTGAGCTGGGTTTCGGGGAGCCGGCGCAGGGGCCGGTGCAGCGCAGCGCCGACGGCCGCCGTCGCGACCAGCGCGAACCCCGCCCCCAGCAGCGCGGGGGCGCGCCCGCCCGGTCGCGCGGCCAGCGCGGTGACGATGAGGATGACCTCGATGCCTTCGAGCAGCACGCCCTTGAAGGCGATCGTGCGACCCGCCCAGTCGGGCGCGCCAGGCTCGGGCAGCGCCAGCGCCTCGAGCGCCTCGCGCTCCTCGACGAACTCCTGAAACGACGACGAGCGCGAGCGACGTCCGGCCAGGCGCAGGATGCCCTTGCGCAGCCACTCCAGCCCGAACAGCAGCAGGGCAATGCCCACGACGAGGCGCAGCGGCGAGCCGGCGACCCGCGCGACGAGCACCGGGCCCAGAGCGGCGGCCAGCCCGGCGCACGCCACCACCGCCGCCAGCGCCCCCAGGACCGCGTCGCGCGGGCGGCGCGTCAGCGCGACGGCAAGCACGATCGCCATCGCCTCGAGCATTTCGAGGGCGCACGCCAGAGCGGCTCCGACGGCGGTGAGGACGAAGGCCACATCGCCGAGCGTACCCCGGCCCAGAAGCGCCGGTCGCTGATCCCGCGATCAGCGCGCTGCGAGGGTGAAGGCGACCGTGCGCCGAAGCGACACGTCGGGCCGGAGGGACGCGTCACTCAGCCGGCCGTGATGGCGAAGTCGACCTGCCGCCCGCGCGAGGTGTTTCCCCCGGCGTCGGTGGCCGTGAGGACTGCCCGGTAGCTCCCGGCTCGGAGCGCGCGCCGCCCGAGCCGGCCGGAGAACGCGATCGAGCGCCGGCCGGCACCCGGGCTGCGCACGAGGGCGCCCCGGCCGAGATATCGCGTGCACCCGGGGCGAGCACGGAGCCGACGCGTCGCCGGACGGCAGCGGCCCCCCGCCAGGCGCCCGCTCACCCGGAGCCCGATGGCGATGCGGACGGTCGCGGCCTCCGACACAGCGAAGCGGAAGACCGTGCCGCGTCGCAACGCCGTCATTGCAGTCGGCTTGCTCCCCACGGCGAAGCTCCTGCGAGTGAGGCGCAGGTCGGTGAGAATCGGCGCGGTGACGTCGGCGTGTGCGTCCGCCGTCGACAGCGAGGCGGCCGGTGAGGAAGACGAGCCGGTCGTGGGCCCGGCCCCCGGGCCCGGGCCGGGTCCGCTCGGCGTCGTCTGGCAGCCCGGCGTCGCGGGCGTCTGCGCCTCGAGTCGATAGACGACGCCGGAGACGGCGGAGGCGACGTAGAGGTGGCACAGCGCATCCTCTCCGAACGACGACACGCCGGTCACCGAGACGCCGAGGTCGGCGTCACCGCCGGAGGCACCAGGGCCGAGGACGGCCGAGCGCATGAAGCCACGGCAGAAGTCGGCGTAGAGGTAGCGGCCGAGCAGCGCGGGAATGCTCGCGTCGCGGCTCACGTAGCCCCCGGTGATGGAGGACTGTGACGCGCCTGCGCCGCAGATTCCGGGCCCCCGCCCGTAGGTGAGCACCGGAGCCGTGAAGGCCGGGTCGGGCGGGCACGGGCCGCCACCGGGATAGGCCAGGTCTCCCTCGCACGTGTTCCACCCGTAGTTCGCGCCGCCACCCTGGCCGCGAGGCTGAAAGTCGACCTCCTCGCGGGCGCCCTGCCCGACGTCGCCGATCGTCAGGTCGCCGAGCAACCGGTCGAAGGAGAACCGCCAGGGGTTGCGCAGGCCGTAGGCCCAGATCTCCGGACGCGTGCTCGCGACGCCCACGAAGGGATTGTCGAGCGGGATGGTGTGGTCACCATCCGCGGCCCCGCGCGGGTCGATGCGCAACAGCTTGCCCAGCAGCGTGTTGGGATTCTGACCGCTGCCCAGCGTGTCGCCGCCGCCCCCGCCGTCTCCGGTGGAGACGTAGAGATAGCCGTCGGGCCCGAACTGGAGCTGGCCGCCGTTGTGGTTCTGGAAAGTCTGGTGACCGATGATGAGGACGCGGCGGCGCGTCGATGCGCTGCCGTGGTCGGCGTCCGCCCCCCGCTGGAACTCGTCGACGCGGTCGTCGCAGCTGGCAGCGCTCGCATCGCATGAGGTGTTGTCGGAGTAGTAGACGTAGAAGCGACCGCTGGTGGCGTAATCGGGGGCGAAGGCCATGGACAGAAGGCCCTGCTCGCCGCTGTCGTGCACGTCGGGCACGGTCATGAAGGGGTCGCTCTGCAGGACACCGTTCTTGAGCACGCGAATGACGCCGGTCTGCTGCACGACGAGGACCCGCTGTGCGTCGCCCGGTGGAGCGGTCACGTACACCGGCTGCGTGAAGGTCGCCCCCCCGGGCAGCAGCGGCTCGAGCGACAGACCGGCGCCCGACGTGACGTCGGCGGCACCGGCCGGCGCGGAAGCGAGCGCAAGCCCCACCACCGCGGCCAGCGCGCACCAGAAGGGTCGCAGCGCGTGCCTGTGCATCCAACGAAGGTAGCGCCCGGCGGGGGCCGCCCTCAAGCGCTCGACGGATGTTAGTCGGCGAGTCGGCTACGCGGGCGCCGTGCGGCGCTGACGGCGCTCGGCGCGCACGCGTTGCACCACGCCCCGCCGCCCGTGCCGCTCGAGGCCGGCGTAGAGCGTCTTGATCTCGGCGAAGATCTCCTCGGCCACCGCCTGCTGACGCTCGCGGGAGGGATCGCTGACGTGCTCGAAGCTCAGCGGGTCGCCGTAGTGGACGGTGACCTGCGGGAACTGGAGTCGCTTCCAGTTGCGCACCTTGGACGAGCCGTGGATCGCCACCGGCACGACCTTCGCGCCGGACTCCAGCGTCAGGCGCCCGATGCCCGGCTTGGGCTTGTCGCCGAGGTCGCCGGTGCGCGACCGGCCACCCTCGCAATACATGGCCACCGTCCCGCCGCGGGCGAGGACGGCCTGGGCGCTGATGAACGCCTCCTCGTCCTTGTACCCGCGCCGGACCGGGAACACGCCGCCGTGGTCGAAGATGAACTGCAGGGGTCGCTTGAACAGCTGCGACTTGGCCATGAATTGCACCTTCCTGCGCTGGAACATGGCCACGAAGAAGTGGTCGTTGAAGGAGAAGTGGTTGGGCGCGAGGATCACCGGTCCCGTCGGAGGGACGCTGTCCGAGGAGATGGAGCGCGCGCGGAAGAACACGAGGTTGAACAGCGTCGTCAGCATCCGCACGAACTCGTAGACCCAGTCGGGCTTGCGCGTACGCGTACGCTCATGAAAGCGGTCGAAATACTCCGCGGGTCGCGGGTCCTTGTAGACCTGTGCCTTCATCGACGCCAGCTCCTCGCTCATGCTGGTCCGTTTACCCCGATCCTGCGCGGTCGTTACGGATGTACCCAGCCCTGGGCTCGCTCGACTGCGCGGCGCCACTCCCGCAGGAGCTCCGCGCGCTTCTCACGGCCCATCGCCGGCTCATATCGGCGGTGCTCCCGCCAGCTCGAACGGACGTGGTCCAGCGGCCAGACACCAGCCCCCACGCCGGCGAGGCAGGCGGCCCCCCGGGCGGTCGTCTCGGCAACCTCCGGCACCACCACCGGGATGCCCAGTACGTCGGCCTGAAACTGCATGAGCCACGCGTTGACGGTCGCGCCCCCGTCTGCCTTGAGCTCGGGCAGCGCCGGCGCCCCGGCGTCGCGCATCGCCTCGACGGCATCAACCGTCTGGTAGGCGATGGCCTCCAGCGCCGCGCGGGCCACATGCGCACGCCCGGTGCCGCGGGTCAACCCGAAAATCGTCCCTCGCGCGTGGGGATCCCAGTGCGGCGACCCCAGCCCCGTGAGCGCAGGGACGAAGTAGACACCGTCGTTGCCCTCCAGCGATGCGGCGAGGCCTTCGGTTTCCCCGGCCTCGTCGATCACGCCAAGCCCGTCGCGCAGCCATTGCACCGCGGCCCCGGTGATGAAGATGGACGCTTCGAGCGCGTAGGTCGTGTGCTCGCCGATGCGCCAGGCGAGGGTGGTGAGCATGCCCTCGCGCGGCGTGGAGGCCGTCGCGCCGGTGTTGACCAGGACGAATGAGCCCGTCCCGTAGGTGTTCTTGGCGTCGCCCATCTCCAGGCATCCCTGGCCGAACAGCGCGGCCTGCTGGTCGCCGGCCGCGCCGGACACGGGGATGGCATGACCGTGCAGGGCGTCAGGCCGGGTCACGCCCAGCTCCCCGCAGCTGGCTCGAACCTCGGGCAGCGCGCGTTCGGGCACCCCCCCGCCCGCCAGCGCGCAGAGCTCGGGCGACCAGCACCCCGCGCCGATGTCGTAGAGCATGGTGCGCGAGGCGTTGGAGGCGTCGGTGGCGTACTCGCCCGTGAGCTTGAAGATCAGCCAGGCGTCGACCGTCCCGAACGCGGCCTGTCCGGCCTCGGCGCGCTCGCGCAGACCCTCGACGTTCTCCAGCAGCCAGGCGATCTTGGTGGCGGAGAAGTACGGGTCGATCACCAACCCGGTACGCCTGCGCACCTCGTCCTCGTATCCGGCGGCGCGTAGCTCTTCGCACCGCTGAGCGGTGCGTCGATCCTGCCACACGAGGGCGCGGTGCAGCGGCTCGCCGGTGACGGGATCCCAGACCACCACCGTCTCGCGCTGGTTGGTGACGCCCACGGCGTGCAGGCCGCCGACGCGGACCTCGGCATCCTCGAGCGCGTCGCCCGCCACGGCGTGCGTGACCTTCCAGATCTCCAGAGCGTCGTGTTCGACCCAACCCGGCCGGGGAAAATGCTGCTCGAACTCCCGGTAGGCGCGCCCGACGACCTGGACGTCCTCGTCGAAGACCAGGCAGGTCGTGCCCGAGGTGCCCTGGTCGATGGCCAGGATCATCGCGGCGGAACCTACCGGCCGCCACCGGATACACGCCGACTCAGGTACACCAGGACGAAGTCGCTGAGCTGCCGGCCGCGGTGCAGAAAGCCCCGCAGGGTCTTACCGGTCGCGCGGTGGGCGAGGTCGAGCTCGACCTCGCCGATCCGTAGGCCTGCGCGCGCCGCGTCGATGTTCATCGCCGTCTCCATGCCGAAGCGGGCCGCGAAGGGCACCAGCAGAGGAAGCACGTCGCCCCGCAATGCCCGCTGGCCCGAGATCGGTGCACCCAGCTCGACGCCGCCCAGCCGGCGCGTCGCCCAGCGGGAGAAGCGCAGCGCCAGGCCCAGGCCCCCGCCTACGCGTCGCGCGAAGGCGGCCACCGCGACATCGCACTCACCGTCGCGCACGGCGCCCGCCAACCGGGGCAGCTGGCGGGCGGTGTCGCCAAGATCGCCGTCGCAGAGGACGAAGGTCGGGGGATCGGGCTCGTGTGCGCGGGCGAGAACCCGATGGGCCGCGAGGGTCGCTACTGCGCCCTTGCCGATCGTGACCGGCGCACGCACGAGCTCGGCCCCCGACTGAAGGGCGACGTGCGCCGTGGCGTCCCGCGATCCGTCGTCGGCCACGAGTATCCGGGCGCCGGGGAACGCCTCCCCCAGGGCACCGAGCGTGGCGGGGAGACGATCGGCCTCCTCGTAGGCGGTCACGATGACGACGGTGTCGGCGAGCATGGCGGCGGTCATCCCGAGGCGAAGGATCGATCGGATGCGGGGGCTATTGTGGCGTCCACCGTCGCAGCTTGACCCGAGGAGGTCGTCAGTGCCCGACATCGACGCCCACATCACCGGCACGGTCTGGAAGATCGAGGTCGCCGTCGGAGACAAAGTGCAGGAGGGCGACACCATCGTGGTCCTCGACTCCATGAAGATGGAGATGCCGCTCGAGGCCGAGGACGGGGGCACCGTCAAGCAGGTGCTCTGCCAGGAGGGCCAGGCGGTCAACCAGGGTGACACGCTCGTTGTCCTCGAATGACGTAGAGCGGACCGAGCTGGCGGAGGGAAAGCTGCTCCTGGATCGGCCGGCGGAGCACGTCGCCCGGCCGCCTGGAGCTGGCAGCGGAGATCGCCGCGAACGCTCCGCTTTCGTTGGCCGGCAACAAGCGGGTGATCGGGCGCTCTTGGACACGGGGGTCGCTGAACGGGGAGACCGAGCGAGCTCGCCGAGATGCGCCTCGCCTGTTTACCTCCGAGGACTTCCGCGAAGGCGTGGACGCGTGCCTGGAAAAGCGGGCTCCGCGCTGGCGTGGTCGT
>JALYZC010000174.1 GCA_030945905.1 Actinomycetota bacterium
CCAGACCGGCGCGCAGCGCCTCGAGCGGGGCGCGCTCGTCGGGGCGCCGGCGCAGCGCGGCGTCCACCGCCGCGACCAGGGAGTCGGGGAGGTCGCGGCGCAGGCGGCGCAGCGACGGCAGGCCGGCAGCCACGCGTCGCGCGGTGGCGGCCGGCGCCCCGGACCGGACCGGATTGAATCCCGCGAGGGCTTCGTAGAGCACCAGCGCGAGCGCGTACACGTCGGCGGGCGGACCGACACGACGTCCCTCCGCCTGCTCGGGTGCCATGTAGGCGAGTGTCCCCACCACATCGCCGGTCCGCGTGAGCAGATCCTCGCCCGCGAGGTGCGCCACTCCGAAGTCCGTCAGCTTCGCCAACCCGGCCTCGCTCTGCGGCGCCGCGGGGATCATCACGTTTCCCGGCTTGATGTCGCGGTGCACCACCCCGCCCGCGTGCGCGTGGGCCAGGGCATCGCTCAACGCCACCCCGATGCGCACCACATCGCGATCGGAGAGGGCGTTTTGGGCGATCGCCTGAGCCAGCGTGAGTCCGTCGACGAGCTCGGAGACGAGATAGTGGGCCTCGGCGTCCTCCCCGGCCTCGTACAACGCGACGATTCCGGGATGGTTGAGGCGGGCGGCAGCGAGCGCCTCGCGCTGTGCCCGCCCGCGGGGATCGGGCTGTGTGTGCTCGGGTCGCGGGATGACCTTGACGGCCACGCGGCGCTCGAGGGTTTCGTCGTAGGCCAGCCATACCGCCCCGAAGGCGCCCGCGCCCAGGCGCTCCTCCAAGCGGTAGCGATCGAGCGCGCGAGCGGCCCCGGGCCGCGGCGTCCGCAGGGTGGGCATGGTTCGGGTCCGCTCCACGTGCTCGATGGTTCTCCGCGCCAGGCAGGCTCCCTGCCCGGGACGGCGAACTACACACCTGGCCGGGGCGGCGGTCATACTGACCGCTTCCCCCGGATTCCCGCAAGGAGCGAGCATTTGTCGTTCTTCGAAGAGGGTGAGCAGACGCGCCGCGAGCCACGCCGCCAGCCGCGACGCCGGGCGGGGCCGACCACCCATGCCGCCGACGCCCAGCAGACTCTCTTAATCCGCCGCGGCGTTGCCGCGGGTGTGGGGCTGCTGATTGTCATCCTGTTGGTCTTCGGGGTCCGCAGCTGCGTGAGCTCACAGCGAAACGATTCGCTGCGCAGCTACAACCGCGGCGTCACGGCCCTGATCCAGGAATCAGACGACCAGGTCGGCAAGAAGTTCTTCAGCGACCTCGCTTCGGGAAGCGCCAGTGCGGGCACCAGCACCTCCGGGAGCGCGACGGTCAACATCGACCAGGACATCAACCAGACCCGCGTCAATGCGGAGGACCTGGTCCGGCGAGCCCAACGGCAGAGCGTTCCCGGCGACATGACCAAGGCGCAGCGCTACCTGGTCCTGGTGCTCGGACTGCGGCGCGATGCGATCGCCAAGATCGCCGGCAAGCTGCGCAGCGCTCGAGCCGCCACCGGCGCCGACCAGGCCGTCACCCAGATCGCCGGGCAGATGCAGGCCTTCCTGACCTCCGACGTGGTCTATTCGCAGCGCGTGGTCCCCTACATCAACAAGGCCCTGGGCGCAGCGGGAATCCGCGGCCAGGCCGTCGCGACCACGCAGTTCCTCCCCGACCTGGGGTGGCTACAACCTGAACAGGTCGCCAAGCGCCTGGGCGCCCCCGTCAACGGAGCGGCAAAGGGACCGGTGGCCCCGGGCTCTCACGGACACCAACTTCAGTCGGTGAGCGTGGGCGGGACCGAACTCAAGGAGAACGGCGCCAACAAGGTCAGCAAGTCGAGCCCGGTCTTCTCGGCCAAGTTCGTCAACCAGGGCGAGAACGACGAGGCAAACGTCCTGATCAAGGTCACGATCGAGGGGTCGGGCCAGCCGATCACGGTGACCAAGCCCGTCCCGAACTCGCCGGCCGGCCAGGAGTCCACCGTGGAGATCCCGCTTGGGCAGGCGCCTCCGACCGGCGCGCCGGCCACCGTCACCGTCGAGATCCAGAAGGTTCCCGGCGAGTCGCAGGTGGACAACAACAAGAAGTCCTACCAAGTCCTGTTCGGGTCCTAGGACCGGGAGGGTCGCCGCCGGAGCGGCGGCGCCTATGCTTTCGCACCCGTGGACGAGCTGACCTCTACGACCGGCATCGTGGCCCTGGCCGCGGGGGGAACCGCGGTGCTCGCCCTCGTCCTCTGCCTGGTGCTGGCCGTCCGGCTCGGTCGCCTGCGCGGCGCCCAGCGTGTCGTGCTCGGCGCCGGCGGCGCCGACGACCTTGCGGCTCACGCCGCCGGACTCCAGCGCGAGTTCCGCGAGCTCCACGACAGTACCCGCGAGACGATCGATCGAGTCCATGCCCGGCTCGAGCAGGACGAGCAGCGCATCGCCGGCGCCATCGCCTACCGCGCCCTCGTGCGCTATGACGCCTACAACGAGATGTCCGGCCGACAGTCCACGTCGATCGCCCTGCTCGACGCGTCGCAATCGGGCGTCGTACTGTCATCGATCCTCCACCGGGAGCAGGCGCGTCTGTACGCCAAGCAGGTGCGCAACGGCGAGCCTGAGCTGGAGCTCTCGCCCGAGGAGGCGGAGGCAGTGCGGATCGCCCTCGCCGGCGAGCAGCCCTGACAGCGCCGTGCGCCTCGGCTACCTGGGTCCCGACGGGACGTTCACGCATGAGGCGCTCACCGCCTCCCGCCCGGGCCTCGACGACGACCTCGTTGCGCTGCCGACGATCTATGACACCGTGATGGCGGTCCACGAGCGGACCGTGGACCGAGCCCTCGTACCGATCGAGAACTCGCTCGAGGGCTCGGTGAACGCCACCTTGGACGCCCTCGCGGTGGAGACCGAGGATGTGTGCATCGTGGGCGAGCTCGTACATCCGATCCGGCACTGCCTGATCGCCCGCCGGCCGATGGCCCTGGAGGACATCCAGGCCGTGGTGTCGATCCCCCAGGCCACCGCACAGTGCAGCCGCTTCATTCGCACGCGTCTTCCCAGGGCGGCCGTACTGCCCGCCAACTCGACCGCGGATGCCGTGCGCCTGGTCTCCGAGTCCGATGACCCCGTCGCCGCACTGGGTAACCGCCTGGCGGCGGACATCTATGGGTGCGAGGTCCTGCACGCCGAGGTCGAGGACCTCGGCGGGAACGAGACACGGTTCGTGTGGCTGGCGCCTCGAGGTGCGCCGAGCGGCGAGCACGGGCCGTGGAAGACCTCGATCGTCTTCTGGGGCGTGGGGGACGACGTTCCCGGATGGCTGGTGCGCTGTCTGTCGGAGTTCGCCTTTCGCGGCGTGAACCTCACGCTGATCGAGTCCCGTCCGCGCAAGCGAGGGCTGGGGCGCTACATGTTCTTCGCCGACCTGGAGGGTCGTGAGAGCGACCCTCCGGTGCGCGGAGCAGTCGATGCGGTGCGCGCCCAGACCGAGCAGCTGCGCGTGCTCGGCTCCTACCCGAGCGGCTGAGACGACATCGTCGGCGTGCTCGGCGCGAGGTGGCTCAGAGCCCTCGCTACACTGCGCCACGCAGGCTTTCGCACGCCATGGCCACCGAGGTACCACCAGCGCCAACGAGGTCCGCGCCGCTGCACGTGCACCGGCGACGCGGACCGACGCAAGCTGACACCCGTGGCGCGAAGGGCCGGGTCCTCGTCCTCAACGCGACGTTCGAGCCCATCAACGTCTGCACGGTGCGCCGGGCCGCCGTCCTCCTGCTCAAGGAGAAGGCCGAGCTCGTGGAGCAGGCCGCGTGGGAGCTGCGCGCCGAATCGCTCACCCTCCCCCGGCCGATGGTGATTCGTCTCGTGAGCTACGTGCGGGTGCCGCGCGACACCCACCGCCGCAAGATCACCCGCCGGGCGGTGTTCGCCCGCGACAGCTGGATGTGCCAGTACTGCGGCGCCCGATCGAACCTCACCGTCGACCACGTGGTGCCCCGATCCAAGGGCGGGCATTCCTCGTGGGAGAACATCGTTGCCTCCTGCGCCCCCTGCAACCGGCGCAAGGGCGACCAGCTGCCCCTCCAGGTGGGCATGACGCTGCGCCGCCCTCCGCGCAGCCCAAGTCCGCATATCTTCATCCACGTCGCCAGCCCGTCGATTCCCTCCGCCTGGCGCCAGTACCTGCCCGAGGCCGCATAGCGAGCCTGACTGGGCGAGTCCGGGGGGCCGCCCAGGCGAGGACGCAGGATCGAAGGAATACCTGCGTATTTCGAGATCCGAGGACACGGCCTGGTGGTCATCCGGCCCGTCCAGAGCGAAGGGCGCCCCGCAGGGCGCCCTTCGCATACAGCCTGACTGGATTCAAAACCTCGGACGACTGATCAAGGCCGGGGGGACGACGTCCGGCGCCGCCCTTGGCGGTGTCTCGGGTTGGATTCCGCTACGCGGGTCCAGCCTGCTTTCCGACCTAGCGGCCGGACACCTCCAGGGTCCCGCACAAACTGTCAATCAACTAGGACCACCTCCTTTCCCTGGTCCCGCTATTGAAGCAAACCCGGAGGCCGGACTCCACCGCCTACGGTGACCCGGGCGTCAGGGTTCGTCGTCATCGGGAGAATCGCCGACGTCGGCATTCCCCTCCACCACCTGCCCATTTCCAATGAGGTCGGGCGGACCGTCGCCCACGGGCTCGCCGGTGGGCAGCTCGCTCTCCATGACCACGACGACTGCTGAGACCTGGTCATCCTCGCGAAGGTTCATCACGCGAACGCCCTGCGCGGAGCGGCCCTGGCGTGAGATTCCCCGTACCGCCGTGCGCTGCACCATGCCCTGCTGGGATATGAAGACCAGCTCCTGGTGCTCGCGAACCACCAGCGCGCCGACCAGCGCCCCCTTCTTGCCGGTCTCCGAGATCGTCTTCACGCCCATGGTGCCTCGGTTCTTGCAGGGGTACTCGGGGATCGCCGTGCGCTTGCCGTAGCCCTTCTCGGTGACCACCAGCAGCTCCTGGTCCTCGCGCGCGACGTCCATGGCGAGGACGGCGTTGTCCTTCTGGGAGACGTTCATCCCGCGCACGCCGGCGGTGTCGCGGCCCATCGGCCGCGCCTGGGACTCCTGGAAGCGCGCGGCCTGGCCCGAGCGCGCGACCAGAATGATGTCGTCGTCTCCGCTCGTGCGGCGCACGGCGACCAGCTCATCGTCGTCGCGGATGTTGATGGCGATGATGCCGTCGGCCTTGATCGGCGTGTTGTAGGCCTGGAACTCGGTCTTCTTGATCTGGCCCTGACGCGTGGCGAACACGAGGTACTCGCCTTCGGAGAAGTCGCGGGTCTCGATCACGGCGTGCACGCGCTCGCCCTCGCGCAGCGGCAGGAAGTTGTTCAGCGAGCGGCCTTTGGCGGTGCGCGCGGCCTCGGGCAGCTCGTAGACCTTGGAGCGATAGACCTTGCCCCGGTTGGTGAAGAACAACAGGTAGTCGTGCGTGGAGCACACGAACAGGTGCTCGATGTAGTCGCCGTCCTTCATGTCCATGCCGGTGACACCGACCCCGCCGCGGCGCTGCTGGCGATACGTGGCCAGCGGCAAGGCCTTGATGTAGCCGGTCTTGGTGATCGTGATCACCATCTGCTGGTCGGCGATCAGGTCCTCGATATCGATCTCGCCCTCGGCGTAGGTGATCTCGGAGCGGCGCTCGTCGCCGTAGGTGTCCGAGATTTCCTGGAGCTCGTCCTTGATCAGGCCCATGACGCGACCCTCGTCGCCAAGTATCTCCCTCAGCTCCTTGATCCGCTCGACGATGTCCGCGTGCTCAGAGCGAATCTTGTCGGCCTCGAGCGCGGTGAGCTGGCGCAGGCGCATCTCCACGATGGCGTGGGCCTGGACCTGCGAGAGCTCGAAGCGCTCCATGAGCGCCTGGCGGGCGGTGTCGCCGTCGCGCGAGGCGCGGATGGTGCGGATCACCTCGTCCAGGTTGTCCAGCGCGACCAGCAGACCCTCGAGGATGTGCGCACGCCGCTCCTTCTCGGCCAGCTCGAACTTGGTCCGGCGTACGATGACCTCGCGCTGGTGGCGAACGTAGGAGTCGATGGCCTCGCGCAGCGAGAGGGTGCGCGGCACACCGTCGACGAGGGCGACCATGTTAACGCCGAAGGTGGTCTGCATGGAGGTGTGCTTGTAGAGCTGATTGAGCACCACCTTCGGGATGGCGTCGCGCTTGAGCTCGATGACCAGGCGCATCCCGCGCTTGTCCGAGTGATCCTGCAGGTCGGCGATGCCCGTGAGCTTCTTCTCGCGCACGAGGTCGGCGATCTTCGTCATCAGTCCACCGTCGCCGCCCTTCTTGACCTGGTAGGGCAACTCGGTGACCACGATGGCCTCCTTGCCCTGCTTGAGCGGCTCGATGTGCGCGCGGGCCTGGATGCGCACCCGCCCGCGGCCGCTGGCGTAGGCTTCGCGGATGCCCGCCGTCCCGAGGATGATGCCCCCGGTGGGGAAGTCGGGGCCCTTGATGTGCGCCATCAGGCCCTCGATGTCGATCTCCGGGTCATCGATGAAGGCGATCACCGCGCCGATCGTCTCGCGCAGATTGTGGGGCGGGATGTTGGTGGCCATCCCGACCGCGATGCCCGAGGAGCCGTTGACCAGCATGTTCGGAAAGCGCGCCGGAAGCACCAGCGGCTCCTGCTGCGTGCTGTCGTAGTTCGGGACGAAGTCGACGGTGTCGGAATCGAGGTCGCGCAGCATCTCGGTGGCCAGGCGCGACAGGCGCGCCTCCGTGTAGCGCATGGCGGCAGCAGGGTCGTCGTCGATCGAGCCGAAGTTGCCCTGGCCGTGGACCAGCGGGTTGCGCATGGAGAAGTCCTGCGCGAGCCGGACGAGGGTGTCGTAGATCGCCGAGTCGCCATGGGGGTGGTACTTGCCCATGACCTCGCCGACGATCCGTGCGCACTTCGCGAACGGCCGGGTGGGCGCGAGCCCGAGCTCGTTCATCGTGAACAGCACGCGGCGATGAACCGGCTTGAGGCCGTCGCGGGCATCGGGCAGCGCCCGCCCGACGATCACCGACATGGCGTAGTCCATGTAGGAGGACTTCATCTCCTCCTCAAGGCCCCGCGGCTCGATGTTGCCGCCGCTCAATATCTCCGTCGCCATCGGCTTACTCCTCGCTAACCCTCGTCACCGCGCCGCCTCGCCTAGACGTCGAGGTTGGTCACGGACTTTGCGTAGGTCTCGATGAACTGACGCCGTGGCTCGACCTGGTCGCCCATGAGCATCGAGAAGAGCTGATCTGCGGCGGAGGCATCCTCCATCGTGACTTGCTGGAGCGTGCGGGTCTCGGGAGCCATCGTGGTCTCGCCGAGCTCGTCGGCGTTCATCTCGCCCAGCCCCTTGAAGCGCTGGAGCTTGATTCCCTTCTGCGCCACCTGGAGAACGCACCGGCGCAGCTCCTCGAAGGAGAGCGCCTCGGCCTGGTTGTCGCCGAGGCGAACCTGGAACGGCGGCGTGCCCGCCAGATCGACGAGCTGGTGGTGAACACGCAGAAATTGGCCATAATCGTGTGCCTCGAACACGGCGCGCGAGATGCGATGGGTCTGGGCGAGCCCGGTTTTGCGTTCGATGGACCTGACGACGAGCTCCGCGGGATCGGCCTCGAGGATCTCGATGTCGAAGGGCTCGCCCTCAGGGGCCGGCTTTCTCAGCAGGTTCTCCAACGCCTGCGCGCTCTGGATCTGCTCGTCGAGGACCTGCGACTCCTCCAGAAAGGTGATGACGTCCCGCCCGTAGTCGGCGCGCAGCGACGAGGCCCATCCCTCGTACTGTTTGAGCAGTCGGGTGTACTTCTGCCAGCGCGCCTCGGTGAGCTTGAACTCCGTCCCGTGCCGATCGGAGACCTGGAAGCGCTCCCACTTGTCGTTGAGCAGGAGCCCCTCGAGCTCGGCCTCCTTCTGGATGTAGGTCTCCTTGCGACCCTGGCTGATCTTGTACAGCGGCGGCTTGGCGATGTACACATATCCCGCATCGATCAGCGACTGCATCTCGCGATAGAGCAGCGTGAGCAGAAGCGTGCGGATGTGTGCGCCGTCGACGTCGGCGTCGGTCGCGATGATCACCTTGTGGTACCGGGCCTTTGCGAGGTCGAACTCGTCGCGCACCCCGGTCCCGACCGCGGTGATGAGCGCCTGGATCTCGGCGTTCTGGAGCACCTTGTCGATGCGGCTCTTCTCGACGTTGAGGATCTTGCCGCGCAGCGGGAGCACGGCTTGGATGGTGCGGTCGCGCCCCTGCTTGGCCGAGCCGCCGGCCGAGTCCCCCTCAACGATGAAGATCTCCGCCAGGGCGGGATCCTTGACCGAGCAGTCGGCGAGCTTGCCCGGCAGCAGTGAGTTCTCCAGCGCCGACTTGCGACGGGTCAGGTCCCGCGCCTTGCGCGCCGCTTCGCGGGCCCGCGAAGCCTGCACCGACTTGTTAATGACCTGGTTGGCCTCGCGCGGGTGCTCCTCCAGAAACTCCGCCAGCTTCTGGTTGACGATCGAGCGTACGAAGCCCTCCATCCCGGGGTTGCCCAGCTTGGTCTTGGTCTGGCCCTCGAACTGGGGGTCGCGCAGCTTGGTTGAGATGACCGCCGTCAGCCCTTCGCGCACGTCCTCGCCGAGGAGCTTCTCCTCGCCCTTGAGAAGGCCCTTCTCGCGGGCGTAGCGGTTAAGCGTCCCGGTCAGCGCCGAGCGAAAGCCGGAGAGGTGCGAGCCACCCTCGTGCGTATTGATGTTGTTGGCAAAGGAGAAGATCGACTCCTGGTAGGAGGAGTTCCACTGCATCGCCACCTCGACGGCGCCCTCGCCGCTCTCCCCCTCGAAGTAGACGATCTTCTTGTGGATCGTCTCCTTGTTGCCATTGAGATGCGCCACGAAGTCCCGGATCCCGCCGTCGTACTTGAACTCCACGCGACGGCCTTCTCCGCGCTCGTCGTCGAGGGTGATCTTCAGGCCGCGCGTGAGGAAGGCCGTCTCGCGCAGGCGCTGCTCGAGCGTGTCGAACTCGTAGTCGAGGCTCTCGAAGATGTCGGCATCGGGCAGGAAGGTCAAGGCCGTGCCGGTCTCCTTGGCGGCTGCGCCCTTCTCCAGCGCGGACCGCGGCTTGCCCCGCTCGTAGCGCTGCATCCACACGTACCCATCCCGGCGAACCTCCACGCAGAGATCCTCGGAGAGCGCATTGACCACCGAGACGCCGACGCCGTGCAGGCCGCCGGACACTTTGTACCCGCCGCCGTCCCCGAACTTGCCGCCCGAGTGCAGCACGGTCAGCACGACCTCGAGCGCCGGGCGCTGCTCCTTCTCGTGCATCGCGACCGGGATCCCGCGGCCGTTGTCGGTCACCGTGACCGAGTTGTCGGGATGGATCACCACCAGGACCTCGTCGCAGTAGCCGGCCAGCGCCTCGTCGACCGAGTTGTCCACGACCTCGTAGACCAGATGATGCAGTCCGCGAATCCCGGTCGAGCCGATGTACATGCCAGGCCGCTTGCGCACCGCCTCCAGTCCCTCCAGGACCGTGATGTCCTGAGCGTCGTAGCCGGGCCGGTCAGCCTGCGGTGTGCTCTCTTCGGCCTTACGCTTCTCGGCGGCCAAGCGAATCCTCCGTCTTTACATGCGAAGCCCCGACTCCGCGTCCGTCTGATACGGGTCGGGGCGGCTCGTCCGTGGAGTCATAAGAATAGCACAGGGGGTTGGGTCACCGGACCGGTAAAATGCGACAAAATACCTGCAAAACCGCGGAAACTTCCGTCCCCGGCAAGAGCCCCCGAAGGGGTCGGGTCACCGCGCCCGCGGGCTGCCCGCCACGCGACACCGCAAATGCTCCAGCCGTGTGTCGCCCAGCGCCCGATTGAGCGCGGCGAGAAGCTCGGGACCCATGAGGTCAAGCTCCTGAGCCCAGACGGCGGACCGACAGCCGACGGTCAGGGTCACACCGTGGACGGCCACGGGCTCGGCCTCCCGCGCCACGGCGGGGCCCACGGCCGAGGACCAGACCCGCTGCACTCGCGCCAGCGCGTGGGTCGGAGCCAGCGCGTCGGCGAACGCATCCACCGCCACCGACAACGGCCGTGGCGCACGACGGCTCACGCCGCCGCGGCGGCGGTCAGGACCACTCCCCCCGCCACGGCCAGGCGCGTTATGCCGGACGCCTCCGAGCCGGGCACGTGGCTGAGGTCGGTGGTCGTGATGACACTCTGGCCGGGGCGCTCGAGTGCTCTCATGAGCGCTTCGCGACGCGCGGCGTCCAACTCGCTCATCGCATCGTCGAGCAGCATCATCGGCGGTGAGCTCCGGAGGTGCGCAATCGCGTCGCGTTCGGCGAGCAGCAGGGCCAGAACCGCGACGCGCTGCTCGCCTTGAGAGCCGAAGGCCCGAAGCTCGCGGCCGTCGCGTCGGAATGCGACATCATCGCGGTGTGGGCCATGGGCGGTGAACCCGCGTCGGCGGTCGCGGTCGCGTCGATCGCGCAGCTCGCCCGCGAGCTCGGTCGCCGTGCCGGCCGGCGAGCGCGGGCGGTAGGCGAGCACCGTTTCCCCCGCCAGGCCGAGACCTGCGGCCAGATCGGCGAAGCGGGCGGTGACCATGGCCAGTGCCTGCCGGCGATCGTCCATCAATGCGATGCCGTGCCGGGACAGCTCGGCGTCCCAGGTCTCCAGCGATGACTCGGCGCCCCCTGCGCGCGCCAGCAGGGCATTGCGCTGAGCCAGCGCCTGGGCGTACGCACGGCGAGTGGCGGCGCGCGACGGCCATAGTGCGGCGACGAGCTGATCCACGTGTGCGCGGCGCAGCGAGGGCGCGCCCTTTATGAGGTCGAGGCGGTCCGGCAGGAACACCGCCGCCAGGGGTCGCGTCGGGAGATCGGCCATGCGCTCGACGGTCGCGCCGTCGACCCGCAACCGCCTGGGCTCTCCCGGTGCGATCCCGACGCTCAACGTGTGCTGTCCGTCCTCGGCCTCGCCGTCGAGCTCCACGCGCGCCACCTCGGCGCCAAAGCGCACGAGCTCACGGTCACTGCTCGAACGCCATGACCGGCCGGTGCACCCGAGGTAGATCCCCTCCAACAGGTTGGTCTTCCCCGCCCCGTTGCGGCCATGGATCACGGTCACGCCCTCACCCAGCGGCGCGTCGGCGGTGACATAGGAGCGGAAATCGCGCACGCTCACGCGCGTGAGCCTCATGGCGCTCAGACGTTGAGGCGGATGGGCATGATCAGATAGTGAAACCCGCTTCCATCCGCAGCCTCGATCAGGCCCGGGCGCAGCGGGCTGATCAGCTTGAGCAGGACGTCCCCCGACTCGACGCTCTCGAGTCCCGCTCGCAGGAACTCCGGGTTGAATCCGATCTCCAGCGGCTCGCCGGAAAACGGCACCGGCATTGCCTCCCGCGCTTCACCTACGTCAGGCGTCTGGGCGGAAACAGTGAGCTCTCCCTCGCTGAAGGCGAGGCGCAGCGGGGCGTTCTTCTGGGCCAGCAGGCTGATCCGCCGCACGACCTCCTGGAACTCCGCGGCGGCCAGCGTCAGCTCGTGCTCGAAGGCCTCGGGCAGCAGCTGACGATAGTTGGGGAACTGACCATCGATGAGCCGCGAGGAGAGCACCGCTCCACCCACCTGGAAGATGACCTGGTTCTCGCCCACTCCGACCAGCAGGTCATCGCCGCCCGCCTGCTGGGCGATCCGCGCCAGTTCCTGCAAGGCGCGGGCTGGAACGTTCGCCTCGAAGGTTCCCTCCAACGCGTTCTCGAGGCCGGTCTCCTTCACGCTGAGGCGATAGGAGTCCGTCGCGACCATTCGCAGCTCCTGACCCGAGGCCGACACCAAGATCCCCGTGAGCACCGGCCGCGTCTCGTCACGTGACGCGGCGCGCGCGACGATCGAGATCGTGCTGACGAATGCCTCCGCGGGCACCGACACCATGGCGGCGGAGTCCGGGTCGGGAAGGGGGGGGAAGTCTTCGGACCGCAGAGTCCGGATGTGGAAGGTGGCGCCCGCGGCGGTGATCTCCATATCCTGCTCGGCGGAGCGCAGCTCGAGCGACACGTCACCGGCCGGGAGCGCGCGAACCACGTCGAGCAGCAGGCGGGCAGGCAGGACCGCCAAGCCGGCACGATCGATCTGGGCCTGCAATGGCACACGCAGAGCGACCTCGAGGTCGGTGGCGCGCAGCTCGGCGCGCTCGTCGGTCGTCTCGAGTTGGACGCCACCGAGCGCCTGCACTGCACTGTGAGTAGACGCCACGCGAGCGACGGCTTGGAGTTGGGCGACGAGCGCGTCGCGAGAAACGGAAAGCTTCACGATGATGACCTCAAGAGGATGGAGTGGGAGTAGGGGATGTGGAGATGTGGAAAGGCGCTGAAAAGCCTCGCACGCATGGGACGAATACGCGGCCCGGCGCGGGGGACGCCGTGGGGAGAAGTCTGGCAAGGCGACCGGTCATAGCTGAGCATCGTCGAGGATCGCGCGAACGCGGGTGATCGCGGCGCGGAGATCACCCGCGTTCGCGGTGAGCTTGCGGCGCATCTGTTGGCAGGCATGCATGACGGTCGTGTGGTCGCGGCCGCCGAAATGGCGCCCGATGGCCGGCAGCGTGGCGTCGGTGAGATCTCGTGAGAGGAACATGGCGATCTGGCGTGCCAGAGCGACGTGCGACGTCCGCTTGCGAGAGCGAAGGTCGTCGGTGGAGACGTCGAAAGCCTCCGACACCGCCTGCTCGATGAGCGGGATGGAGTAGCGGCGTACGGGAGGAGCCGGGTAGAGCCGGTCGAGAAGCGTGAGGGTGCGGTCCGGCGTGATGGGTGTTCGGGTGAGCGACTGGTAGGCGATGAGCCGAATGAGGGCGCCCTCGAGAGCACGGACGTTTTCGGTGATCCGGGCGGCGATGAGTTCGAGTACCGCGTCATCCCCGAGGTCGATGCCATCGTGCTGCGCGCGCTTACGGAGGATTGCCACCCGCGTGTCGAAGTCAGGGAGCTGGATGTCGGTGACGAGCCCTGAGACGAAGCGCTCACACAGGCGATCCTCGAGATCACGCATGTCGCGGGGGAGGCGATCCGAGGCCAGCACCAGCTGACTCCCGGTCTCATAGAGCGCGTTGAACGTGTGCAGGAACTCCTCTTCGGTGCGGGCTTTGCTCTGAAGGAACTGGACGTCATCGATGATGAGCACATCCGTGTTGCGATAGTGGGCCTTGAATCGACCCATCGAGTCGGTTCTGAGTGCCGCCATGAAGTCGTTGGTGAAGTCCTCGACCGTGCTGGCGCGAACGGTGATGGAGGGGTTGTAGGCCTGGAGGTAGGCCGAGATGGCGTGGAGGAGGTGGGTCTTACCCAGGCCAGGCGGTCCATGGATGAACAGCGGGTTGTATGCCTGCCCCGGGAGCTCGGCGACGGCGAGAGCCGCCGCGTGGGCGAGGCGGTTCCCGTCGCCGATGACGAACTGCTCGAAGGTGTACTTCGGGTTGAGGGGTAGCTCACGGAAGGGCAGCGCCGGGGGGCGGGCAGGAGGTCGGGCGCCGTCCGCAGGCGAGGCCGAAGCGGCCGCCGGAACGATCTCGACGTGCGTGCCCGGACCGAGTACGGAGCCGGCCGCCGCCTGGAGCACGCGTCCGAAGCGGGCGCCGACCCAGTGGCACGTATGGGGGGGCGAGGAGAGGGTCAAGCGGCCAGGCGCAAGCTCGAGCGCTTGGAGCTCGACAAGCCACAACGAGTAGGCCCGCTCAGAGACCGTTGCCCGCAACTCGGCCTGGATGCGGCGCCATGTGTCCGCGAGATCAGCAGGCGCAGGGGACGTCGGCCGGCTCCTTTCGAGGTGGGCGGCGGCGGGTCAAATATGGAGGCGGGGCCCGAAAGCCCGAGTGCGGCGAATATAGCGAGAGGCAGGGGTCAGCAGGCGGGGGTCATGCCGCAAAGCGCGCAAAAAACGGGATCATCGCCCTGGGCTTGACGCGATGGTGGGTGACCGACCAGGAAACTAGGAAATAGACCGCCCGAGCAGCGGGCTTTGCCTCCGTATACTCACCAAACAGGCGCCTGGCCTCGACGAGCGATGAAGCGCACCTACCAGCCCAAGAAACGCAAGCGCGCCCGTACACATGGGTTTCGCGCGCGAATGCAGACCCGCGGCGGGCGCAGAGCCCTCAAGCGGCGGCGGCTGAAGGGCCGTAAGCGGCTCTCCACCTGAGATGGCTGTGTCCCGGCCCGCGCGAGCGCGGATGCCCACGGGGAACGGTCGTGGCGGCCGCCTGTCACGCAACGCGGAGTTCGAGCGCGTCTATCGCCAGGGGCGCTCGCATGCCAACCGGTTCCTTGTGCTCTACGCATTTCCCCGAACGGAGGACGGGACAGCGCGTCTCGGTGTCTCGGTGTCCCGGAAGGTTGGCGGGGCGGTGGACCGTAACCGCGTGAAGCGGCTCCTGCGAGAAGCGTTCGCTGCGCGTCGCGGGGCCATTCGGTCGCCGTATGACTTCGTCATCGTGGCGCGCCCTGACGTGCGTGAGCTCGCAGCCCGGGACGGCCTCGCCGGAGTGGGCGCGGCACTGGACGATCTGCTGGGACGGGCCGGGATGCTGGTTGAGAGGGCGGAGGCATGACGTCTTTGCGACTCGTCGCCACGGCGCCGATCCGGTTCTACAGCCGGGTCATGTCGCCACTCGTGCCGGCGCGCTGCAAGTACGAACCGAGCTGCTCGCACTACGCCGTGCATGCGATGAGGCGGTTCGGCGTGCTCCGCGGGCTGGTGCTGTCGGGCTGGCGCCTGCTCCGCTGCAATCCGTGGAGCCACGGCGGGTTTGACCCCGTAGAGGCCCAGCGCCTGTTCCCGCTCCCCCGGGGGCAGGGCCCCCGGGAAACCGCGAGCGGCTAGATGTTCGTTGGCGCCAACATCATCCAGCCGCTGATCGATGCTGCGAAGACGATCCTGGACTTCTTCCATGACAGCGTCGGTCTGGGGTGGGGAATGTCGATCATCGCGCTGACCCTGGTCGTGCGCGCCGCGCTGGTCCCGCTCACGCTCAAGCAGTTTCGCTCGATGCAGGCGCTCCAGCGCCTGCAGCCCGAGATCAAGACCCTGCAGGCCAAGTACAAGGACGACAAGCAGCGCCTCAACCAGGAGATGATGAAGTTCTACCAGGAGAACAAAGTCAACCCGTTGGGTTCCTGTCTCCCGCTGCTGTTCCAGCTGCCGGTGTTCCTGTCGCTGTTCTACATGCTGCGCACGGACCTCAAGAAGGACATCTGCGACAAGCACGGGGCACTTACCAGCCATGCCCTGGAGCTCAAGAAGCACATCGAGTCGGTCCCGTGCAGCTCTGTGCCGGGACAGAAGCACTCGGCGGGATTCCTGTTCATCCCGGACCTCACCAGCAAGGCGACCGGCGCCGTCCTGATCACGCTGATCGTGTTGTATGTCGGTTCGCAGCTGGCCTCGACGCTGCTGATGTCCGTAACCGCCGACAAGAACCAGCGGCGCCTGTTCGCGATCCTGCCGCTGCTATTCGTAGCGTTCATCATCAACTTTCCGGCGGGCCTTATTGTGTATTGGATCACCACCAACCTGTGGACCATCGCGCAGCAATACATCGTCAAGCGAACGGTGGGTCCGCTGCGACCTGCCACACCCGCCACGGCACCTGCAGGCGCCGGAGGGACCACCGGCGGTCTGCCGCCGCCGACCGGCGATGGGAGCGACGGAGGGGGGAAGGCAGCCAAGCCTCCGCCTCCTCCCAGGAAAAAGAAGAAGGCGCGCTCCGGCCGCCGGCGCTGATGGACGCAGGGCCGGTCTCCAACCCGGGAGAGCGCCTGCGGGAGTTCCTGGAGCGGGTTATCGACGCATGCGGCCTCGAGGCCGCTGTGGCGGTGGACGAGGATGCGGACCGCGTGCGGGGAACCATCGATGGTGAGGACCTGGGGCTTATCATCGGTCGTCACGGACAGACCATCGATGCCCTCGAGCACCTTGGTGTGCGCATTGCGTTTCGCGAAGAGGGTGAACGCAAGGGCCTCGTGGTTGATGCGGCGGGGTACCGGGCCCGGCGGGCGGACGCCCTCGAACGGCAGGCTGATCGCGCGGCGGAGGAAGCGGTCGAGTACGGACGCCCGGTGGCGCTGGATGCTTTGGGGGCTTCCGAGCGACGCCTGGTCCACGAATACCTGCGGGACCGGCGGGATATCGAGACCTACAGTGAGGGCGACGAGCCCGACCGGCACCTCGTCGTGGCTCCGGTGGTCCCCGACTGAGCCCGCCTCGAGCGCCGGAGCACTGCCGTTTCACGTTTTACATGACGGTGAAACAATGGATTGATGCCGGGAGCACACGTTCAGCTGGATGAGCCCACTTCGTTCGAACGAGGGATCCTGGTCGGGATCCTAATCGGCGAGGGCTCGTTCGGGGGGGATGGCAAACAGCCGCAGATCACCCTGCGCATGCACGTGCGCCACGAAGCTCTGTTCCAATGGCTTGCCGCGCTCTTCCCCCGGAGCCGCCTCTACGGCCCCTACCGCCATGGCGAGCGCGAGTACTACCAATGGATGGTGCGAGGCCGGGCCCTCGTCGAGGATGTCCTCCCCATCCTCGCGCGGGATCTGGACCCCAGTCTCGACGCCTACGCGTATGGCCGGTTCGAGCAGATGCGCACGCGCTATGCCGATTTCATCGCGAGGGCGGAACAGCGGACACCGTAGCCACGCGCCGGTTGGTAGCGCCGGTGGGCGCGCGGCATCACCTCTCCTCGGAAGCGGTTGACGCTCTGGCAGTGCTGCTCGACGTCCTGGCGGCTGACCCTGCCGCCCCGACGACGGTGCGGGAGCCCTCCCAGGCGGTGGATGTCCATCTGGCGGATTCCCTGTCCGCCCTTGAACTGCCCGTCGTCCTTGAAGCTCGGCGGATTATCGACATCGGCGCCGGGCCCGGCTTCCCGGGCCTCGCCCTGGCGGCGGCCTCGCCGCAAGCGAGGGTGCGTCTGATCGACAGCGTCGCCAAGAAGTGTGACTTCATGGTGCGCGCCGCGGCTCGAGCGGGACTGAGCAACGTCGAGGTCACGCATATTCGCGCGGAGATACTGGGCGTCGAACCGCCGTCGGCGGATCTCGTCACCGCCCGGGCGGTCGGCCGACTCGCGATGGTCGAGGAATATGCGGCTCCACTCCTGATCGTGGGCGGTCACCTGGTGGCGTGGGCGGGCCGCCGCGACGCGGAGGAGGAGGCGGACGCGGCAAGCGCCGCCGAGGACCTCGGGCTCGACCTGGTCGAGGTTCGTTCGGTGAGCCCGTTTGCCGCGGCGCGCCATCGCCATCTGCACGTCTACCGCAAAGCGGCGGCTACGCCCGATCGCTTCCCGCGTCGCCCGGGCATCGCCCACAAACGGGCTCGCGAATGGTCGCGCGCCCGCAAACAGGGAGCGACGTTTCGCACACGGTAGGGCCGCAGACCGCAATCGGCGCTAGCGTGGGGCGCCATGGGCACCGTCTACGCGATCGCCAATCAGAAGGGCGGCGTCGGCAAGACGACCACGGCGGTCAATGTCGCTGCGTGCGTGGCCGAGGCCGGGTATCCGGCCCTCCTGGTGGACGTCGATCCCCAGTGCAACGCGACGGTGGGCCTCGGGCTCGCCAAGGATCTGCGGCCCAATCTCTACGACGTTCTGGCCGGCGAGGCCACCGTGGCAGCCACCCGCCGGAATACTGACGTCGAGCATCTCTGGGTCGTGCCGTCGAGCCCGCAGATGGCCGGGGCCAACGTCGAGCTTCCGCGATTGGACGGATGGGAGAACCGCCTACGCGATGCCCTGGCTCCCAGCCGCGGTGAGCATGCCTTCACGCTCCTGGACTGCCCCCCCTCTCTCGGACCCCTGACCGTCAACGCGCTCGTGGCCGCCGACCGCCTTATCGTGCCCGTCCAGGCGGAGTATTTCGCCCTCGAAGGTCTCGCCGGGCTCCTCGATACGGTGGCGCTCGTTCAGCGCGAGCTCAATCCCCGTCTCACCGTGGCGGGCATGCTGCTGACCATGCATGACGCCCGGACCCGCCTCTCCCAGGACGTCGAGCGCGAGATTCGCGAGCACTTCCCCAAGCTCGTGTTCGAGACGGTGATTCCCCGTAACGTCCGCGTGAGTGAGGCCCCCAGCTTCGGGCGCGCCGTGATTCATCACGATCCACACAGCGCCGGCGCCGGCGCCTACTTCGACCTCGCCAAGGAGGTGGCCGCTCGTGGCTGACAAGACCCGAGGGATGGGCCGGGGACTCGCGGCCATTCTCGCCGTTTCCGATCGTGCCGGCGACGAGTCCGACGAGCTGCGCTCGCTCCCCCTCGACCTGATCGAGCCGAGCCCGCATCAGCCGCGCGGGCGTTTTGACGAGGAGGCGCTGCAAGCGCTCGCCGAGTCGCTGCGAGCGCGCGGAGTCATCCAGCCGATCCTGGTGCGCCCGGCGACCGGAGGCAGGTATGAGCTCATCGCGGGCGAGCGCCGTTGGCGGGCGGCGAGGCTGGCCGACCTGGAGGAGATCCCGGCACTCGTGCGGGCGCACGACGACGCCACCGCGCTGGAGGTCGCGCTGATCGAGAACATGGTGCGTGAGGACCTCAATGTCCTCGACCAGGCCCGCGCCTGCGCCGCGCTGATCGAGGAGATGGGCCTCACTCGCGAAGACGTGGGACGGCGCGTGGGCCGCAGCCGAGTCTCGGTCTCCAACCTCCTGCGACTGCTCGACCTCCCCGACGAGGCGCTCGCGCTGCTCGAGGCCGGTGAGCTGAGCGAGGGTCATGGGCGGGCGCTGCTGCTCGCGGCGGACCATGAGGACCGGCGTCGCCTTGCGGGCCAGGCCGCAGAGGGCGGCTGGTCAGTACGCGAGACCGAATCCAGGGCCCGCCGCGCGCAGCCGACGGGCGCGAGGGCAAAGGGTGGCCGCGTGATCATGCACCCCGACCAGGAGGCCGCGCTCGAGTCCCTGGCGGAGACGTTCACCGAGGCGCTGGGAACACAGGCCCGCGTGGTGGCCCGGGGAACCGGCTGCCGCGTGGAAATGACCTTCTCGGACCTCGGCGAGGCGCGGGAAATCATCGCGCGCCTCGCCGCTCGCCGCGCCGCCTGATCGGCCTCCCGCCCGCCCGGCGGCCGAGGCCCGCCCGCTAGAATCGCGGCTGCGCGCGACGACGCGTCTCGGGCGATTAGCTCAGTCGGTTAGAGCGCTTCTCTGATAAGGAAGAGGTCCCAGGTTCGAGTCCTGGATCGCCCACTGCAACCCGCCGCATCGGGGTGTCTCGAGTGGCGTGCCCTGTGAGCATTCCGCGAGAGGAAACGCGATTTCCTGCGTTCACCCGGTTTTCTGTCGATAGGGCCCTCTCGGCACCCACGGGGCCTCCAGATGCGAGGCCTATACTTTCGCACGAGACGTCAGCGAGGGGACGGTCCGCTTGCAGGAGATGGTCATCTACGGCGTGAGCTTTGACATGGTCGGCAAGCAGCCGATCGTCCTGCTCAAGACCGTTGACAGCAACAAGTTCCTGCCCATCTGGATCGGACATCCGGAGGCGGCCGCGATCCTGATGAAGCTCCAGGGAGCGAGTACCCCCCGCCCGATGACCCACGATCTGCTCTCGGAGATGCTCTCAGAGCTCGACGTGAACTGCACCCGCGTCTCGGTCACCGAGTTGCGCGAGAACACCTTCTTCGCCTCGATCACGCTGAGCATCAACGGCCGCGAGCTCGAGATCGACTCGCGCCCCAGTGACGCCCTCGCCCTGGCCGTGCGATCGGGCGCGCCCATCTTCGCCGCCGAGGACGTAATCACCGAATCGGCCATCGAGTTCGAGCACGAGGTCGAGGACACCGAAGAGGTCGTGGAGAAGTTCAAGGACTTCCTGGAGAACGTCACGCCGGAGGACTTCGCCGGCGGCGAGGAGTAGGACTACGCGGGCGCCGTGGTCCGGGCTCCGGTGCGCCCGCGCCCGTCGCGGGCGATCGCCAGGCCGACCAGTCGCGCCACCACGTCCCCGAACGAGATTCCTGCGGCCTCGGCGGCTTGCGGGAGCAGCGACGTGTCGGTCAGCCCCGGGATCACGTTGGCCTCGAGTATGTGAAGCCCCCCCGCCCCGTCGAGCATGAGGTCGATGCGGGCAAAGCCGTAGCACCCGAGCAGCCGGTAGGCCTCGACCGACAGCTCCTGCGCGCGCCGAGCGACGCCGTCGCCGAGATCGGCGGGGCAAACGAAGTCCGTGCGCCCGATCTCGTAGCGTGCGTCGAAGTCATAGAAGTCCCGCTCCCGGGGAACCGCCTCGACCACCGGGAGGGCGACCGGGCCGTCATCGCCGTCGAGGACCGACACCGCGAGGTCGCGACCGGACACGTAGCGCTCGAGCAGAACCTTGTCGCCATAGGAGAAGGCGGCCACGAGCGCCGCGGGCACGTCGGCGGCCCTGCGGGCGAACTTGATCCCCAATGCCGATCCCTGGCTCGCCGGCTTGACGACGATGGGGAACTCGAGTCGGTCCTCGATGTCGGGCAGCGCACCGGCGGCGCCGAGCTCGCGAAATGCCGTCTCGTTGAACGCGTAGAAGTCGGGGGTGGGGATACCCGCGTCGCGCATCGCGTGCTTGGCCAGCACCTTGTCCGAGCAGCGGATGCAGGCGAAGACGCCGGACGCCGTGTAGGGCAGGCCGATCACCTCGAGCAGCTCCTGGACGGTTCCGTCCTCGCCAAAGGGACCGTGCAGGGCCACGAACGCCACGTCGGGGGCCGCGTCGCGCAGCCGCTGCACCAGGTCGGCGTCGACGTCGATCGAGACCACGTCGTGGCCGAGATGGGCGAGGGCGTCCGCCACACGCGCTCCCGAGCGCAGCGACACATGTCGCTCGAGTGAGCGCCCGCCCTTGAGGACCGCGACGCAGGTCATCTATCGATCGGCGCCCTTGCGTCGATCGCTGCGCTCCGGCCGCTCGCGCTCGGGCAGCTGCAGCACCTCGGCCAGGGCGGGATCCGTCCCCGCGGGTGCCGGATCGCGCTGCGGAGCCGGAACGGTGGAGGCCCCGGTGAGCGTGCCGTACAGGCCGACCTGCTCGCGCACGACCTTGCCGATGCGGCGCACGCCCTCACGGATCTCGTCCTCACCGACGCCGGAGAAGTTCAGCCGCATCGACGAGCCGCCCCGCCCGTCCAGGTAGGCGGCGCGTCCCGGTACGAACGCGACGTTCTCGGCCGAGAGCGCCCGCGCCAGCAGGTCCGTCGTGTCGATGTAGTCGGGCAGCGTCACCCAGATGAACAGGCCTCCCTGCGGATGCGTCCATTGCGCCTCGCGCGGCAGATGCTCGGCGAGAGCGTCGAGCATGGTGTCGCGCCGGCGGCGATAGATCTCCGACAGCGAGCGCACGTATTCGCGCCAGCGCCCCCCCTCGAAGTAGGCGGCGACGAAATGCTGGGTCATGGAGGACGAGCACAGGTCAGCCGACTGCTTGCCGAGGTTCATCTTCTCCAGTACCGGGCGGGGAGCCACCGTCCAGCCCAGGCGGATCCCGGGGGAGAGGATCTTGGAGAACGTGCCCAGATAGACGACGAACTCGCCGCCGTCGATGGAGCGCAGCGTCGGAATCGGATCGCCTTCGTAGCGCAGGAGGCCGTAGGGATTGTCTTCGAGGACCAGCAGCTCGCGCTCGTGGGCCAGCGCGACCAGGCGCTCGCGCCGGGGCAGCGAGAGCGTCACCCCGGCCGGGTTCTGAAAGGTCGGCACCGTGTAGATGAACTTCGGTCTGCGACCTTCACGGTCGAGGCGGTCCAGCGTCGCCTCGAGCTCGTCGACGCGCATTCCGTCGCCGTCCATTTCGATCTGCACGACCTCGGCCTCATAGGCGCAGAACGCCGGCACCGCCCCTGGGTAGGTCGGTGCCTCGGCCACGATCACGTCGCCGGGGTCGATCAGCGTCTTGCACATCAGGTCGATGACCTGCTGGCCGCCGGTGGTCACCAGGACGTCGTCGGTGTCGATGTCCACGATCCCTTCTTCAGCCATCACGGCGGTCACGCACTCCTTGACCGCTTCGAGGCCCTCGGTCGGCCCGTACTGCAGTGCACGGGCGCACGACCGGCCGGCCACCTGCTCCATGAGCGCCGCGAAGCTCGCCGGGGGGAAGGTGGAGGTGTCGGGGAGCCCTCCGGCCAGCGAGATCACGTCCTCGCGCTCGGTGATCGCCATGAGATCGCGCATCGCGGAGGACTTCATGACCTTCGTTCGCTGCGCGAACAGGCCGGCGTAGCGCTCGAGGTCGCGCCGCGTGGGCTCACCACGCGGGGGTGGAGACCCTCGCCGCTGCACGCCCGCCCGGTGGCGCCGGGACGCGTCCATGGCGCTCGCTTCGCCGCTGACGCCCGGATTCCTCGGTCGGTCGTCTATCGTCATGCGCCCTCTCAAGCTAGCGCAACGTGGACCTCGCTTTTGCCATCGCTCAGGGCATCGGCCTCGCCGTCGCCTGCGGCGTTCGCCCGTTCCTCCCCGCCCTGCTGGCGGGCGCGGTGGCGACGGCGAACCTGTTCTGGATCGACTTCGACCACACCGATTACGCGTTCCTCGAGCAGCCCGCGTTCCTGCTTGCCGTGCTCGTGGGCGTCGTCCTCGTGGTCCTGGTCGAGCGCCGGCGCCGGACCGCGGCGTTCGAGCCCGGCCCTCTGGGCGCGGCGGTGGCGGGGATCGGCATCGGCATTGGCGCCCTGCTCTTCGCGGGCTCGCTCGCCGACGCCGGCGAGATAGCCTGGCCGGGGCTGCTGGGGGGCCTTGCCTGTGCCGCGGTGGGACAGATCGCCGCGCGAGGCATCTTCACCGGGGCGGCGGCGCGTCTCGACTCATCGGCGCGGGCGGCGCTGCCGGCCTATGCCGACGGCACGTCGCTGCTGCTGGCTGCGGCGGCGATCCTGCTGCCTCCGCTGTCGATCGTGACCCTCGGATTCGCCGTGTGGATCATCGTGCGCCGCCGCCGCCGTTCCGGCGAGAAGTTCGCCGGCTTGCGGGTGCTGCGGTGAGGGCAGCGGGCGCGGGCTTGATCACCGTCTGATGGCGCCGCCCAAGCTCGTGCTCGCCGTGATCGACGGGCTGGCCCCCGCGGCGCTGGAGCAGGGGATCGCCGAAGGCACCGCGCCGACGTTGGCGGCGCTCATGGAGCGCGGCGTCTACATCGACGACTGCGTGGCTGCGTTTCCATCGGTCACGCCGGTATGCACGGCGAGCATCGTCACCGGCACAGGGCCGGACCAGCATCGCATCCCCGGCATGAACTGGTACCTGCGTTCGGAGGCGCGCTATGTCGAGTACGGCTCGAGCCTTCAGGCGACGCGCTCGTTCGGGATTGGACGGTCGCTCACCGACACGATCTACAACCTCAACCTGGGCCACCTGTCGCGCACCACCCCCACGATCTTCGAGTCCCTCGACGATGCCGGGGTGCGGACCGCGGGGACGACCTTCCTGATGTACCGCGGGCGCCACCGCCACGAGGCCTCAGGGGAGAGCGCGCTGGCGCGCCTGGTCGCCGCCACCCTGTTCCGCCACGCGGTGTGGGGCCCGCGCGAGCTCTTCTACGCCGACCTGTTCGCCAGCCGCGAGACGGGCTGTCGCTCGCAGCTGGGCCTCCCCGGGGCCCGCGACCAGCATGCCGGCTGCGTGGGCGCCTTTCTCGTCGAGCACGACCTGTTCGACTTCCTCCTGCTCTCGCTGCCCGACAACGACACCCACTCCCACCGGACGGGACCGGATGGACAGGTGCAGTCACTGATCCTGGCCGACGCTCAGCTCGAGCGCCTGGTGAACGCGGGCGGGGGGATCGATGCGTTCCTGGAGGAGCACGCGATCATTGTGATGGCCGATCACTCGCACAGTCCGATCGAGCACCGCGCCTCCCTGCGAAGCGGGTTCGCCGACCTGCGGGTGCTCGCCCCCAACGATCCTCGGCCCGAGCTTGCGCACATCGCGGTGTGCCCGGGCTGGCGGTCGGGGATGGTCTATGTGCTCGACGAGGATCACCGCGAGCGCCTGACTCGCCGCGCGGCGCGATTGGCAGAGCGCATCGAGGGCGTGGACCTGGTCATCCGCCGCGCCGGTGAGGAGGCGGTGGTGTGGAGTCCGCGCGGGGAGCTGCGCTTTGCACCCGGGACCGGTGCGGCCGACCTGGCGGGCCACCGCTGGAGCTTTCAGGGGGACCTGGCGGCGGTGGGCGCCCGGGTGGAGGACGGCACGCTGTACAGCGAGGAATATCCGGACGCGTTGGGCCGCTTGTGGTCGGCCCTGCACTGTGAGAACGCGGGGGAGGTCCTCCTGTCCGCGGTGCCGGGATACGAGTTCACCGATTGGGGCGGTGTGGATCACGTCGGCGGCGGCAGCCACGGCTCCCTGCACCGGGGCGACTCGCTGGGAACGCTGCTGTGCGTCGGAGCCGGTCCGGGATCCCGCGACGAGCGCCGGCAATGGAGCCTCCGGGACATCGCCCCGATGGTGCGCGGCCACTTCGGCCTTTCCTGACCCTCGCCGGACGCGTGCGGCCCGCTACCCTGCTGCGATGCTCGACCAGGCCACAGCCGTGCAGCCGGCCCTGCACCGGCGCGTGCGCCACGGGATGTCGCGGCCGCACAACTGGCTCGCGCTCATGCGCTTCTGCGCGGTCGGCGCGAGCGGGTACGTCGTCAACCTCGCGACCTACGCGCTGTGCCTGAACGCGCTGGGGCTCCACTATCTCGCGGCCGGCACCGTTGCCTTCGCCGTCGCCGTGACCAACAACTTCTATTGGAACCGCCGCTGGACGTTCGACGCCCGCGCCGGCCACGCCGGCTTTCAGGCCGCACGCTTCTTCGTGGTCAGCGGCGTCGCCTTTCTGTTCAGCCTGATCATGCTCGAGGCGATGGTCGGGGGTCTGCACTGGCCGAAAGTGATGGCCCAGGCCGTGGCCATCGTCACCGCCACGCCGCTGAACTTCGTCGGCAACAAGCTCTGGAGCTTTCGCGCCTGACCCGCCGGGCGGCGCCCGCCGCGGCCGTCGTCGCCGTCCTCGCAGCGCTCACCGTCTGCCTTCTGGGCGCACCGCCGGCCTCGGCCGCCTCGCAGACACCGGGGTCGGCGGTCACCGACGCCACCGCGCTCAGGCGCCCGCTCTTCCCGGATCGGGCTCCTGCAGGTCGGGTTCTCTCCCCCCGCCAGGTCCAGGCGATCGCTGATCGCCTGCCCGACGTGCGGCGCACACTGCGTAGCCATCCGGGGGCCACCCGCACGGCGTTCGTCAAGGGACCGGATCGTTGGCAGGTCTCCTACTACGCGCGGGCGCATGGTCGCGCGCCGGCCAAGGAGATCGCCCAGGTGGAGATCGACGACCGCAGCGGAGCGGTGCTCGAGCACTGGACGGGATTCCAGGTCGCATGGACGATGGCGCGCGGGTATTCGGGTGCATTCGGACGCAAGGCGGGGGCGCTGTACGTGTGGCTCCCGCTCTGCGTGCTCTTCCTGGCGCCTTTCGTCACTCCGCGCCGGCCGCTGCGACTGCTGCACCTGGACCTGCTGGCGCTGCTGGCGTTCTCGGTGTCGCTGGCCTTCTTCTCGGACGGGCGCATCGGCCTGTCCGTCCCGCTCGCCTATCCGCCGCTCGTCTACCTGCTGGTCCGCATGGTGGTGATCGCCCGCCCGTCGACGGCCCGGCGGCCGCTGGAGCCGCTGCGCCTCCTCGTGCCCGTGTCATGGCTGGCGGTGGCGATCGTCTTCCTCGTCGGCTTTCGGGTGGGACTCAACGTCACCAACTCCAACGTGATCGACGTCGGCTACGCCGGCGTCATCGGGGCGCAGCGCCTGACTGACGGGGCGCGCCTGTACGGATCGTTTCCGGCGGACAACCAACACGGCGATACCTACGGGCCGGTCAACTACTACGCCTACGTGCCTTTCCGGGCGGTCCTGGGATGGAGCGGTCACTGGGATGACCTCCCCGCGGTGCACACGGCGGCGGTCGCGTTCGACCTGCTGACCATGCTGGGCCTGTGGCTGCTGGGGCGGCGGATCCGCGGTCCGACGCTCGGCGTCGTCCTCGCCTACGGCTGGGCGGCCAACCCCTTCACCCTGTTCGTCTCGAATTCGAACAGCAACGACTCGCTGCTCGCCCTCCTCGGGGTGGCGGCGCTGCTCGCGGCCTCGCGACCCCTCCTCCGCGGCGGCGCCATCGCGCTCGCGGGGCTGACGAAGTTCGCCCCGCTGATCCTCGCTCCGCTGTTCGCGACCGCAGGGCCCCCTGGCGTGGGCCTGACGGGGCGAGCCCGCACCGCCGCGCTGTTCATCCTGGGCTTCCTCGCCGCCGGCGCGATTGCTCTGGCGCCCGTGATCGCCGGGGACGAGTGGCGTGCCTTCTACGAACGGACACTGGATTTCCAGCGCTCCCGCGGCTCGCCTTTCTCGGTTTGGGGCCTGTACGGAGGGATCGACTGGCTGCAGACCGCCGTGCAGGCGGCGGCCACGGGGTTCGCATTGGCGGTGGCGGTGATACCGCGTCGGCGCGATCTCATCGGGCTGGCGGCACTGGCCGGGGCGGTGACCATCGCGCTCGAACTGGGCGTCACGCACTGGTTCTACCTCTACATCGTCTGGTTTCTGCCGTTCGTGCTGGTCGCCCTGTTCGGGCGCTACGGTGAGCCCGCGCCGCACCGCGCCGCGTGATGGGCGCCCGATCCCTGCTCGCACCCGTCCTGGCGCTCGTGCTCATCGGCGTGGCGGCCACCACCGTCGGACCCACCGCCGACACGCGCGTGACGGACCTCTTCGTCTACGCCCACGACGCCGATCAGGTGCTCACCGGGCATCAGCCCTACCTCGACTTCGCCTTCGAGTACCCGCCGCTGGCGCTCGCGCCGATCGTCGGCGCGGGTCTGGTGGGTACCGGACCGGACACCTACCCGATCACCTTCGGCCTGCTCATGCTGGCCGCGGGAGCGGCCGTGCTCGTCCTCACTGTCCGGATCGCCCGCGACGGACAGCGGTCCGCTGCGTGGATCGTCGCCCTCGCGCCGCTGCTCACCGGGGCGATGGTGCGGACCCACTTCGATCTGGCGGCGCTGGCCCTGGCGCTGGCCGCGCTCGTGGCTCTGACCCGCGGTCGCCCTGCCCTGGGCTTCGGGCTGCTCGGCGCCGGAGCCATGACCAAGCTGCTCCCGGCGCTGCTCCTGCCGGTGGCCATCGTCTGGATGCTCGCGGGACGGCGTCAGGGGGCCAGGCGGGGTGTGGCGGTGTTCGCAGCGGTCGTGGCGCTCGTCTCGCTGCCGTTCCTGGGGCGCGGGGAGCTCGACGCCTACGCCTACCAGCTCGAGCGCCCGGTGCAGATCGAGTCCACCCCGGCGACGCTCCTCTTCGCACTGGGCGGCTCACACGTGACGGGCACCACCACGGTGCCCGACAGCCATGGTTCCAACGGCCTGGTGGACGGAGACGCGCCCACGGTGGAGGCGGCTTTCGCGGTGCTGCTGGCGGCCGCCCTGCTGACCGTGTGCAGTCTCGTCCGCCGCGCACCGGCCGGCGAACGGTCGCTGGTGCTGGGCTCGCTGGCCGCCCTGCTGGCCTTCCTGTCGCTCGGCAAGGTGCTCTCGCCGCAGTTCACGATCTGGGTCGTGCCGTTCGCGGCGCTGGCCTGGGCCATGGGCGAGCGGACGCTGGCCGTGCTGCTCCTGGCCGCGGTCGCGCTCACCCAACTCGAGTTTCCCGCGCGCTACATGGATCTCGTGCGAGAGGACACCGGCGTGATCGCCCTGGTGGCATTGCGAAACGCGACCCTGCTCGGCGCGTTGGGTCTCACGCTGGCGCGGCTCGCAGGACCGGCTCGATGTCGTCCGCACGCATGGGTTGCGACGCCGTGATCAGCACCGCCATCAGCCACGGATCCTCTTCGGAGACCTCGAAGCGCACGGGTAGCTGGGTTACCAGCGCCTCGACGGCCTGCCGGCGATTGACGCCGATGACGCCGCCGCGCGGCCCCGTCATCCCCACATCGGTGATGTAGGCCGTCCCGCCGGGAAGCACCCGTGCGTCCGCGGTGGGCACATGGGTGTGGGTTCCGACCACGGCGGTCACCCGTCCGTCGAGGTACCACCCCATACCAACTTTCTCGCTGGTCGCCTCCGCGTGCATGTCGACGAGGATGTGATCGACGCGTCCATCGAGCTTCTCGAGCTGCGTGTCGGCTTCGGGGAACGCCGCACGCCCGGCCTTCAGGAACAGGTTGCCCGAGAGGTTGACCACGCCGAGCCGGATCCCGCCGCGCGCCACCACGCAGGCGCCGTGCCCAGGCTGGCTGGCGAGGAAGTTGGCGGGCCGGAGGATGTTGGGCTGATCATCGAGATAGCCGTAGACGTCCCGGTGGCGGTAGGCGTGGTTGCCGAGTGTGATGACGTCGACGCCCACCGCAAAGAGCTGGTCGGCGACCTTCGGTGTGATGCCCACTCCGCCGGCGGCGTTCTCCCCGTTGGCGATCACGAAGTCGAGCTCGTAGCGCTCGCGCAGCTCCGGAAGCAGGGCCCGCAGGGCGCGGCGCCCGAGGCCGCCGACCACGTCGCCCACGAAGAGAAGCCTCATGCCTGCTTACCTTCTCCCAGGTATCGCGTACTTTCCAGCGAAGGAGCAGGCGTCATCGTGAGCGACGAGCAGTCAGCCCGGCCAGGCGACCAGCCGGACGCGCCGCGCCCGGAGCCCGCCACCGAGGCGCTCCCCGCGAGCGACCCGCACCCATCCCCGCCCAGCATCGCCCAGCGGATCGTGGTCCCTCGATGGGTGCAGCTCGTGCTGCTGCCGCTGAGCCTGCTCGGGCTGTGGGCCTTGGCCCGGGCGGCGGGCGTCGTGCTGCTGATCTTCCTCGTCGCGGGCGTCATCGCGCTGATCCTCAATCCCCTCGTCAAGCTCATGCACCGCAAGGCGAGGCTTCCGCACGGTGTCGCGGTGTTTGCCGTGTATATCGGATTCTTCCTCCTGTTCGCGGGAGTGGTGGTCGTGCTCATCAACCCGGTGACCGACCAGGTCCAGCGCTTCCAGCGCGACGTCCCCAAGCTGGTCGATTCGGCGAACGGCAGCCTGGCCGAGGTGCAGACCTCGCTGAGAAGGGAGGGAATCAACGTTCGGATCAAGGATCAGGGCAGGACCGCGCTGCAGACGCTTCAGCGCGGCGTGCTCAAGCAGTCGGGGTCGCTGGTCTCGTTCGGCCGCGACATCCTGCAGCGGGTGGTGGAAGGAGGCTTCGCATTCGTCCTGGTCCTGGTGATCTCGATCTACATGCTTGTCTACGCCGAGTCCATCGGGCGTTTGGTGCGGTCGGTGATGCCGGCCGGGGACGGCTCAGTGGAGGACGACTTCGCCCTGCGGGTGCAGAGGGCGGTCGCCGGCTACGTCCGCGGGCAGCTGATCTTCAGCGTGACGATGGGGGTGAGCGCCGGGGTTGCGTTGTGGCTCTTCGGCGTGGTGGGCATCTTCCCCGACGGGCAGCGGTATGCGTTGTTCTTCGGGGTCTTCTACGGCCTGATGGAAGCCGTCCCCTTTTTGGGGCCGGTGCTCGGTGCGCTTCCACCGGTCCTTGTCGCTCTGTTCGGCGACCCGGTCACCGCGATCTGGGTGGTGCTGCTGGTGGTCGCGCTGCAGCAGCTCGAGGGACACATCGTCGCGCCGCAGGTCTTCGGTCACTCGCTGCGCATCAACCCGCTGATCATCATCCTCGCCCTGCTCCTCGGCGCCCAGCTCTACGGAATCCTGGGCGCGCTCGTTGCGCTGCCGGTCACCGCCATCCTGCGTGAGACGGTGCTCTATCTGCGCCGCCACCTCGTCTTCGAGCCATGGGCTCCGGCGACGCCGGCGCTGGCGGGGGCGCTGCCTCTCGAGTCCACCTCCGGGCGGCCATGTCCGGGCTGCGGCTCCGACGTGCAGATCGGTGCCGCGAACTGCCCGAGCTGCGGCGCGCCGCAAACCCCCCGCGTCGGCGCTCGGAGTTGACGGTCGCCGCACTCGGCCTTCCGGGCTACCCCACCATCTAAGGTCCTGGAGATGGCGAGCCCTGCCAGCACGACGCCGGTCAGCCCGGCCTCGCTGCGGGCGCTGAAGCTGAGCAAGCGCTACGGCGAGCGCGATGCGTTGCGCAACGTCAGCTTTGATGTCCAGCCTGGGGAGCTCGTCGCGATCATCGGCCCCAACGGAGCGGGCAAGACGACGCTGCTCTCGATCCTCGCCGGTATTGCACCCGCGACGTCGGGGAGCACCGAAGCCGCCGGCGGCGGCACGGGCTGGGTCCCCCAGCACTCCGCGATCTACGCCAAGCTCTCGGTAGCCGAGAACCTGCGCCTGTTCGCCCGCCTGGAGGGCGCGGCCGATCCGGAGCGTGTGGTCTGTCGCATGCTCGCGCAGGCCGGGTTGGAGGACCGCGTCGACGACGAGGTGGGCCACCTCTCCGGCGGCAACCGGCAGCGCGTCAACATCGCCGTGGGGCTGGTGGGCGATCCCTCGGTCCTGCTGCTCGACGAGCCGTCCTCGTCGCTGGATCCCCGCCAGCGCGAGCGCCTGTGGGAGTTCATCGGCGGGCTCACCGCGCACGGGACGACGGTGATCTACTCGACGCACAACGTGCAGGAGGCCGAGCGCTATGCCGACCGCGTCCTGGTCCTCGCGGACGGGGAACTGCTCTTCGACGGCACGCCCGCCGCGCTCGAGCAGACGGTCGCTGCGAGCGACCCCGACTTCGAGGCGGCCTTCGTGACCTTCCTGCGCGAGCGCGGTCACTAGGCCGCCGCGTGCGCTGGCTCCTGCTCAAGGACCTGCAGATCCTCCGGCGCTCGCCGCTGCTGGTGTCCCTGCTCGTCATCTACCCGGTGGCGATCGCCCTGCTGATCGGCTTCGCGCTGTCGCGCGGACCGCAGAAGCCCCACGTGGCATTCGCGAACCTGGTCCCTCCATCACAGAGCACGATCGACCTCGGAGGCCAGAAGGTCGACACCTCCAAGTACACGGCCGAGTTGTTCAAGTCAGTGACGCCGATCCAGGTCAAGTCGCGCGAGGCGGCGCTGGCCAAGGTGCGCTCGGGGGAGGCGAGGGCGGCGCTCATCGTCCCCGCCGACGTCGCGGAGCGCCTGGCCAGCGGCCTCAAGAGTGCCGAGGTCGAGGTGATCTACAACAACGAGGACCCGGTCAAAGGCCGCTTTGTGGATACGACGATCTCCGCGCGCCTGGCCGAGGCGAACTCCGCGCTGGCCCAGCGCTTCAAGGAGATCGCGATCGGGGACATCAAGCTGCTGGAGAACGGCGGGTCCTTCGAGGTGCTGGGACGCACGCTCAACATCCTGGGGCTGCGCAAGACCAAGCAACTGCTCGACGCGACCATCGCGACGCTTCCCAAGAACTCCTCGAACCGCATCGCGCTCGAGAAGGTCAGCGAGTTCGCAGGGCTCGCGATCGGCAACCTGACGGTCTCCAACGAGGTCTTGGGCACGGTGAGCCAGCCCGTGCAGGTCAAGCGCACCACCATCAACGGCAAGCGCACCCCGCTGGACGCCTTCGGGGTGGCGGTCTCCGTCACGGTCTCACTGATGTTCGTGACCATCCTGCTGGCCGCCGGCATGCTCGCATTGGAGCGCGAGGAGAACACGTTTCTCCGGCTCGTACGCGGCCTGGTCTCGCGCATCGGCCTGCTGGTGGAGAAGATCGGCCTTTCGGCCGCGTGCGCATTTGCCACCTCGTTGACCATGCTCATGGGAATCGGCCTGTTCGTCTCACTGGACTGGAGCCGCTTCCCCTTCTGGCTCGCCGCTCTCGCGGTGGGAGCCGTGGCGTTCGGAGCCCTGGGTGCGGCGATCGGATGCCTGACCCGTGAGGTGCGAGCCGCGTCCCTGCTCTCCTTCCTGCTCTCGCTTCCGATCGCCTTTCTCGCACTGGTGCCCAGCGGCGCCGTGGCCACCGGCGTGTACGACGTGGTTCGCGTGGTCTCCGCGCTGTTTCCGTTCAAGCCGGCCCTGCAGGCGATGGATCGCGCCCTCAACGACTCCGGGCAGAGCCTCGTCCTCCCCCTGCTCCACCTTCTCGTGCTCAGCGTCGCGTTCACCGCTATCGCGCGAGTGGCTATGCGGCGCTTCGCGTAAAGCGCAGTCAGGCGCGCAGCCACTCATTGACTGTGAAATACGTCTGGCACACTTGCCGGGATGCCCAGCGCTGAAGCGGAGCTTCGCGGCCGACTCGCCAGGGCCGGGCTCGAAGGTGGGGCGGATGCGCTCGTTCACCTCGCCGCGCCTTCGATTCGCCTTTGCCCGGAGGACGGGCCTCGCGAAGCCGTCTCGGCCTATCCCGCCCCCGCCGTCGTCCCGGGGCTGGAAGGCGGCGTCTGGGCGATCGCCGGTAGCGGCTATCACAACCTCGTGGCGCGCCGCGACGGCACGGTCGTCGCTTGGGGCGCCAACGAGAGCGGTCAGCTCGGGGATGGCACGAGGACCGACAGACGTGCTCCCGTGCCGGTCGCGGGCCTTGATGGAGTGACTGTCGTCTCGGCGGGCCAAGGCCACAGCCTTGCCCTCACCTCGTCCGGCTCTGTGCTCGCCTGGGGAAACAACACGTACGGGCAGCTCGGAGATGGAACCAGGGAGGACAGACGCACGCCGACTCCGGTCAACGACCTCGGTGGCGGCGCGGCGGGGATCGCCGCCGGCGAAAAGCTCAGCCTGGCGCTCCGAGCCGACGGCTCCGTCGTGGGCTGGGGCCTGAGCGCGGGGGACCAGCTCGGCATCGACGCGATCCCCGACGGCCCTGTTTCGCTCCCCGGACTGAGCCGAGGGGTCGTCGCCATCGCCACCGGTCGCCACCATCGCTTGGCGCTCAGGTCGAATGGAACGGTGCTCGCCTGGGGATTGAATGCTTTCGGTCAGCTCGGCGATGGGACTGCGATGAATCGGTTGAGGCCGGAGCAGGTGACTGGCCTCGCCCGCATCACGGCGATCTCGGCGGGTGACTACCACAGCCTCGCCCTCACCGCCGACGGATTGGTGCTGGCGTGGGGTATGAATTCCTTCGGTCAGCTCGGCGACGGCACGACGGCGCCTGGAGCCACGCCAGCGCAGGTGGCCGGCCTGGGCGGCCGGGTGAGGGCGATCGCCGCGGGCGACGGATCGAGCTTCGCCTTGCGGGAGGACGGCTCTGTTGCGGGCTGGGGCTGGAACTACGAGGGCCAGCTGGGTGATGGCGGCGCAGAGGACACGACCGCGCCCGTGGTGATGCGACTCCTCGGCCGTTGTGAGGCGATCTCCCGACACCTCGCGCTCCGGGCGGACGGGCTCGTGCTCGCCTGGGGCAGGAATGCGGAGCCGCCGCAACCCGGGTTCGACGCTCACGTGCCCGTCGGCACGACCAAGCTTGGCGGTTGCCCCGACCTGCCGACCGGCTCGGCCTGGCCGAGCCGCGGCGAGCGGCCGTTGTCGTTCGTGGCACAGGTCAAGCTCGCCGAGCTCGAGCCCTTGCTCTGGGAGGACGTCCTTCCCCCGGCCGGTCTTCTCTCGTTCTTCTTCGAAGGCACCGGGGAAAGCGTGTGCCACGTTGCCTTTACCGAGCCCGGGGCCGTCCTTGCGCGCCTCGACCCTCCCGAGGAGCTTCCCAACTATCAGCGCTATCGCGGTGTTGCCCTGAACGCAAGGACCGAGCTCACGCTTCCCTCCTCTGCGCCAAGCTGGCTCTCAGCCGAGCAACGCGAGAAGTACCAGACGGTTGCCGCAGATTCGGACGACGGCCCCCGCCATCGCACGCTCGGCCACCCCGATCTTGTCCAGAACGACCCGCGCGATAGCGGGGAGCAGCCGACGCTGCTCCTGCAGGTCGACTCCGACGACGCCGCCGGGATGATGTGGGGGGACCTCGGTCGCCTCTATTACTGGCTGCGCCCAGATGACCTCGCAGCGCGGCGGTTCGGCCGAACTGTGGTCGACGATCAGTCCCACTGATTCGCCTTTGTGTCCCGCAAGTTGGGGCGCGCGGAGGCGACGGTTGGAAGGTGGCCTCGTCGGGCCCGCGCCAGGCCGCCGGTATCCTCGTGCCAATGGCCTTTCCGCAAACGCGGCCGCGCCGGCTGCGCAAGAGCGGCGTCCTGCGCGACCTCGTGCGGGAGTCCGACCTCGATGTTCGGCGGCTCGTCTATCCGATGTTCGTCGTCCACGGCGCCGAGCGCCGGGAGCCGATCGCCGCGATGCCGGGGATCGACCGGCTGTCGATCTCCCACGCCGTCGAAGAGGCCGGCGCGGCGGCCGCGGTCGGCGTCCCGGCGGTCCTGCTGTTCGGCGTGCCGGCGGAGAAGGACGCTGAGGGCTCGGGGGCCTACGACGACGAGGGCGTGGTCCAGCTTGCCACCCGGGCGATCAAGGACGCCCACCCCGATCTCGTGGTTATCACCGATGTGTGCCTGTGCGAGTACACCGAGCACGGGCACTGCGGTGTGGTGCGCGACGATGGCCAGGTGGACAACGACGCCACCCTCGACCTGCTCGCGCGCGCTGCGATCTCCCAGGCGCGGGCGGGCGCGGACGTGATCGCGCCCAGCGACATGATGGATGGTCGCGTGGGATCGATCCGGATCGAGCTGGATCACGAAGGCTTCTCCGACCGGTCCATCCTCGCCTACTCGGCCAAGTACGCTTCCGCGTTCTATGGCCCGTTCCGCGAAGCGGCGGAGTCGACGCCCGCCTTCGGCGATCGCCGCACGTACCAGATGGACCCGGCCAACGCACGCGAAGCGGTGCGCGAGGCCAGGCTCGATGTGGAGGAGGGCGCCGACGCGGTGATGGTCAAGCCTGCGCTGGCCTATCTCGACGTGATCCGCCGCGTGCGCGAGGCCACCGAGGTACCCGTCGCCGCGTTCAACGTCAGCGGGGAGTACGCGATGGTCAAGGCGGCGGCGGCGGCAGGATGCCTCGACGAGCGCGCGGCGGTGCTCGAGGCGTTGACCGGCATTAGGCGGGCGGGCGCGGACATCGTCATCAGCTACCACGCGAAGGAGGTGGGACGGTGGCTGGCCGAGCGTTGACGGCGGTTCCCAAGCTGCGCTCGCGCAAGGACGGCGCCGCGGTGGCGCTGGACGAGCGCGACAAGCAGCTGTTGGATCTCATGCAGTCGAAGTTTCCGCTCGAGCCTCGGCCCTATGGTCGCGTCGCCGAGCTCGCGGGCATGGCGGAGGACGAGGTCCTTCAACGTGTACGCCGACTGCTCGATGACCGCATCATCCGCCAGGTCACCCCCATCTACGACACGCGCGCCTTCGGCTACGGCTCGATGCTCGTGGCGGCCAAGGTCGATCCCGAGTTCCCCCACCGGGCGGCGGAGGTCATCAACGCTCACCCCGGCGTCTCACACAACTATCTGCGCAACCACGAGTTCAACCTGTGGTTCACGCTCGCGGTGGAGGAGGACTCGCGCCTCGGGCTCGACGGCACGCTCGACGTGCTCCAGTCGCTGACCGGCGCCGAGTCGATCCGGCAGCTGCCGACGCTCAAGCTGTTCAAGATCCGCATGGACCTCGAGATGCAGGGCGACACGAAGTCGTTGGCCAGCGCCGGCGTCGCGCAGGAGCCGATCGAGCTCGAGCGCCAGGCCTACGACGACTTCGACGTGGCCGTGGTGCGCGCCACGCAGGGCGACATGCCGGTGTGCGAGGAGCCATACGTACCGGCGGCCAAGGAGCTGGGCATCACCGTGGCGCGACTGCTCGAGCACCTGGCGGCCATGCGCGAGCGCGGCCTGCTGCGCCGGGTGGCGGCGATCCTCTTCCACCGCCGGGCGGGCTTCTCGGCAAACGGGATGGGGGTCTGGGAGGTGCCGGCCGAGCGTGTCCACGAGCTGGGTCCGCGGATGGCCTCCTTCCGGGGAATCTCGCACTGCTATCAGCGCCCGACCTACGCCGATTGGCCCTACTCGGTGTTCACGATGGCTCACGGCCGCTCCAAGGAGGAGTGCGACGCGATTCTGGACTCGATCGCCTCCGACACCGGCATCGAGGAGCGCTCGACGCTCTACTCCTCGACGGAGTTCAAGAAGATCCGGCTGCTGTATTTCACCGCGGACTACCGGGCCTGGGAACGCGAGAACGCGGGCGTGTGAACACGCTGTCGGCTGGCGGTGACGTGCGCTCGGCCGCGTTGTACCAACGCGCGCTGGAGGTCCTGCCCGGTGGGGTCAACTCGCCGGTGCGCGCGATGCGCGCGATTGGCCGCGATCCGATCTTCGTCGCCTCGGCTCAGGGCGCGATGCTCACTGACGTGGACGGCAACGAGTACGTCGACTGGGTCTGCTCGTGGGGGCCGCTGATCCTCGGCCACAGTGACCCCGAGGTGCTCGCGGCGATCGAGGGCGCCGCGGTGCGCGGAACCACCTTCGGCGCGCCCACCGAGGGGGAGGTGGCGCTGGCCGAGACCGTCGCGGCTCGGATCCCGTCGGTGGAGATGCTGCGCATGACCTCCTCGGGGACCGAGGCGGCGATGAGCGCGATCCGCCTCGCGCGCGCGGTGACCGGACGGACAAAGCTGTTGAAGTTCGCCGGCGCTTACCACGGCCACGTCGACGGGCTGCTCGCCGAGGCCGGATCGGGTCTGGCCACCCAGGCGATTCCGTCGAGTCCCGGGGTGCCCGAGGCGGCCACCGCGGCCACGGTGATCGTGCCCTGGAACGCTGCCGACGCCGTCTGGGACGCGGTCGGCCGCCACCGTTTCGCCGCCATTCTCGTCGAGCCGGTTCCTGCCAACATGGGCGTGGTCCCCGCCCACGATGGCTTTCTGCAGTCGCTGCGCGAGGCCGCGGACGATTCCGGGGCGCTGTTGGTCTTCGATGAGGTGATCACCGGCTTCCGCGTGGCCCGCGGCGGCGCTCAGGAGCTCTACGGCGTCCGGCCCGACCTCACGGTGATGGGCAAGATCGTCGGCGGCGGGCTGCCGGCCGCGGCCTACGGTGGCGCTCGCGAGCTGATGAACCAGATCGCCCCCGCGGGTGACGTCTATCAGGCCGGGACACTTTCGGGTAATCCCCTCGCAGTCGCGGCGGCGCTGACCACGCTGCGGCGCCTGGACGCTGGCGCCTACGCCCAGCTGGCCAACACCACGCAGGCCCTCGCCCATGGGCTGCGCGACGCGGCTGATGGCGCCGGATGTGCGGTGCAGGTTCAGACAGTGCCCGGCCTGCAGACCGTCTTCTTCACCGACCAACCGGTCGGTGACTACGCCGGCGCCACGGCGTGTGACCTTGGCGCCTACGGGCGATGGTGCCGCGCGCTGCTGGCGCGTGGCGTGTATCCGCCCGCCTCGCAGTTCGAGGCCTGGTTTCCTTCCCTGGCCCACGGTCCCGAGCAGATCGAGCG
>JALYZC010000182.1 GCA_030945905.1 Actinomycetota bacterium
GAGCCCGAGCGCGAGCCCGACCAGCTGCGGGAGATGCAACACGGGCATCCCGAGCTGCCGCCCGATGACCTTCTCGGCCAGCGGCTGCTGCAGGTCGAGGTTCAGGTGGCAGAGCGGGCAGGGCACCACGAGGCAGTCGGCGTCGGCGTCGAGCGCGTCGCCGAGGTGACGGCCCGCCTGGCGCAACGAGGCGTCCCGGTTCATCGTGATGATCGGGAACCCGCAGCACTTGTGCGTGCCGGCGTAGTCGATGACGGTGCCGCCCAGCGCTTCGATGACCCAGCTCAGGTACTCGTCGCGCGGGTGGTCGTCGTCGATGCCGATGCGGTCGCCCGGTCGCACGATGTAGCAGCCGTAGAACGGGCCGACCTTGAGGCCCTCGAGCGGCCTCTTGACCCGCTTCTTCAGGTTCTCGAGCCCGATCTCCTCGACCAGCAGCCAGAGGAAGTTCTTGTTCGTGAGGCCCTTCTCGTAGGAGAGGCCTTCGCCGGCGAGGTTCTCGTTGATCTGCTCGCGATACTCGCCCTGGGCGTCGAGGCGCTCTTGGCACTCGCTTTGCGCGCCCTGGCAGGTGGAGCAGATGTTCATCATCATCTCCGCGCCCTCGACCTGCTGGGCCAGCGCGAAGGTGCGCGCGTTGAGCGTGTCGGCCAGCTCCTGGTTGTGCTCGGCGATGACGCCGGCGCCGCAGCAGTTGGCGCGGTCGAGCTCTACCAGCTCAATGTCGAGCAGCGGGGCGACCTTGGCCATCGAGCCGTGGAGCTCGGGGGTGAACCCGCGGCTCACGCAACCGGGCCAGTAGGCGACCCTCATGACGCCTCCGTCCTCGCTTCGCTCGTCTGTCGCGCTCCGTCACCGGACTCCGCCGCCGCCTGCTGCACCGGCTCGTCGTCGTAGCCGGTGATGTAGAGGTTGAGCTCGTAGCGCCGCTCGCGGCCCTCGACCTCGTCGAAGATCCGCTTGAGCCCCTTGAACTGCTTGCGGTGGGGGTGGCCCAGCACCTTGCCCGGCGTGATCTTGCCCCGGGCCAGTCCCTTGGCCACCACCGGCAGCGAGTCCACGAGCTCGGGCACCGTCCGGGGGTGCAGCTTGCCGCCGTAGGAGTCGGGCAGCAGGTCGGCTTCGTGAAGCAGCCCGTTGCGCTCGACGTTGTCCACGAAGGCGGTCTCATGCCGCTTTCCATTGTTGCGGTCGTCGATCTCGTAGTCGCTGCCGGCCATCCGGCGCAGGCGCATGATCTGGCTCATCGGGGCTACCCCCTTGGGGCATGCTTCGATGCAGTTGAAGCAGTGGGTGCAGTCATAGATCCCGTGGGGGTCCTCGGCTAGGTCCTCCAGGCGCTCGAAATGTTGACCGTCGCGGGGATCGCCCACGAAGCGGTAGGCCTTGGCCAGGGCCGCGGGCCCGATGAACAGCGGGTCGACCTCCATGGACAGGCAATCGGACACGCAGGCGCCGCACTGGATGCACGCCATGCTCTGCGTCACGTCCACCATCGCCTCGTGAGAGACGAGGTACTCGCGCTCGGGCGGCTCGTCCTCGGGCAGCAGCCAGGGCGTGATGCGCTTGACCTTCTTCCAATGCACCGCGTCCATGTCGACGATCAGGTCCTTGATCACGGGCATGTTGCCCATCGGCTCGACGACGATCGCGCCATCCTGCGCGTCCTGCTCGGCCATTTCGAGATGGGTGTTGCAGGCCAGCCTCGGCTTGCCGTTGATCCGGACGCCGCAGGAGCCGCAGATCGCGGCGCGGCAGCTGCAGCGAATGCCGACGGTGCCGTCCTGCTCAGCCCGCACCGCGAGGATCCCCTCGAGCACCGAGCGGTGGCCGTCGAGCGAGACCGCGTAGTCCTGCCAGAACGCCGGCTCGCCCGACTCGGGCAGGTAGCGGCGGATCCTCAGCGTGTAATCGGGCATGCGATCAATACGTCCTTTCCTCGGGCTGCCATCGGGTGATGGTGACGTCGCTGTAGCTGATCGCGGGCTCCTGCGCCCCATTCTGCGAGATGTTGATGTGCTTGAGCCACTGCTCGTCGTCGCGCTCGGGGAAGTCGGTGCGGAACTGGGCGCCGCGCGACTCCTTGCGCTCGATGGCTCCCACCACCATCGCCTCGGCGCAGTCGAGCATGTACGAAAGCTCGATCGCGCCCAACACGTCCTGATTGAACACCGTGCCGCGATCGTCGATGTAGGCGCGGGACGCCTCCTCCTTGAGGCGGCGCACGATCTCCAGGCACCGATCCAGCCCGCCGGCGTCGCGGAACACGGCGCAGTAGCGGTTCATGGCGGTGCCAAGCTCGTCCTTGAGCTCTGAGACGCGGCGACCGTCGTGCGTGCGCGCGGTGATCGAGTCGATCCAGCGCCGCTCGTCGTCCAGACGGGAGTCGGGATTCGAGGGCATGGCCATGTGCGCGGCCCGTTGCGCCGCGTGCTGGCCCGCGCGCCGCCCGAAGATCAGCGTGTCGAGCAGCGAATTCGCACCGAGGCGGTTGCCGCCGTGAACGGACACGCAGGCCACCTCGCCGGCCGCGTAGAGACCCGGTACCGGGGTCTGTCCGTGGACGTCGGTGCGCACGCCGCCCATGATGTAGTGCTGCCCGGGGCGAATCGTGATCGGCTCCTTCGTGATGTCGACGCCGGCGAAGTCGCGGCCGATGTTCACGATCTCCCGCAGAGCCTCGAGAATGCGCTTGCGCGGCACGAGCGTGATGTCCAGCGAGATGCCCTGGCCGTCGGGATCGCCGCCGCGACCTTCGTTGATCTCGGTCTGCTCGGCGCGCGAGACGACGTCGCGGGAAGCGAGGTCGAGCTTGTTCGGGGCATAGCGCTCCATGAAGCGCTCGCCGTCCTTGTTGAAGAGCTGGGCCCCCTCTCCGCGGGCTCCCTCGGTGATGAGAAAGCCGTTCTCCACCAGCGTCGTCGGGTGATACTGGATCATCTCCATGTCCATCAGCGGGGCGCCGATGCGGTAGGACTGGGCGATCCCGTCGCCGGTACAGATGAGTGCGTTGGTGGTGGGCTTGAACACCTGGCCGGCGCCGCCGGAGGCCTGGATCACCGCCTTGGCATCGAAGCACTCGAGGCGCCCGTCTCGGATGCAGCGTGCGATCGCGCCGGTGCACCGACCATCCTCGTCGGTGAGCAGCGAGGTCACGAACCACTCTTCGAAGCCGTCGACACGGTCGCGGTACTTGGTGAGCTGCTCGTAGAGCACGTGCAGCAGGGCCTGGCCGGTGATGTCGGCGACGTAGTAGGTCCGGGCCTGCGACGCACCGCCGAACGCACGGGTCCCCAGGTGCCCGGACTCGTCACGGTGGAAGGTCACGCCGAGGTGCTCGAGGTGCAGGACCTCATCGGGAGCCTCGCGGCACATGATCTCGATCGCGTCCTGGTCGCCGAGGTAGTCCGAGCCCTTCACGGTGTCAAAGGCGTGGGACTCCCAGCTGTCCTCCGCTGTGAGGGCCGCGTTGATCCCGCCGGCCGCGGCATTCGAGTGTGAGCGGACCGGGTGGACCTTGCTGAGGATGGCCACGGTCGCGCCCTCATCGGCGGCGGCCAGTGCGGCTCGCTGGCCGGCCAGGCCGGCGCCGATGACCAGAACATCGTGGGTGGGCATGGCCGCGATCCTATTCGTTCGTCACGGCCGTCAACCGCCACCCGGGCCGGTCCGACGGCGGCGGATGAGCTCAGGTGGCCGGGCTCGTGGGAGCCACGGCGCTCTGCAAGGCGCGGCGCACCTGCTCGATCGTCACCACGCCGCGCAGGACCCCGTCGGGGTCCACGGCCATGACGGCGCCGTTGCGCCGCAGCGGCTCGGAGCCCACGAGCGCCTCCAGGGAGTCGTCCTGGTCCACCCGCCATTCGCCGCCATCGGCGTCCATCAGCTCGTTGACCGAGCGCGCGCCCTCGCCGCCGTCGACGGCGGCATCGACCGGTGGCTGCTGCACGATGCCCACGAAGCGACCGTTCGCGTCAACCACCGGAAACCACGACCAGCGGTAGCGCAGGAAGAACTCGTCCTGGGCGCGTTGTGCCGTCAGCTCTCCGGGCATCGCCACCGGCTCGGGGTCCATGATGTCCGCCACCGTCACGTCTCCCAGCCGCTCGGACACGGCGGTCTGGGCAACCGCCCCGCGTGCCGCCTGGCCGAGGAACATGCCCAAAAAGATCAACCACACGCCGTTGACCAGTGCGCCCTGCACCAGCACGAACACGCCGTAGCCGATCAGCAGGTAAGAGAACGCCTGCCCGAGGGTGGCCGCGATCCGCGTCGCCCGCAGGCGATCGCCGGTGATTCGCCACGCGGCCGCCCGGGCGATTCGCCCGCCATCGAGCGGGAACGCGGGAATCAGGTTGAAGGCGAGCACGAGGGTGTTGATCTCCGCGAGCCAGCTGAGCAGCAGCACGGCCGGGGTCACCTTGGTGTCGTTGTCGAACTGCACCGCCGCCCAGAAGTCGTGCCAGCCCACCGTCGCGGCGCCCACGGCGAGGCAGAGCAGCACGACCGCGAGCGTGACCAGGGGGCCGGCCGCGGCGATCCTGAACTCCTGGCCCGGGGTGTCGCTGTCCCGCGCCGTGCGGGCGATCCCGCCGAAGAACCACAGTTCGATGCCGAGCGTCTCGATGCCCTCCCTCCGCGCCGCGAGCGCGTGACCGAGCTCGTGCAGGATGATCGAGGCGAAGAACAGCAGCGCGCTGGCGACGGCGGTTCCGTAGGCGACGGCGTCCGAGGAATCGAGCACGTTGCGAAACGAGCTCGACAGGATGAAGATGAAGAAGAAGAGGACGAGGAACCAGCTGGCGTTGACGCCGATCCTGATCCCGAAGATCCGCACCAGCTGAATCGATCCGCTGCGGAACATCACGAGATGGTCGCACAGGGGTCGCCCTCGTCGGCCCACGAGCCTCGACGAACGGGGGAGCATCGATCGCCTGGCTCGAGGAGGGCCGCGTTGCGGTCGATGCATACAGGGATCACCGCGTCCGGCCGGTTCGCCGCGGCTGGGACCGGTTGACGATCTTCAGCATGCACGTCACGGCCCGATCACCCACTCGCCCTCCAGGCATCCCAACCTTTCAGGAGGTGCGTCGCGTCGTGGCCGCTCGCGATGTGCGTTCGCTCTATCAGCCGATCGTCGATCTGCAGAGCGGGACCACGCTCGGGTACGAGGCGCTCGCCCGCGGCCCTCGCGGCTCTGCGCTGGAGCGGCCCGACCGGCTGTTTGCCGCGGCCGTGGAGGCCGGGTGCCTGCAGGAGCTCGATTGGACGTGCCGCCTCGCCGCGGTGCGCGGGGCGCAGGCCGCAGACCTCTCGCCGCAGCTCTCCCTGTTCGTCAACGCCGAGCCGCTCGCCCTCGACAGTCCCTGCCCGCCGGACCTGCAGGCTGACTGGCAGGCGGCTGCGCGCCGCGGCCAGCGGCTGATCATCGAAGTGACCGAACGTGCACTGACCGCCCGCCCGGCGGAGATGCTCGAGGTCCTGGGCCGGATGCGCGCCGGCGGCTGGGGGATCGCGATCGACGACGTTGGCGCGGACCCGCGCTCGCTCGCTCTCATGCCGCTCTTGGCACCCGACGTCATCAAGCTCGACCTGCGCCTCGTGCAGGAGCGTCCCACCGCCGATGTCGCCGCGATCTACAGCGCCGTCGGCGCGGAGGCCGAGCGGACCGGTGCGCACATCCTCGCGGAGGGGATCGAGACGCCCGCCCACCTGGCCATGGCGCGCTCGCTGGGCGCCTCCCTGGGCCAGGGCTACCTGTTCGGGAGACCTGGCGAACTGTCCGCGCATCATTCCGTGCCCGCACGCCCCATCGAGCTCATCCGCGCGGCACCGCCCGCGGCGGCGTCGACGCCGTTTGCCCAGGTCGCCAGCCGCCGGGACGCGCGACCCGGGACCAAGGCGCTGCTGCTCGCCATCACGCGCCAGCTCGAAGAGGCGGCGGCGGGCCTGGGGAGGGAGGCGATGTTGCTGAGCACCTTCCAGGAGGCGCGTCACTTCACGCCGGCGACGGTCGAGCGCTACACCGAGCTGGCCGGACGCCTGGCGTTTGTGAGCGCCTTGGGTGCGGACATCGCGCTCGAGCCTGCGCCCGGGGTCAGGGGCGCCGCCCTGGCCTACGACGACCCGGTCAGAGGGGAGTGGGACGTGATCGTGGTCGGCCCGCACTTCGCGGCCGCGCTGGTGGCACGGGACCTGGGCGAAACCGGCCCCGAGCCCGAGCGGCGCTTTGACTTCGCGGTCACCTATGAGCGCAGCCTGGTGCTGGAATCGGCGCTGACCGTCATGGCCCGGGTGGCGCCGGCGGTGTCCGTGGCCGACCAGGCTCGCGTCGCCTGAGAACCGGCTCACCCGCACGTCGATAGCATCGCCCGCCCGAACTCTCGGCAGGCGAAAGGACGTGCGCTGCATGGCCCATGAGGTCACCTTCATCCCGGGCGACGGGACGGGCCCCGAGCTGGCCGAGGCGACGCGCCGTGTGCTCGACGCCACGCAGGTGCAGTTTCAGTGGGACGAGCACCCCGCCGGTGAGGACGCCTATCGAGACGAGGGCGTCCCGTTCCCCGACCGCACGCTCGAGTCGATCAGACGCACCCGGGTCGGCATCAAGGGCCCCACGACCACTCCGGTCGGCTCGGGGTTTCGCTCGGTCAACGTGCTCCTGCGCAAGGAGCTCGACCTCTACGCCTGCATCCGGCCCTGCAAGGCCTACGAGGGCGTGCGCACCCGGTTCCCCGAGACCGACATCGTCATCGTGCGCGAGAACACGGAGGACCTCTACGCCGGGATCGAGTTCGAGAAGGACACCGAGGGCGCAGAGAAGCTGCGCGCGTTCGTCGCCGACGTGGAGGGGACGGAGATCCGACCCCACTCCGGTATCTCGATCAAGCCGATCTCCGAGTTCGCCTCGGAGCGGATCGTCGAGGCGGCATTCGCCTATGCGCAGGAGAACGGCAGGCGCAAGGTCACCGCGGCCCACAAGGCGAACATCATGAAGTTCTCCGACGGCCTGTTCCTGGAGACGGCGCGCCGGGTCGCGCAGCGCCACCCGGAGACCGAGTTCGAGGACCGCATCATCGACAACCTCTGCAATCAGCTGGTCTCGCGCCCCGAGGAGTACGACGTCATCGTGCTCCCCAACCTCTACGGCGACATCGTCTCCGACCTCGGCGCCGGCCTGATCGGGGGGCTCGGCCTCGCCCCCGGCGGGAACATCGGGACCGAGGCGGCGATGTTCGAGGCCACCCACGGCTCGGCGCCCAAGTACAAGGGCCAGAACAGGGTGAACCCAACGGCGCTGATGCTCTCGGGCGTCCTGCTGCTCAAGCACATCGGCGAGCGCGAGGCCGCCGCAAATCTGGAACGGGCGATCGCCGAGGTGATCCGCAAGGGCGAGAGGGTCACCTATGACCTCAAGCCCTCCCGTGACGACCCCACCGCCGTCGGCACCTCGGAGTTCGCCGACGCCGTGATCGAGGAGATGAACACGCCATGAGCAACTCACCTGTCAACGTCGCGGTGACCGGCGCCGCGGGGCAGATCGGCTACGCGCTGATGTTTCGCATCGCCAGCGGTCAGATGCTGGGGGAGGGCACCTCGGTGCACCTCAACCTGCTCGAGATCCCCGACGCGGTCAAGGCTGCCGAGGGGACGGCGATGGAGCTGCACGACTGCGCGTTCCCGCTCTTGTCGGGGGTCGATGTGTTCGATGATCCCGAGCAGGCGTTCGCGGGCGCCAACATTGTGCTCCTGGTGGGTGCTCGACCCCGTTCGAAGGGGATGGAGCGCTCCGACCTCCTGGAAATCAACGGGGGGATCTTCAAGCCTCAGGGCCAGGCGATCAACGACCATGCCGCCGACGACGTTCGGGTCCTGGTGGTGGGAAACCCGGCCAACACGAACGCCCTGATCGCGATGAGCAACGCGCCCGACGTGCCGCACGAGCGGTTCACCGCAATGATGCGCCTTGACCACAATCGGGCCATCGCGCAATTGGCAGCCAAGGCCGGCGTGGGTGTGACCGCGGTGCGCAACATGACCATCTGGGGAAACCATTCGCCCACGCAGTACCCCGACATCTTTCATGCCGAGGTGAACGGGCGGGCGGCCTCAGACCTCGTAGGCGATCGCCAATGGCTCGAAGACGACTTCATTCCCACCGTGGCCAAGCGCGGCGGCGCCATCCTCGACGCTCGCGGTGCTTCCAGCGCGGCGTCGGCCGCGGGCGCGGCCATCGATCACATCCGGGACTGGGTGCAGGGCACTCCCGAGGGGGACTGGGTCTCGATGGCCGTGCCCTCCGCCGGCGCCTACGGCGTAGAACAGGGCGTGCTGTGCGGCGTGCCCTGCACGTGCGCAAACGGCGAGTACACGATTGTCGAGGGACTTGAGATCGATGAGTTCTCCCGGGAACGCATCGACGCCAGCGTGGCGGAGTTGCGCGAGGAGCGTGAGACCGTCAAGGGCCTCGGTCTTCTCTAGCGTGCGCGACCGCTGCCTACCTGGCCGCGGTCGCGCTGGTCACATCAGGATTGCGCCGCCGGGTGCCATCCCTTGCCGCGCTTGACGACCTTTTTCTCCTTCTGAAGCGTCGGCAGCACGCGGTAGAGGTAGTTCTGCTTGATCCCCATCCGCTGCGCGAGCTCGGGAATGGTGATACCGGGATTGGCCTGCACGAGGTCGTTGGCCTGGTCGGCGCGGGTCGGGCTGCTGCTACGGCGGCGTCGGCGCGTGGGCCCCGAAGCCTTGCCGCTGCCGCGTGGGCGGCCCGGCCCGCGGCGGCGGCCTCCACCTGCGTCCAAGGCGGCGTGCGCCGCCTCCAGCCGTTGCACTTCCTCCCGCAGGCTTGCGAGTTGATCCTGAATCGCCTTGCGGGCCGTCTCGAGATAATCGGGCAAGGAACCCCTTTCACTTTGGATCACGGTTAACCGTACCAAAGGTATTTGCGAAGTAAGGTATTATCGCATATAGCATACTCGGGCGTAATACCTTTCACCCGAATGACACCCACGACGCGCTAGGACTCGAACAGCGCCCTGAGGCGGGCGAGCGTCCTGTCGGCCTCCCGCTGAGGCACTCCGCCCACGAGCGCGCGGCTGGCCGCGGCGCCGATCGGCCCAAGCGGCGCCTTGAACTCCACCTCATAGTCAAACCGGGTGCCGTGGCTACCTTCGGGGGAGAGGCGGTACGTGGTGTGTGCCTTGGCTCGGGCCGGGCCCCTGCCCTCCCACACCGCGAGCTCGAACGCCCGAGCCTCCGACACCGTCCACCGGACTTTCACACTCAGCCCGCGCAGGCACAGGGTCTGCTCGAGCGTCGATCCGTTCCTCAGCGGGCGATCGGAAACCTTGCCGACTCGACGGTGAATGGTGACCCAGTCGTCCAGCCGATCGGGGTCCATCACCACCTGCCACACCCGTTCGGGTGGGGCGGCGATGTCAATGGATGCGGCGACTTGGGTCACGGCACGGACGGTATCCCGTTCACGATCGAGCCGCTCACCGCGCGGCCAAGGGCTCGCGTGCCTCCCAATCGCGCAGCGCGCGCTCGACCGCGGCATCGAAGCGGTGCAGGCGAACGCCCAAAGCGTGTGCGGCATCGTCGCGCGGAAGGAGGTCGTACCCCAATCCCTCCATCAACGGTCCGATCAGCTCGTGGTCCTCTCCCGCGATCCCGGCGGCCACCCGGCTCGCGAGTGCGGTGGCGTTGAAGCGCAGGCGCAGTGAGGGGCGATCCACCAGCATGGCGTCGCGAATGCGATCGATCAGAGCGCCGTAGGCGAGCACGTCGGGGCCCGCGATGTCCAACGAGCGCCCGGCCACGGTCGCCGCCGGCATCGACCCGGCACGGCCCAGGTACTCGACCACGTCGCGACCGTCGATGGGCTGCGTGCGATGCGCGCGCCAGGCCGGCAGGGCCAGGACCGGCACGCGCTCGACGAGTCGCACCAGAAACCGAAACGACCGTGACGCCGCCGCGATGATCATGGATGCCCTCAAGGCGACGCCCTCCTCGACGGATCCAAGCAGGATCTCCTCGACCTCGAGGCGGCTGGCCAGGTGTGCGGACGCGGGGGCGTCGGAGGGCACCAGGCCGCCCAGATAGACCACCCGCCGAACCCCGGCGCGGTCAGCGGCCTGGGCGAACGCGCCGGCCGCCCGGCGATCGCGGTCGGCGAAGGACCCGGCATCCGCCGCCCCGGCCGCTTCCATCGAGTGGATAAGGAAGTAGGCGACCTCGATCCCCTCGAGCGCCTGGTCGAGGCCGCTGCCCGCGACCGCGTCGCCCTCGATCACGGGCACGTCCGCCCGCACCCGGGCGGCCGATCGGCCATAGGCGCGGACGGCGTGGCCGTCGCGAGTCAGGCGCGGGATCAGGGCGGATCCGACGAATCCGCTGGCTCCGGTGACCAGGATGTTCATCTAGCTGTAAACGACGACGTCTAGCTCGCGCGGTGCGTGGACGCCCCGGATCGAGCGCTGCTCGATGTCTGCGGTACGGCTGGGCCCCGCCACGAAGACCACGTTGCCCGGGCAGGCGCCGCGGCCGAACAGACGGGCGAACGCCTGGGCGACCTCCGCCACCACGTCCTCGGCGGCCAGCAGTGCGATCTGGCGCTCGGGCAGCAGTCCGACCGAGCGCGATCGCCCCGAGCGGTGCACGAACCCGATCTGGCCGGTGCCGGCGATGCCGACATCGGCGACGATCAACGAGACGTCCGCGGCATCCGCGGGCGCCGCGGCTTCGGGAGCGAAGATTCCGTGTAGCGCCTCGTCCGGCCAGGCGGCAACGGTGCCGCCGTCGACCAGCTCGCGCGCGAGGTCGCGGGCATCAGTCAGCGAGGCCGCCCGGTGCAGGCGACCGCCGACGGCCGCCATCTCGGTCTCGAGCTCGGCCAGGAGCTCGGCGGCGGTGGACTCAGCCTCCACGGCGGCGCCTCCAGCGGGCATGGAAGCTGTCACCGACGGGGGCGCGCGTATCGCGGGTCTCGGTCCAGCGAGAGAACGGGAACGGAGCGCGTGCCTGCCACTCGCCGTCCGACTCGCCCGCCCGAGCCAGGCGCGACCACAGGGGGGTCAGCGCGCGGCCGGCCGTCGCCGCGGTCGCCCGGTAGGCCGCCGGGCGCGACCACAACCGCGACCAGCCCGCGAACAGGGCGGCCTCGGCCCGCCGAGGCTCCCGCTGTGCGCCGTCGGCCCGCAGCATCACGAGCTGCTCGTCGAGGGGGATCTTCACGGGACACGCCTCGGTACAGGCCCCGCACAGCGATGAGAGCCAGGGCAGCTCGTCGCTGTGCTGCGATCCCTGCTCGAGCAGCGGCGTGATGACCGCGCCGATCGGCCCGGTGTAGGTGCTGCCGTAGTTGTGCCCGCCCATCTGCCGGTATACCGGGCAGGCATAGAGGCAGGCGCCGCAGCGGATGCAGTGCAGCGCGGACTCGTACTCGGTGCCCCGCACGGCCGAGCGCCCGTCGTCGACGAGTACGAGGTGCAGCTCGTCGGGGCCGTCGTCGCCCTCGCGTGCCGGGCCGGTGATGAAGGACGTCGATCCCGGGCCGGGGTGCCCGTGGGCGGCGAGCGGGAGCATCTGCACGAGGTGGGCGGCACCCTCCCAGTCGCGCAGGACCTTCTCGATACCCATCACTGCGATGTGCACGCGCGGCAGCGAGCTGCACATACGGATGTTGCCCTCGGACTCGACGATGATCAGCGTTCCGGTCTCGGCCACCGCGAAGTTCACTCCGGTGATCCCCACCTCGGCGTCGAGGAAGCGCTCGCGCAGGACTCCACGGGCATAGCGAACCAGCGCCTGGGTGTCGTCGGGGTCAAACGCCTGGCCCGACTCGCGCTGGAAGAGCTCGGCCACCTGCGCGGCACTGAGATGCACGGCCGGGGCGAGGATGTGGGAGGGTCGGTCGCCGAGGCGCTGCACGATGTACTCGCCGAGGTCGGTCTCGACGGGGTGGATCCCGGCCGCGCCCATCGCCTCGTTGAGGCCGATCTCCTCGGTGGTCATCGACTTTGCCTTGACCACCCGTGTGGCATCGTGCTCACGGCAGATGCGGATTACATGGTCGTTGGCCTCCTCGCCCGTGGCGGCGTGGTGGACGCGGCCGCCGGCCGCGGTGAGTTGATGCTCGAGGCGCTCGAGCAGCTCGGGCAGGTGGCGGACGGCGTCGGCCCGCACCGCGCGGGCCCGCTCGCGCCACTCCTCCCAGTCGACCCGGGCGCGGGCGCCCGCCCGCTTGGTCGCCCAGTTGCCGGCCGCTCGGTGCAGGTTCACGGTCACGGCGGGCGCGGGCTCCCCTCGAGCCGGGTGGTGCACGCGGGCGCTCACAGCGCTCCGTCGGGCTCGAGCAGGTCCACCAGGTGATGGACCCGCAGGTCCAGGCCTCGTCGCCGCGCGCGGCCCTCCAGGTGCATCAGGCAGCCCACGTCGGTTGAGACGATCGCATCGGCGCCCACCTCGAGCGCGCGGTCGAGCTTCTCGTCGGCCATCGCCGTGGAGACCTCGGGGAGCTTGAGCGCGAAGGTTCCGCCGAATCCGCAGCAGAGGTCGGCGTGCTCTGCATGCACCACCGTGCACCCGGCGACCCCGGCCAGCAGGGAGAGCGGCGGCTGCGAGGAGCCCAGGCCGCGCAGCATGTGGCACTCGTGGTGATAGGCCACCGTGGCGTCCTCGCCCGGATAGCGCCCTCCGACCTGCGGCCGGTCGAGCTGCTCGACCACGAAGGTGGCGAGGTCGAAGGTGCGCCGCGCGAGCTCCTCCGCCGCCGCCAGGCGGACCGGATCTTCCGCGTAGAGACGGCGGTAGCCATGGCGGACCATGTGGACGCAGGAGCCGAAGGGCGCGACGATCGGGCCCTCGGTAGGGCCGAAGGTCTCCAGCCAGTGGTCGGCGACGCGGCGCGCCTCGGCCGGGTAGCCCGAGTTCAAGGCCGGCTGACCGCAGCACGTCTGGTCTGCCGGAAAGGCCACGTCGCAGCCCAGGCGCTCGAGCAGCGCAACCGTGCGCTCGCCGACCCCCGGCTGGAGGAGGTCGACGAGGCAAGTGACGAAGAGCTGCACGCGCACGGCCACGAAAGCTACGGAAAATGCGGGAGGCTTTCCCAGAAGAGGGGGTGAAGGTCGCTCGTTTGCAGGCTGTTTGGCTCGGCATCGAAAGAAGCTGCGATTTGCGGCAATGCGCTCTCTCGCGCCCTTGATCCCTCCTGGCACAGGCGGTTCAATGCCGCCTCGGCCGAAACCCGGTCAACGGCGAGGAGAGGAACCGCTACATGGCGCAGCGAGGGGCGAGCACTGCGAAGGTGTCCTGCGAGGACTGTTTTTTCCGCTGCAATCTGCTGTGCGCGCTGCGTTCCGCCGAGCCGTGCGCCACCTTCCGCCCCGACGGCCCCCACGGCCTGCGCCCCCCTCGGCAGCTCCGCTTCACCTTCCGCCAGGAGCGCCGCACCCACGCCGCCTGGGCCTTCCCGTCCCCGCAAGAGCAGGCGACGATGCGCGCCGGAAGCTAGGGCTACGCCGTCACCGGGTCCGTCGTCCCTTCGGGCGGCGCCTCGTCCTCCTCCGATTTCGCATGGCGGCGGGCGATCCAGTTGGCCCCGGGGGTGTCGGTGAGGCCGTGGACGATGATCGAGGCGAAGACGACGAGCGCCGCCAGGTTGAAGATGCGCTCGCCCGCCGGGATCGCCTTGCCCAGTACGAACAGCGAGAAGGCCATCGTGGCGACGCCCTTGGGCCCGAACCAGGCCATGAAGCCCTTCGTGAACGTATCGACCTTCGTCCCCGACAGCGCGGCGAAGACGGCGACCGGGCGCGCGAGGAGGAGGGTGAAGGCCGCGATGGCCACCGCGGCCCACCCGTCGTGGAACAGGCCGTCGAAGGTGAGCAGCGAGCCGAACACCACGAAGATGACGAGCTTGAGTATCTCGATCAGGTCCTCGGAGCGCGCCCGGAAGCTCTCGGTCACGTCCGGGCGCCGGAGTCCGAGCGTGATGGCGCACACGAACACGGCAATGAATCCGTTCCCGTGCGGCTCGATGACCGTGATCCCGTAGGTCGCGACGGCGAGCCCGAGTGCGTAGAGCGCCTTCTGATGCGCCGACAGACGCTCCCGCCACCCGCCCCTCTGCGGCAGGACCACCGACGCGAGGAAGCCCATGGCCAGGCCGTAGGCGAGGCCGAGCGCGAGGTCCTGCAACACGAACTTCCACCACACGAAATGGCCGCTCGACGCGTCGAGCGCGGTCGCGAAGGCGATCACCGCCGGCAGGGCGAGCCCGTCGTTGAGGCCCGATTCGAGGTTGAGGGAGTGACGTACCAGTCGGGGCACCCGCGGGTTGTTGATCACGCTCGAGGAGAGCACGGGGTCGGTGGGCGAAAGCAGCGCACCGAGCAAGAATGCCTCCGACCAGTTGAGGTCCGTGAGCAGCTTGGTCACAGCCGCGATGAGCACCGCCGTCAGCGGCATCGCCAGGACGAGCTTGCGCAGGGGCAGGTGCCATGCCGTCTGGAGCAGCTCCGAGTCGACCTCGAGCCCGTCCCGGAACAGCAGGACGATCAGCGCCAGTATCGCGAGCTCGTCGACGAAGCTCGAGCGCGGGCTGAAGGAGAGGACCTCGAGCCCGCCGTTGCCCAGCACAAAGCCGGCGACCACGAAGACGGCCGTCAGCGACAGGAAGCTCCGCCGCGCCAGGCCGGACAGCAGCGCCCCCAACACGAGCAGGCCTCCGAGCACCAGCAGCGAGCGGTCGAAGGCCACCGTGGAGTTCGCCGCGGAAACCAGGAGGTGCGGTCCCAGGCGATCCACGGAGGTAGAGTCTCAGACCGAATAGGCGGGAGGCCTGGGGTGCAGATCACGGTGCTGGGGAAATCGCCCTCGTGGCAGGACGTCGACGGGGCGTGCAGCGGCTACCTCGTGGAGGAGGACGCCACCGCGATCGTGCTCGACTGCGGAAACGGGGTGTTCGGAAAGCTGCGCCGGTATCGCGACTACTGCTCGGTGGACGCAGTGGTCATCTCCCACCTCCACGCCGACCACTTCCTCGACCTCGTCCCCTTCGCCTACGCGCTCACCTACGGCCCGGGGCGGCAAGGCGTCGACGGCCCGACGCACCCCCAGTTGCACGCCCCGAGGGGGGCGCGCGAGACCTTCCGGCGTGTGGTCGGAGCCTGGGGGAACGAGGACCTGATCGAGGCGGCCTTCGACCTGCGCGAATACGACCCCGACGCCGTGGTCGAGATCGCCTCGCTGCGGGTGCGCTTCCAAGCCGTGCCCCACTACCTCGCCACCCACGCAGTGGAGGTGGCGGCGGGCAACGGCGGCGGACGCTTCACCTTCGGAGCCGACTGCCGACCCTCTGAGGAGCTCGTGGAGTTCGCGCGCGACACCGATCTGCTGATCGCCGAGGCGACGCTCCCCCGTCCCGAGCCCGACGGCGTGCGCGGACATCTCACCCCGGCGGAGGCCGGCGACCACGGCCGCCGCGCCGCCGCGCGCCGCCTCGTGCTCACGCACATCTCAGACGAGCTCGACCAGGACTGGGCTCGTCAAGAGGCACAGCGCGAGTTCGGCGGGCCGGTCGAGGTCGCCCGCGAGGGCGCGGTCTACGCCGTGTGAGGGAGCGCGCGACCAGCGAGCGGACGGCCCCGGCGCGGCGTCCGCGGGGCACAAGCGCGGTTCGTTCGGGCTCTGCGACGCTCGGTCACGTGAGCCACAAGCGCGTCACCACACCACCTCGACGCCGTAGGCCGGCAGCCGGCGGTCGGCGCTTACGAGGGAATGGTGCTCCAGCGACGCCTGCGCGATCAACAGCCGGTCGAACGGATCGCGGTGGTGCCACGGCAGACGCTCGACATGCTCGGCGTGCTGTGCGGTGACCGGCATTGGATCGACCCCCAGGCGAGTCAGCGCTCTCGCCCATCCATCCTCGATCACGAGCTTTCCCAGCGAGCGCTTGATCGCGATCTCCCAGACGCTGACTGCGCTCACCGAGACCGCGTTGCGCTCCTCCTGGAGCGCCTCCTGAGCTTTCTCGGTGACGGACTCTCGGTCGCCCAGCAGGAGCCACACGACGACGTTCGTGTCGAGGAGCAGGCGCTTCACGCGTACGGCTCGAAGCCGTCGGGCACGTCGTCGAAATCCGATCCGATCGACCCGTCCAGATCGCCCCAGATCTTGCGCCGCCCCGACCTCGCGGGCGCCCTGACGAGCATCGCGACGGGCTCGCGCCCACGACGGATGAGCACCGACTCCCCCGCCTCCACCCGGCGGAGCAGGCGTGAGAGTTGGGTCTTGGCTTCCTGGACCGTAACCTCCATTCGCCCCAGATTATCAGGTCGACCAGCTTGACCTGGTCTAGTCGCTGACGGAGGCGGAAACCGAAGATTCGACGGATGATCCGGGTGGCTGCGATCCGGCCAACCCGCGCTCGCCGAGGACTGGCTGCACGGGAGGCCGAGCGGGCATTTACGGCCCGGTCGACGTCGCCCGCGAGGGGCCGTCTACGCCGTCTGAGTGAGTCCGCTGGGTAGGCGGCCGCAAGCGCGCAACTTTCCCGTCGATCGATCCGTTCCAGAGCTTGGACTCGGGGAAACCTGGCCGACGGCGAACGAGGGGAGAGCAGCATGAGGCAGCTACGCAGGGTCGGTGCCGCGGTCGCGGCGATCATCGGGTCCATCGCTGTGTCGGCCGCGTCCGCGCAGGCGGCGCCGGTCTCAAGCGGGCACTCGGGGTGGGCCTGGGGAAATCCGACTCCTCAGGGCAATACGCTGCGGGGACTCGAGTTCAGCGGGCTGCGCGGGTATGCCACCGGCGCGTTCGGCACGGTGCTGCGCACCGACGACGGCGGTAGCTCGTGGTCGGGCATCCAGACCGGCATCATCGCCCCCCTGGCCGGCCTGCGGATCGTGGGTTCACCCGACACGATCGTCCTCGGCGGGGAATGCTCGGCTCGCCGCTCCGACAATGGCGGCGCCAGCTTCAACCGTCTGCCCTTCACCAGCAGCGACTTCGGCTGCGGCGCCACCAAGCTGACATCGCTGTCCTTTCCGTCCGCATCGGTCGGTTACCTCCTGCTGGGCGATGGCAGCGTTCGCCGGACCGCGGATGGGGGTCAGACCTTCGCAAACCGCGTTGCCGTTCCCGGCACCCAGGCGACCGGCGCATCCAGCGCCGCGTCGGCCAACGACATCTTCTTCACGGCTCCCGAGGTCGGGTTCACGGTCACCGGCCCGGCATCCGGCGCGGGTGGCCCGGGCACCGTCTATCGCACCACCGACGGCGGCGGCTCCTGGACACTCGTGGCCACCCTTTCCCAGGGGCTCAACGGCGTCTCCTTTGCCGGCGCGAGCACCGGGTACGCGGTCGGGAACGGCAACCTCGTCTCCAAGACCGGCGACGGTGGCGCCAGCTGGTCTGCGCCGCGTCCGGTGCCAGGCGGCGCCCGCAAGCTCGTATCCGTCCGCTGCGCGACCGCCGACACGTGCCTGGTTACCAACGAGAGCGGGGCGGGCCTGCTGCGCACGGCCGATGGCGCCTCCTCCTTCGCCGAGGTCACGCCGTCGGACAAGCCGATCTATGCGGCTGCGTTCGCCTCCCCCTCCCGTGCGGTGGCGGTCGGACAGAACGGTGTGACCGTGGTCTCCGATGACGGAGGCGTGACCTGGCGCGCCGTCGGCAGTCGCCTGACCGGGACGTTCTACGCGCTGCGCGCCAGCTCGGCCTCTACGGCATATGCCCTCGGGGAGAGCGGAGCGCTGGCGCGCACCACCGACGGCGGTGGCTCGTGGTCGCCGGTCGGGGTGCCCACCTCGACTCGGCTGGTCGGGGTCTCGTTTCCCACCGACAGCGTCGGGTTCGCGCTGGACGGTGACGGACAGCTACAGCGCACCGACAACAGCGGCGCAAGCTGGCAGCTGCTCAGTACCGTGCGCGCCAGCGACGTGCTGGGCATCGATGCCCGCACCGTCCTGCTGGCCGGGCCCCGGGGCGTGCGCCGCTCGACCAACCGTGGCCAGGAGTTCTCCTCGGTCGGCGGCCGCGCCGTGGGGCGCACGACGCTCGGCCACGTCTTCTCCGCGGGCGGCGCGATCTTCGCCTGGGGGTCGCGGGCGATCCTGCGGTCGACCAACGGCGGGCGCTCGTGGCGCTCGCTCCGGCGGCCGAGCCGCAGCGCCGTCGTCAGCTTGGACTTCGTTGATCGCAGCAAAGGGTTCGCCGTGGACTCTCGCGGGCGACTGTTCGCCACCGGCAACGCTGGCCGCCGCTGGCGCCAGCTCGTGGGATTCGGGTCAAGCGTCGCGCGCCAGGTCGACTTTGCGACCGCGCGCGCCGGGTTCGTGCGCGTGAATACGTTCGGCGGCGCGTTCGGGGGATGGGTCCTTCGCACCTCGGACGGGGGCCGCACTTGGCGCCCCCAGCTCCTGGAGGGCGAACGCCTCGTAGATGTGGCGGCGACCGGGTCCTCGACTGGCCTGGCGCTCGCCGGCGACGCCGGCCTGTTCACCACCGCCAGCGGGGGAGATCAGGGCACGAGCTCCCGCCTGACGCTCTCGGGGCGTCCGAGCCGGCTGCGACGCGGCGGCCGCGTGACGATCTCCGGGCGGCTGCGTCCATCCGAGGGCCGCGAAACCGTGCGGGTGTCCAAGCTCGAGCGGGGGCGGTGGCGTGGCCAGGTCGTGCAGGTGGCCTCCAACGGAACGTTCACCTCCACCTGGCGCATCGACCGAACAGCGGTCTTCGTCGCTCAATGGGCCGGCGACGACGACCGCAATGGGGCGGGCTCCGTGCCGCTCACAATCCGCACGGGCCGCTAGCTCCCAAGGACATCACCCGCGGCAGAGCGCCACCGCGACGCTAAGCTCACGCCATGTCGCCCGAGCGGGACCTGTTCGCCAATTTCGAGCGGATGCGCCGGGAGATGGACGACCTGTTCGGCGATGTCTTCCAGCGCAGCGGTCTGGCGCGGCGCCAGCCGGGCTTCTCGCCACCGGTCGACGTCTACTACTGCAGCGACCCCCCCAAGGTCGTGGTGAAGGCCGAGTTGGCCGGGATCGATCCCGATCAGCTGGGGCTCGAGATCCAGGGCCGTGAGCTGATGATGACCGGCCTGCGCCGGCCCGCCGAGACCGAAGGCCGCGTCTATCAGCAGCTCGAGATCGAGCACGGGCCGTTCCGCCGCGTGATCGCGCTGGGCGTCGACGTGCGCGCCGAGGAGGCCCAGGCCGTCTACGAGGACGGGTTCCTCCGGGTCGAGCTCCCGGTTCTCGAGCGCGAGCGGCGCGCTCGCCAGGTTCCGATCGATGTGCCCGATGCCCCCGATGAGGGAGAGAGCGGGTGATCGAGATCGAGAGCCTTCCGGGCGCGGCCGGCGCAGTGGACCTGGGCGCCGCGCGGACGCTTCCCGATGCTCTCCCGGTGCTCCCCCTACGCGAGACCGTCGCCTTTCCGGGTACGCCGACGCCGCTCGCGGTCGCGCAGGAGCGCTACATCGAGCTGATCAACGACGCGCTGGGAGGCAACCGCATGGTCGCCATGGTGGCCTCGCGGGAGGCGGAAGCTGAGGCTCCCACCCCCGACCAGCTCTACGACGTGGGCGTGGTGGGCGCCATCGCCCGCATGCTCAAGGTGCCCGACGGGTCGCTGCGGATCCTGGTCCAGGGCGGTCAGCGCGTGCGCGTCACCAAGTGGGTCTCCCAGCAGCCCTACGCGGAGGCGGCCGTCGAGGAGCTGCCCGACGTCGTGAAGGAGTCGCCTGAGCTCACTGCGCTGACCCGCAACGTCCAGCAGACCTTCAGCAGCATCGTCGACGCGGTCCCCTACCTGCCCGAGGAGCTGCAGATGGCGGTGGCCAACATCGACGATCCCAGTGCGCTCTCCTACCTCATCGCCGGCGCGCTGCGCCTCAAGCCGGAGGAGAAGCAGGCGCTGCTGGAGGAGGTCGACGTGAGCCGCCGGCTGCGGCGTCTCTCCGAGCTGCTGGCGCGGGAGCTCGAGGTGATCTCGATCGGGACGAAGATCCAATCCCAGGTGGAGTCCGAGCTCGACCGGTCCCAGCGCGAGTACTTCCTGCGCCAGCAGCTCAAGGCGATCCAGGAGGAGCTGGGCGAAGAGGACGAGATCCAGGCGGAGGCCAACGAGCTGCGCAAGCAGCTCGAGGCGATCGTCCTGCCCGACGTGGTCCGGCGGGAGGCCGAGCGCGAGCTCTCGCGCCTGGAGCGCCTCCCGCAGGCCGCCGCCGAGCACGGGGTGATCCGCAACTACCTGGAATGGATCGTCTCGCTGCCCTGGGACAAGACCAGCGAGGACAACCTCGATCTCGCCCACGCCCGGACGGTCATGGACGAGGATCACTACGACATCGAGCAGGTCAAGGACCGCATCCTCGAGTTCCTCGCGGTGCGCAAGCTCCAGGCCGGCAGGGCGTCGGGCGGCTCCGGCGGCTCGATCCTGTGCTTCGTCGGGCCGCCGGGCGTGGGGAAGACGTCGCTGGGCAAGTCGATCGCCCGTGCGCTGGGACGCTCGTTTCAACGCATCAGCGTCGGCGGCGTGCGCGACGAGGCCGAGATCCGCGGCCATCGCCGGACCTACATCGGCGCCATGCCGGGCACCATCGCCCGAGCCCTGCGCGACGCCGGCACCAAGAACCCCCTGTTCATGATCGACGAGATCGACAAGATGGGCGCCGACTTCCGCGGGGACCCGGCGAGCGCGATGCTCGAAGTGCTCGATCCCGAGCAGAACTTCTCCTTCCGCGACCATTACCTCGACGTGCCGCTCGACCTCTCCGACGTGATGTTCGTGACCACCGCGAACACGCTGGACACCGTCCCGGGACCGCTGCGCGACCGCATGGAGGTGATTACGCTCGCGGGCTATACCGAGGAGGAGAAGCTCGAGATCGCGCGGCGCTATCTGGCTCCCCGGCAGATCGAGCGCAACGGGTTGACCAAGGGGAAGATCGAGATCACCGACCCGGCGCTGCGCGCGGTGATCGCCGACTACACGCGGGAAGCCGGCGTGCGCAACCTCGAACGCGAGATCGGCACGCTGTGCCGCAAGGTGGCGCGCCAGGTGGCAGAGGGCACGCTCACACGCAAGTACACCATCTCGGACAAGCGGGCGCGCGAGCTGCTGGGCAAGCGCAAGTTCTTCTCCGAGGTGCGCCGGCGCACGGCCCAGCCGGGCGTGGCCACCGGGTTGGCGTGGACGCCGGTCGGCGGCGATGTCCTGTTCGTCGAGGCCACCACGATGCCCGGGAAGGGCAAGCTCACGATCACCGGGCAGCTGGGGGAGGTCATGCGCGAGTCCGCCCAGGCCGCCCTGTCCTACGTCCGCGGGCACTCGCACGAGTTGGCCCCCGAGCTGGCGGACGACTGGTTTGCCACCCACGACATCCACCTGCACGTCCCGGCCGGGGCGATCCCCAAGGACGGCCCGAGCGCCGGGATTACGATGGCCACGGCGCTGACCTCGCTGATCACCGGACGGGCGGTGCGCGAGGACGTCGCCATGACCGGCGAGATCACCCTCACCGGCCAGGTGCTGCCCATCGGCGGCCTCAAGGAGAAGGCCCTCGCGGCCCAGCGCAGCGGTATCGCCGCCGTCATCGCCCCGCGCATCAATGAGCAGGACATCGACGAGATCCCCGAGCACCTGCGCCGGGAGATCGACTTCACCTTCGTCGATTCGATCGACGATGTGTTCCACACGGCCCTCGAGGACGGGACAAAGCGAGCCGTGTCGCGCGTCGCGCGGCCGCGTCGCGCGCGGGTTTCCGAGCGCAAGGCGGCCCGCGGGCGCGGCTGATCGGGTTCCCACCCAGGGTGGATGATGTCTGGACTGCCCTTAGCTGGGTATGCTTGCCGACACCAGCAACCGGTCGAGGGAGAGGTATGGCAGCACGAAAGAAGGCGGCCAAAGCGGCCAAGGCGGCGAAGGCAGCCGGCGCGGGCGGTGCGGTCAAGGCTGTGGGCACCAACCCGTACGTCCAGCGCCTGGCTCAGGACCCTGAACTGCGTCAGAACATCCGCGAAGCGGTTGATCAGACGCGCAGCGCGTACGAGCGGCTGGCCAACGGCAAGGCTTCCTCGAAGGCGCTGATGGAGGACAAGAAGCTCCAGCGCGATCTGCGCGGGGCCGCCATCTCCTTCAAGGAGGTCGGCACGGCGCTCCGTGAGGGTCCGACAAAGTCGAAGCGCAAGAAGGGCGGCGGTCTCGCACGCAAGCTGCTCGTGGTGACCGCGGCCGCAGGGCTTGCGCTCGCGCTCAGCGAGGACCTGCGCTCGAAGGTGCTCGACGCACTCTTCGGCGCGGAGGAGGAGTTCGACTATACGTCGACGACCACCCCTCCGACCCCCGCGCCCGAGGCGCAGCCCGCCGCGTAGGGCAGTCCATCCCACATCACGCCCGTCGAAGGAGGCGCCGCGAGGCGCCTCCTTCACGTTGGGGGGCCCACCGCGTGAGGGATCGGGGTCAGCGCACCAGTGTGATGCGGGTGCTGCGGGTGCTGGAGACGTTTCCGGCAGCGTCGCGAGCGGAGATGAGGACGGTGTAGCTGCCAGGGGCGAGCTTGCGCCTCGTGCTCAGCCGACCCTGGAACCTGAGCTTGTTCAACCCGGCATTGGCCGAGACGACGAGCGATCCCTTGATGGCCAGGAAGGAGCAGCGGCTGCCGGTGCGCCGGCCGACGATGCAGCGCTTGCCCTTCTTGCGCCCTCGGCGGGTCTGTCCGAAGCTCACCGTGGTGGTCGCGGGCTCTGAGAGCTGCCACGAGATCGTCGTGCCGATCGGTGGACGCTTCCGCGCGAGCCTGGCCAGTGCGGAGCCCAGACGCGACACGCGGGGAGAAGCGGAGACGTTGGAGACCGATGGCGTGGTGATGTCGCGCAGCGTGATCGATGCGGAGTTGTTCGCGGGGTCGGGGTCGGGCAGAGCGCTGATCACGGAGGCGGTATTGGTGATCGAGGCGACGGCCGGAGGGCGGATCACCAAAGTGGCGGCCGCCGTGGCTCCGACCGCGAGGTTTCCCACTGAGCAGACCACCGTGCTCGTGCCGCTGCACGCCCCTGCCGACGAGGTGGCCGACACCAGGCTCGATCCGGTGGGAAGCGTGTCGACCAACGTCGACGATGTCGCGGTGCGCGTCCCGTTGTTTCGCACGGCCAGTGTGTAGCTGAGGTTCTGCCCCGGCGTGAACGAGCTTGCGCCCGCGGACTTGGAGATCGACAGATCCGCGCAGGGCGCCTGAGTGCTCGCCAGCTGCGGGCAGCCGTCCTGCGTCTCGTCGCCGAACCCGTCGCCGTCGACATCGGCTTCGATGTCGGCGTTGAGCTGGATGAGCCTTGCCGGCTGCTGCGTCGGCGCCATGGACGGCGCGTTGTCTGCGAAGGCAGGCGTGTAGAGGACCGAGATGTCATTGGGATCGACCGTGGTACGGAAGAACAGCTGGTTGTTGGCGTCGTTGAGGCCGATCGTGTCCCCGGCACGGATCCGCAGGTGCTCGTTTTCGTACACGGTGACGCCGCCCGCGGTGGTCCGCACGGTGCCGGTGCCCGCCCCGGTCGC
>JALYZC010000196.1 GCA_030945905.1 Actinomycetota bacterium
TCTTCGACGGTGTTTCACGCAAAGGCCCTCAACGGCAACGCGCTGAACAAGCGAGGTGTGCTCGAGGCGGCGCGCATCAAGCGAGGCGTGATCCGCGCCGCCGACGGAGCCGTGCTGGCCGAGAGCCGGCGCGAGCAGGGAGGCCTGTACCGGCGCCGCTATCCGGAGGGCTCGCTGTTCTCTCACGCCGTCGGATACTCCTTCACCGACATCGGCCAGGCGGGGCTCGAGCGGACCTACAACGATTCGCTGGTCGGCCGTCGCACGGGGATCGATTCGATATTCGACCAGCTGCGGGGCCGACAGAAGGAGGGTGACGATCTCTCGCTCACCCTGGATCCCAAGGCGCAGCGCACGGCCCAGGCTGCGCTGCGCTCGGCGGGCAACGGACGGGGCGCCGTCGTGGCCCTCGATCCCCACACCGGTGCGGTCAAGGCCCTGGTGAGCGAACCGACCTATGACCCCAACGGCCTCGACGCCAGTGGACGCTTCGCCCAGCTCAACCGCGATGCGAGCTCGCCGGTGTTCAACCGCGCCACCCAGTCCAGCTATCCGCCCGGCTCCACGTTCAAGGTGGTCACCGACATCGCCGCCATCGACTCCGGGCGCTACCGAGCCGACTCGACCGTCAGCGGACGCAACGGCAAGCAGATCTCGGGGGTCCCGCTGCAGAACGACAACGGCGAGGACTTCGGCGAGATCGACCTCACGACCGCGCTGACCAACTCGGTCAACACGGTATGGGCGGAGGTGGCCGAGAGCATCGGCCAGTCGACGATGGGCAAGTACATGACCCGGCTGGGCTTCTATTCCCGCCCGCCGCTGGACTACCCGGCCGACCAGCGCCAGCCCAGCGGCGAGTTCGCCAAGGGGCGAGTGCTGAGCCCGTTGAGCCGGCTCATCGACGTGGGACGCATGGGGATCGGCCAGGACAAGCTCTCGGTGACGCCGCTGCAGATGGCGATGGTGGCCTCGGCCGTGGCCAACGACGGAGTGCTGATGAGGCCGCATCTCGGGGCGAAGACCGTTGACCGCGACGGCCGCTTGGTCGATGACGTCCGGCCGCAGCAGGAGGGCCGGGTGATGAAGTCCTCGACCGCTCGCACGGTGGGGGAGATGATGTCGCAGGTGGTCAAGGAGGGAACCGGCACGGCGGCCGCGTTGTCGGGCATCCAGGTGGCGGGAAAGACCGGAACCGCCGAGACGGGCGGCTGCAGCGGAAACCAGGCCTGGTTCATCGCGTTCGCTCCCGTCCAGAAGCCCAGGGTCGCCGTCGCTGCGACCGTCGAGTGTGCCAACGGGACCGGCGGCGAGGTCGCGGCGCCGATTGCCAAGCAGGTCATGGAGGCGCTGCTGTGACCGTCGACGGCGTCCCCGAGATCGTCGACCAGCGCTACCGGATCATCTCGCGGCTCGGATCGGGGGGGATGGCGGAGGTCTACTGCGCGCAGGACCTCCAGCTGGGGCGCAAGGTGGCGCTGAAACTCCTGCATCGGCGCTTTGCCCAGGACAGCGATTTCGTCGAGCGCTTCCGTCGCGAGGCGTCCGCCGCGGCGGGTCTTCAGCACGCCCACGTGGTCGGCGTCTACGACCGAGGGGAGTGGGACGACACCTACTACATCGCGATGGAGTACCTGGAGGGCCGGACCCTCAAGGAGATCATCACCGATCACGGGCCCCTCACCCCGCTGGCGGCCATCGACATCGCGGTGCAGATCCTCAAGGCCGCCCGTTTCGCGCATCGGCGCGGGATCGTGCATCGCGACATCAAGCCGCACAACGTCATCCTGGACGAGGAGGGGCGGGCCAAGGTCGCCGACTTCGGGATCGCCCGCGCGGGCGCGTCGGACATGACGGAGACCGGATCGATCATGGGGACCGCGCAGTACCTCTCGCCTGAGCAGGCGCAGGGACATGCGGTCAGCGCGTCCGCCGACCTCTACGCGATCGGCATCGTCATCTACGAGATGCTGGCCGGGCGCGTGCCCTTCGAGGGTGAGAGTGCGGTGACCATCGCCCTCAAGCAGGTTTCCGAGGCGCCCGTGCCGCCGAGCGCCTATAACCCGGCGGTCCCCCCCGAGCTCGACGCCATCGTGCTGCGGGCGCTGGAGAAGGAGCCCGCGCACCGCTTTGCCGACGCCGACGAATTCGGCGCCGCGCTGGAGACGCTGGCCGCACGGCTGCGATCGATCCCCCCCGGCCAGTCGACCTCGGCGTTCGGAGCGGTGGGAGCAGACGCGGCGGCCCTGGCGGCCGTCGGTGTCCCGGTGGAGGAAGCCGTCGTGGTAGAAGAGCTCGAACCCGTTGCGGTCGAGGAGGAACGCCGCCGCCGCGGGGCCTGGGCGTGGGTGCTCGCCGTACTGCTCGTGCTCGGAGTCCTCGTGCTGGCCTTTGCGCTGACGCGTCCGGTGCAGGTCAAGGTCCCCAACGTGGTCGGCTCGCAGCTCGTCACCGGCAAGGCTGTGCTGGAGAACGCGGGCTTTCATGTCGACGTCACGCGCGTCACCACGGACAAGCAAGTGGACAACATCCTCAGACAGGACCCCCAGCCCTCGAGCCGGACCGACAAGGGGGCCACGATCTCGCTGACCGTCTCCAACGGGCCGGGCCAGGGGTTGGTGCCCGGGGTCGACAAGCTGGCTCGAAAGCCGGCACAGCAGAAGCTCCAGGCCGCCGGCTTCAAGGTGGCCGTCCAGGAGGAGGCCTCCGACCGCGTCAAGCGGGGAATCGCCACGCGCACGGCGCCGGCGGCCGGCCAGCAGGTCAACAAGGGCAGCACGGTGACCCTGTTCGTCTCCTCGGGCCCCAGGCAGATCAGCGTGCCCAACGTGGCGGGCCAGAGCCAGGATGCGGCTACCGCCACGCTGGCGAACGCCGGGTTGAAGGTGTCGGTCACCGAGCAGGATTCGAGCCGCGACGCCGGCACCGTGCTCGCGCAGAGCCCTCCAGCCGGCACCACGGTGGACCTGGGCACGCAGGTCGCCCTGACGGTCGCGCGTGCGCCCAAGCAGGTGTCCGTACCCGGTGTGAGCGGTCAGGACCTGGCGGCTGCGCGAAGCGCGCTGTCGGGCGCCGGTCTGCGGACCAGCGTGAGCCGGCAGGACGTGACCGACAGCAGCGACGACGGCAACGTCATCTCCCAGGATCCGGCGAGCGGGAGCAAGGTCAGCCGTGGCTCCACCGTGAACGTGGTGGTTGGCCGGTTCCGGCCCGCCACGACGCCGACGACGCCGACCCCGCCGCCGTGAGAGCCGTCGTACTCGCCGGAGGGCGCTCGTCCGAGCACGAGATCTCGCTCGCCTCCGGCGCCGCAGTGCGCGAAGGGCTCCTCGCCGCCGGGCACGAGGTGCTGGCCGTCGAGGTGGGACGCGACGGGAGCTGGCGCCACCAAGCCGAGCCGGTGGTGCTCACTCCCGGCGCCGGATTGCTCGATGCCGAGGTGATCTTCCCGATCCTGCACGGCCCCTACGGCGAGGACGGGACGGTGCAGGGGCTGCTCGAGTGCCTCGACGTCGCCTACGTCGGCGCGGGCGTGCTCGCTTCGGCGATATGCCTGGACAAGGTGACCTTCAAGGACCTCATGTCCCAGGCGGCGGTGCCCCAGGTCGCCTACCGAGCGGTCCGGGACGCAGGCTGGCGGGCGGACCGCACCGGCGTGCTGGTGGAGCTCGGCGAGCTCGGCCTCCCCGTGTTCGTCAAGCCCGCGCGGCTCGGCTCCTCGGTGGGCATCACCAACGTGCAATCGGATGATGCGCTGGCCGGCGCTGTCGAGGCCGCCCTTGCGCACGACCCCCGTGTGATCGTGGAGGCAGGCGTCCGAGCGACGGAGGTGGAGTGCTCGGTCATCGGTCACGCCGGGGCGCCGGAGACCTCCCAGCCGGGCGAAATCGTGACGACCGGCGAGTGGTACGACTACGCGGCCAAGTACACGCCCGGGGGGATGGAGCTGATCCTCCCCCCCCGGATCTCGGCCGCCGCCGCGGAGCGGGTGCGGGGGCTCGCGGCCCTCGTGTTCGCGCTCGCCGACTGCAGCGGGTTGGCGCGGGTGGACTTCTTCGTCGACGGAGAGGAGGTGCTGGTCAACGAGCTCAACACGATGCCCGGATTTACGCCGACCAGCGTGTTCGGGAAGCTCTTTGCCGCCTCCGGGGTCGCCTATGGCGAGCTGCTCGACCGGTTGGCCTCGATCGCTCGCGAGCGCCACGAGGCCAACCGGGCCTACCGGTATTAGTGGACAGCGTCGCGTCAGGTGAACAGGTAGATCTCGCTGATCCGCGCCTGACCCGTCGGCGGCAGCTTGGTCACCCACACGAGGTAGTAGCGAAACGGCTGCCCGGCGGTGTCGAGGTCGATCCGCTGGCTGCGGCGGGTGATGCGGCGATCTGTGGCGACGAGCTTCCAGGCCGGATCGTCCTTGGGCCCGGTTACGTCTGCGTCGGACGGCCGCTTCAGTGAAGCGAACACCTTGGCGTTCCAGCCCGGCTCGGGCGTGGTCACCCGCATCGCCTTGGCGCTGACGCCCGGATCGGCGTCCACGAACACTCCAACTCCGTCCTTGGGCAGCTGACCGTTCGAGTAGCGCTCGGTGTCCCATGTGGTGTTGGGATCGCGGTCGAGCACGAAGTCCGCCTCGGCCGGGTTCTCGCTGGGTGGGATGCCGAGGGGGTCGAAGTCGCGCGCACCGTCCTGCTTGAGCGAGAGGGCCTGAAGGCCCTTGGGCGTCTGCGCCTTGGTGGTCCCCGTGCCGCGCTGGGCGCGCTGACCGGCGAGTACGACGATGGCCACGGTGGCGGCGCCCACCAGGAGGAAGCCCAGCGCGATACGGCCCGGGTAGCGCATGCGCAGGGGGAGCCGCCGCTGGGCGCGCTCGGGCAGCGTGCGCAGCACCGCAGTCGCTTCACCGGTCGCGCCGCCCGCCCGCGCGGTCTCGATCGCCAGCACGTCCTCGAGATCGGCGATCAGCTCGGCATCGTCGGCGTAGCGGCGGGCGGGGTCCTTGCTGGTGGCGCGATCGAGTACCGCCGCCAGCGCCGAGGAGATCTCCGGCCGACGCGTCTGGATGTCGGGCAGGCTCTCGCGCACGTGCTTCATGGCCACCGCGACCTGGTTCTCTCCCGTGAACGGCACGGTGCCGGTGAGCATCTCGTAGAGCACGACGCCGAGCGAGTACAGGTCGGACTGACCGGTGACCGATTGCCCCATCGCCTGCTCGGGCGACACGTAGTCTGTCGTGCCCAGGACGCGACCGTCCACCGTGATCCCCTGCTCGTCGAGCGTCCGGGCGATCCCGAAGTCGGTGACCTTGGCGCTGCCCTCGGTATCGATGAGCACGTTCTGGGGCTTGACGTCGCGGTGGACGATCTGGCGCTGGTGCGCGCACCCCAGCGCGCGGGCGATCTCGATGGCGTAGGCCACGGACTCCCCCACCGAGAGCTGGCCGTTGCGCCGGATCCGATCCTTGAGGGTCTCACCCTCCACGTACTCGAAGACGATGTAGGGGCGCCCTTGGTCCTCTGCGGCGTCGATCACGGTGACGATGTGCAGATGCGAGAGCTGGGCCACCGACCTGGCTTCCCGCCGGAAGCGCTCGAGGTGGTCCGAGTCGGCCGCGATCTCGCGGTGCATGAGCTTCACCGCCACGACGCGCTCGAGCGTCATGTCGAAGGCTCGGTAGACCGTCGACATACCACCCGCGCCGACCTTGGCGTCGAGGCGGTAGCGACCGTTGAGTAGGGTGCCGACGAGGGTGGGCATGACGGAGGATGGTGCCTAACTGTCTATTTTGCGCCTGTGGCCGACGTTCATGTCTCCTACTACACGGATCCCGCCTGTTCGGCGTCGTGGGCGCTCGAGCCGGTGCTGCGCCGCCTGGCCGTCGAACTGGGCTCGCGGCTGCACATCCAGCCCGTCATGGGGGGGCTGGCGCGCGAGTTCGGTCCCAGGCTCGAGCTCGTCGGCGTGTGGCTCGATGCGGCGGATCGCAGCGGCATGCCGGTCGACCCCCGCCTGTGGCTGCACCATGCTCCGGAGTCCTCGTATCCGGCCTGCATGGCGGTCAAGGCGGCGGGCGGACAGGGCGCCGAGGTGGAGGCGGCCTACCTGCGCCGTTTGCGCGAGGGGTTCTCCTGTGGTCGGCGTCGCCTGGACGGCGCCGATGCGCTGATCACCGAAGCGCGCGAGGTGCCGGGGATTGACGCGGCGCGCTTCGAGGTGGACCTGCGCTCGCACGCGACCGTCGAGCTCTTCGGCGCCGACCTCGACCTCGCCGCCGCCGTGGAGCCGGCGCAGCACGCCGAGGCCACCGGGCGGGTGCGGTTGCCCTCGCTGGAGTTCCGCGGGGCGGACGAGCTGGTGCACGGCGTCTACGGCGCGCAACCTTACGAGGCCTACCGCGCGGCCGCGGAGGCCGCCGGCGCCGACTTTGGCGCGGAAACGCCCCCGGGCGTGGAGGCGGCGCTGCGGCGCTTCGGCCGCATGGCGACGCCCGAGGTGGCTGCGGCCTGCGCCCTGCCGGGGCCCCGCGCCGCCGCGGAGCTGTGGCGCCTGGCCGGCGAGTGGCGGGTGCGCGCCGAACGGCGATTGAGCGGGGAGCTGTGGAGCTTGGCCTAGCCGCCGGCCGCCGCGGCCTGGCGGGAAGCGGCTCAGATTGCCGCGGCCGGCAGGCGGGTGTTCCCAAGCAGCAGCGCGGCGATGGCCGAGGCGGACTGGGGTCGGGCCAGGTGAAAGCCCTGGGGGCGAGGCCTGCCGCTGCCGATGGGGGGCATGCGCCGCGAAGGTTACGGGGTCGATGGCCCAAGCTGGCAGGATTCGCCGACACGACCAGGAGGGTGAGATGGCCAACGACGAGGGACTCGCGCAGCTCCAGCAGATCCGCCACATCGTCGTGCTGATGATGGAGAACCGTTCCTTCGACCACATGCTGGGCCATCTCAGCCTGGAGGGGATGGCCGATGTCAATGGCCTCACGGGCGCAGAGTTCAACCTCGACCCGGATGGCAACCAGGTGCCCGTCACCCCATTCGACGCCGATGCTCACCGGGTCCAGCGCCATGGCGAGGCGCTCCAGAAGAAGCTCGACCCCGACCATTCCAAGGCCGGCGTCCAGACCCAGCTCGGAAACGGCTACGGCGAGGTGGCCAACGGCGGTTTCGTGAAGGCCTTCATCGAGAGCCGCAAGCCGGAGGACGAGGTCGGCCCCGACCTGTGGATGGTGCCGATGGGCTACTACACGGGCAAGGACCTGCCGGTGTATGACTACCTGGCCCACCAGTTCTGCGTGTGTGACGCCTGGCATGCGTCGGTCCCCGGCGACACATGGCCCAACCGGCTCTACGCGCTCGCCGGATGCGAAGGCGACAACACCCACCGGAGCTGGCTGGAGTGGATCGCCGACCATGTTCCCGGCCACGCACTCAAGGCGCTGGAAGGCGCGCCGATCTTCGAGGTCGAGGCGTTCACCCGCCATCTCGAGGATCGCCAGTGGCGCTGGTACTCACACGATCCTGGAACGCTGCGGGCCGCCGACAAGCACTACCGCGACCTCGCCGACATCAAGCGCGACAACTTCGCCTACTACGACCGCAAGCAGGTCAGCGTCCAGACAGAGGCCCTCGAGGCGCTGATCGTCGGACACGACTGCTTTCTGGACGACGCCGCCAAGGGCGAGCTGCGCGACGTCTCTTGGATCGACCCGAACTTCATCGACCTCAGCGTGCTCGAGACCAACTCGAACGACGATCACCCGCCATCGGACGTCCGCGCCGGGCAGGCGCTGGTGCTCGAGGTCTACGAGGCGCTGCGTCGAAGCCCCGCGTGGGAGGACACGCTGCTGGTGATCCTCTACGACGAGCACGGCGGTTTCTACGATCACGTCCCACCACCGGCGGTGCAGGACGACTCCGGCTATGCGACGCTCGGCGTACGGGTGCCGGCGCTGGTCGTCGGTCCGCGCGTCAAGCCGTTCGCCTGCCATCAGCAGTTCGATCACACGACGTTGATCAAGACGATCCTCACCCGCTTCGCCAAGCACCCGGAGCAGGCGATCGGTCAGATGAGCCGGCGGGTGGCGGCCGCCCGCCACCTCGGCGGGGTC
>JALYZC010000211.1 GCA_030945905.1 Actinomycetota bacterium
TACCGGCTTCCCGACGGCACAGAGTCAAAGCGCATCATCGGCGCCGCGTGGGTCAAGCGCGACCCTCGCGATCCCGCGGGGTGGCTGCCCAGGCGCGGCCGACCCCAGCAGGGCATCCTCACCGAGGACGCCGCCGCCGCGCAGCTGCAGCGGTTCCTTGACGCCCAGACCGACCGTACCCCGCCTGAGCGCATCACCCTCGAACGCTGCGTGGAGGGGTTCCTCGAGCGCTGCGAGGAGGCCGGACGCTCCCCGACGACCCTCCGCACCTACCGTCAGATCGCTCGGGAGCTGAGCGCCCGCTGGGAGGGGTGGCGCGTCGTCGACGTCGACGCCGACGAGCTGCAGGACTACCGCGACGAGCTCATGGAGCGCGGCCTGTCCGCCAACACCCTCAATCAGCGCCGCGCCGTGCTCTCAGGGGTCTTCAAGATCGCGCGGCGACGATTCCGCGTCCACGTCGATCCGCTCGAGGCCTTCGAGCGCTGCGAGGTCAAGAGCTCCGGTGATCTCGAGGTCTATGCGGTCGAGGAGGTCTGGGCGCTGGTCCGCGCAGCCGGCTCGCACAGCGACGCAGCGATCTTCCTTCTCGCCGCCCTGTGCGGCCTGCGCCGCTCGGAGATCCTCGCCCTCCGCTGGCGGGCGGTGCTCTTTGAGCAACGGTCGATCCTCCTGCGTCGCGGGTTCACAGATGCCGGCGGTGATCGACTCCCCAAGGGCCAGCGCGTCTACTCCGTGCCGATGGCCCCACAGGTCCACGACCTCCTGCTCGCGCTGCGCCCCGCCGACTCAGACCCCGACGAGCGGGTCTTCCCCGGCGAGCACGGCGGCGCCATGGATGGCTCGGCGCTCTACCGGCGCTACAAAAAGACCCAGCAGCAGGCCGGGCTGCGCTCGCTGCGCTTCCACGACCTGCGCCACACCTTCGGCACCCAGGCGATCGCCGCAGGCGCCAACGTCCACGACGTCCAAAAGTGGATGGGCCACCAACATCTCTCGACCACCATGCGCTACGTCCACCACCGCCCCCAGCACGAAGCCGCCGACCTGCTGGGCCGCCGTTTCTCCGGCGCGGCCGGCCAGCTCGAGGCGCTCCTCGGCGACGGCGACAGCGCCGAGATCGACCAGCCTCAGGACGCCACTTTGGGCGACTGAGCATGACGCGAAACGACTTCGTAATACTCGAGTTCGTGGCCATTCTGGGGCCATTTTCCGCAAACGCCGGTCCGGCCCAAACGACGAAACCCTCGATTTGCAGGCATTTTCTCATGCCGGAGGAGGGACTCGAACCCCCGACACGCGGATTATGATTCCGCTGCTCTAACCGACTGAGCTACTCCGGCGCGACCGCAGCAGTCTAGCGACGGGCACCGGCCTGAACCTCGCCCGGGCTGGGCCTCACCAGCTCCCGCTGGCCGGGCAGCTGCCGTTGTTGGTGGTCGTGCACGACCGGCTCAGCGACCCGGTCGTGCTGCGGGTGACCGTGAAGGTGTTGCCACTGGTGGAGTGCGCGACGGCGTCGTAGCTCTTGGCGGCGGAGTTCTGCACCTCGACCTGGCCCGCGCCGCTGCCGAAGCTTAGGGACAGCGGGGTGCCCTGGTCGGCGGTGAGCTTGGCTTCGCTGTCGCAGAGGGTGTAGTCGTCGCGGTTGGCGCGACAGCCTTCGATGGCGCCGGCGAGTGCCCGGGCGTTGTTCTTCGCCGACGCGTCCTGGGCCTTGCGCGTCTGGCCGGTAAAGGCGGGCAGGGCGATTGCCGCGAGGATCCCGATGATGAGGACGACGACCAGGAGCTCGACCATGGTGAAACCGCGCTCGTCTTGGCGCGCGCGTGCGACCGTGGGGGATCGGCGAAATAGCATGGGCCTGGTCGAGTGCGCCCATCGTGGCGAATCGACCACCAGCCTCATCGGCAGATCCGGCCATCACCTAGAGGGCAGGAGCGGGCACTTCCGCTAGGTTGCCCGCGTCGTCATGGCCCAGCTCGAGACTGCACTGGACACCGTGATTCGCGAGTGCCTGGGCGTCGCGGCGGGCGAGGACGTGCTCGTGATCGTCGACCCGAGGACCCGCTACCTCGGGGTCGTCCTGCGCGATCGCGCAGCCGCGGCGGGCGCCGACGCCGTTCTGGCCGAGATGGACGAACGGGCGACCGATGGAACCGAGCCGCCGCCGACCATCGCGGCCGCGCTGGCGGCCGCCGATGTGTTCGCGGCGCCGACCTCGCGCTCGCTCTCGCACACGAAGGCGCGCAAGTGGGCCACGGAGGCCGGCGCCCGGGGCGCGACCATGCCGGGGGTCACGGCCGGGATGCTCTCGCGCATGATGGCGGGGGACTTCGCGGCGCTGCGCCGGCGCTCCGCCGCCGCGGCCGCGGCGCTCGATCGCGCCGACGAGGCGCACCTCACCTGTCCGGCGGGCTCGGACCTACGCATCGACCTGCGCGGCCGGCACGGCATCAGCGACGACGGCGACCTGCGGGCCCGGGGGGCGTTCGGAAACCTGCCCTGCGGGGAGGGCTTCATATCCCCGGCGGGGGGTGAGGGACGGCTTGCCGCCTCGTCGCTGGCCACGATCGGGATCGCCCGCGACCCGGCGGTGCTCACGGTGTCCGGCGGGCGCCTCACCGACGCGCAGGGGCCAGCGGGGGAGGAGCTGCTCAGCCGGCTGCGCGCCGCCGGTGAAGCCGGCGTCAACCTGGCCGAGCTCGGCGTCGGGACCAACGACCGCGCCGGGCTGACCGGGAACATCCTCGAGGATGAGAAGATCCTCGGGACGGTGCACGTGGCCTTCGGAGCGAGCGCCGGGATCGGCGGGAACGTTTCGGTGCCCATCCACCTCGACGTCGTGGTGCTGGAGCCGACCCTCACGGTCGGTGACGCCACGGTGATCGAGGCAGGCCGCTTCGCCCTGGAGTGAGCTTGGCCACCCTGCTGTCGGTTCCCAACGTGTCCGAAGGCCGTGACGGTGAGGCGATCGAGGCGATCGGCGAAGCGTTCTCGGCCGGTGGTGCGCGCGTGCTCGACGTGCACGCGGACGCCGATCATCACCGCTCGGTGTTCACCCTGGCCGGCGAGCCCGGTGGGCTGGCCTCCGCGGTCCTGGCCGGGGGGCGCGAGGCGCTCGCGCGCGTGGACCTGCGCGCCCATCAAGGCGTGCATCCTCGCGTCGGCGCCCTCGACGTGGCCCCGATCGTTCACCTCGATGCCGGCGCGCGGGGGGCCGCCTGCGCCGAGGCTCTCGTGCTCGGCGATCTGCTCGGCCGCGAGCTCCGCGTGCCGGTGCTGCTCTACGGGGCGCTCGCCGGCGGGCGGACCCGGGCGC
>JALYZC010000252.1 GCA_030945905.1 Actinomycetota bacterium
CGAGATCGTCCTCCGGCGTGTCAGGCTCGGCGCCCAGGCGGTGGGCCACGGCGGCACGCGACCCGGTGCGCTGCTGGCGGCGCTGGCGCTGCTTCGCCTTCTTGCGATCACGTGCCATGCGGGCTAGCGGGTCTCGCGATGCGGCGTGTGATGGCTGCACCAGCGGCAGTACTTGCGCAGCTCGATGCGATCCGGATTGTTGCGCTTGCTCTTATTCGTCTGATAGTTGCGCCGCTTGCACTCCTCGCACGCGAGGGTGACAGCGATGCGGACGTCTCCGCGGGCCATGAGGGGCACCCCAGGGTTGTGGTGGGCCTGTGCGTGGCGCCGCGCGAGGGCGACGGGCTGCCGGCACAGTGGACGGTGAGTCTAGATCATCGCGCATCGGCGCTCGTCGAGCCCGCTATCCGCGTGAGTCCCCCGAAGCCACGAGGCCCCCGTGCTCGGGCGCGGTGCGCTCCAAGGCATCCCAGCCCGTATCGCGCTCGCGCTCGGCCCGCTCGGCGCCGGCGCCGCCGCGAAATCCGAACAAGCGCTTGGCGTAAAGCAGGTAGATCACCACGGCGATGTTCACGATCAGGGCGATGATCTTCAGCGGGGACAGCTTCTGCGTGAGCTCGTAGATCTCGAGAGGAAGGAAGAGGCAGGTGGCCAGGAACGTCAGGTACTCTGCCCACCGGCGCGCGAACCACAGGCCCACCGCCTCGACGCCCTCGAGGACGGCGTAGGCCGCAACCGCGAGGCCCACGAGGTGAAGCGTGCCCGCCTTGAGCGAGAACACCTTGTCGAGCTCGCCGACGAGGCCGACGTGGCCGGTCTGTACGGGCGCGCCCCCGGTGCCGTGCTGCAGGTCGGCGACCACCCGGTAGAAGCTGTTGCGCAGCTCCACCTGGTGCTCGGTGAACAGGAAGATGGCGACCGCCAGGAGGGCGAGGAGTACGAAGTGAAACGCCCGGTCGACCGCGATCAGCCGCAGGACGATCTTGTCGCGCAGAGCCTTGCCGCGCAGGGGGAGCTCGATATCGCCACGGTCGGGCGGGTGCTCGCGACCCGCGTGCGAGGGGGGGCCCAGGGGCAGCCAGGAATCGCAGCGCAGACAGCGATACCAGCGGACACCGGCGAGCTCGCGGGCGAAGACGGCATCCTGGGCACGCAGGTGGGCGGCGTCGTTGCCCACCAGCTCATGGCCGCGCAGTCCGCAGGCCAGCAGCTCGTAGTGCAGACGCGGCACGAAGCGGCGGGGCCGCACGGTCCCGGGGAGTGGGGTCGACTCGGGCGGTGTGGCCATGCGCGCGTGAGCGTACCCTTCTCGGATTGAATGGCGGTAGCGCCCTGATCCTCCAACCGAAAGGGATGTCCATGGCCGAATCGACCACCACCGTCTCCGGACGCACTAGTTCGGCGTCACGGATCGGCACAGCGGCACTGCTCGGCCAGGTCTCATTCCTGGTCGCGGTCGCGATCGCGTTCTGCGCACTGGGAACCTATGTCGGCCGCGACCTCGCGATCGGCACGGCCAGGATCCTCAGCTTCGTGGGGCTGGGAATGCTGCTCGTCGCCGCGTTCGCCGGTCAGCGGTTCCGGGTGGGGGCATTCGCCATCGGCTGGCTCTACGCCATCGCGCTGATGATCGGCCTTGGTCTCGGGCCCGTGATCAAGTACTTCGCCGAGACCGACCAGGCGGCCCTCACGCAGGCGGCCGGAGGCACGGCCCTCGTGGTGGCCGGCATGGGTGCGCTCGGCTTCGCCCTCTCAAAGGACCTGGCGCGCTGGATGCGCCCATTGTCCTTCGTCGTCCTCGGGGCGGTGGCCGTGAGCATCGTCCTGCTCATGGTGGGCAGCGCCGGCAACCCGCTGATCAGCATCGTCATCGGGCTCGCCTCAGCCGCGCTGATCGCCGTGGACTTCAACTACCTGCGCAAGCACGGGACCGAGGACGACGCGGTGTGGCTGGCCACCGGGATCTTCGTCTCGATTCTCAACATCTTCCTCTCGCTGCTGAACCTGTTCTCGCGATAGCCCGCGTCCGGAGAAGGGGACCTGACCCCCGACGCGCACCCCGTTCGGAGGGTCATCCGCGACCCTGCTCCCGACGGTCCGGCACCGTCAGGGGACGGTCCGGCACCGTCAGGGCGTTGGCTAGTGCCGCTCCCAGGCCTGGAGGAAGGCCAGTGGGTCCACGGTGTGACCGCCGCTCCACCAGGCGCCATCCCACAGCTCGAAGTGCAGATGGCAGCCGACCGCATCCCCGGTGTCACCGACGTAGCCGATGATCTGGCCGGTCTGGACGGTGGCGCCCTGCTTGACCAGCGGGGTGCTGCGTAGATGCGCGTAGAAGTAGTCGTACCGCGTATCGCTGGTGTGCACCGCAACGTAGTTGCCCGCGGCGCCCCCGTACTCTGCGCCGAGCACCTTGCCGCCGCGTACGGCCGCCAAGGGCGTCCCGCATGGCGCCATGATGTCCTGACCCGCATGGCTGTGCCCGCTGCGCGCGGCACCGAAACGATTGTCGCCGTTGCCGTAGTTGTGAGTGCCGCGCACCGGGAAGGCCCAGCCGTCTGCGCTCACCGGTGCGGGTGAGGTCGGAGCCGGCGCCGGGGCGACCACGGGCTTGCCTCCGGCAAGCGCCGAGCGCAGGGCGGCGCCGGTGGCCGGGCCGACCATCCCGATCACCTCGATGTGCCAGGCGCGCTGGAAGCGCTTGACCTGATACTCGGTGCCCTGCCCGAAGAACGCGTTGACCTTGGCCCGGTAGCCGACCGCGGTGAGCACCAACTGCAGCGTGCGCACGTCGGTGCCGCGCGCGCCGCGCTTGAGGGGGTGGCTGCCCAGCGTCCGTGCAGCCCGGGCGAGCATCGCGCGCGTCTGGCGGGCGGGGGCCTTGCCGTACTTGGATCCGCCGGTGGGCGCCGGCGGGGGCGGGGTGTCGCTGGCGGAGACGCCGCCCGCAGCGGCAGCCTGGGCGGTCGGGCCGGCGGCCTGCGCCGCCGGAGCGCCGGCCGCGAGCAGCCCGGCCACCAAGAACAGCGATGCCATCCGCGCGCGCACTGTGGGAAGGCGTCGCGCAAAAACTCCTTGCCCGATAGGCGTGCTTTGTCCTTGCGCAGGTTCTGATGCGCAAAGCTGCAGCGAGCTGAACGGCTTGCCGATAATCGTCACCCCACACCCCGCTACGCGGGCCCGTCTTCGATTGCCTTCGGCCTGCGCGCCTACGGAGTTAGCTGACGGGCTTGCACCGGCGTTTTCGGCCGGCGCCTCTCACGGATCACCGCGAGACTCGCCCCAACACTTGGTTCCCCCGTTCGCCGCACTGCGACGATTCGGCGTGCGGGCGGCAATGTAGCAGGACGCGCCGACGCCCGCGGCACGCCAAGGCCGCGCTACCCCTGCTTGGCGGGCATGGCGAGGGTGTCCTTGGGCGCCACGCCTTCGTGCAGCTCCTTCTCGCGTTCTATCTCGGCGTCGAGCTCGGCGCCGAACAGCAGCGCGACATTGGTGAGCCACAGCCAGGCGACGAGCAGGATCGCCGCTGCGAAGGCACCATAGATGGCGCTGATGTGGCCGAAATTCGAGATATACACGGACAGACCGACCGAGGCGAGGATCCAAACGACGACCCCGGCAACGGCGCCGGGGGTCACCCAGCGAAACCCGCGGTGATGGACATCCGGGGTGACGTAGTAGATCCAGCTGAAGACGAGGGTCGCGGACAGCAGAGCCGCAGGCCAGCGGACGAAGGCCCAGACCTCGGCCGCGGTCGAGCCCAGGCCGATGAATGCGAACAGGTCGCGCGCGAACCCCCCTCCCACGAACATCAGGGTCAGGGTGATGAGCATCAGGCCCATGAGAACGCCGGTGGAGCCGACATCGATCGCCTTACGCCTGAGAAAGCTGCGGCCGCCCTTGGTCTCAAAGGCGACGTTGAGCGCTCGCCGCACCGCCTCGAGGTACCCGGTCGTGCCGTACAGGGCGATGATCACGCTTACGGCCAGCGCCCCGGCGGCCGTGTCCTTGTGCTGCAGCGCGCCTCGGAGCGAGCTGTCGATGGCGCCGAGTGTGGTTGCCGGGACGAGGTCACGCAGGTAGTTGATGATCGCGTCGTAGGTGCGCGGATACTCGCCGATCAGCCCGAGCAGCGACAATGCGAGCAGCACAGCCGGAAACAGCGACATCAGCGCGTAGTAGGTCAACGCCGCGGCGTGATGGGTCATCTGGTCGTCGTAGAAGGATCGACCAGTGCGCTTCAGGACTCTCCAAGCGTGCGCCACGGTCGCTGCCTTTCGTGCCCGTTCGAGCCGTGTGGGCGGCGACGTTTTGCGACGCCCCTCCGCGGCTGGACCGCGCGTTCTACCGAGTGGTCGCGGGGACCCTGTCGCGGCTTCGGAACTCGTCGCGCTCGCCGGCGTAGGTGGCGAACTCCCGCTCGAACTCCGCCCACCATTCGGGCTCGCCGAACGGGCCGTCCGGCGGGGGCGGCGGCGAGGGATCGTCGTCTCCGTGCCGAAAATCGTCGTCGTCGTAGCCCCCACCGCCGCGCATCACGACGAACATCAGTCCGACGATGATGGCGCTGGCGAGGATCGCGCAGACGGCGGACAGCGCCACGCCGGCCGGGGAATCGAGACCCAGCCGGCTCGTGCCGACCACGAAGACCTGCACCAGCGACCCCACCGAGAACGCCCCCGCGACCGTGGCGGCGGCCAGAGTCGCGATGATGACGCCGGGGTGTCTGGCCAGGCGACTGGACATTGCCCTCAATGCTAGCCGGGACCGCCTCACAACTCCAGCAGGGATCCAAAGCTGCACGGGCCGCCGCGCGCGTGATCCCGCTGAAGCGCTGAAGCCCGCCCTACTCGCCCGGCTCGCGGTCCTTATCGGCTTCGGGCGCGGCGTCGTGGCTCATGGGGTCGTCCTGGCTCTCGGGCACGCTGGGTACCCGCGGCATGTCGGTCGCCGGGTCCCGCCCCGCGTACCCGCCTTCACCCATCTCGCCGTCCATTCCCTCGGCGCCCTTCTGATCCTGGTCGGACCCGAACGGCGGCTTGGGCTCCCCACCCTCCGGAATCTGCTCCTGCTCCTGGTCTGCACCGGGCCTGTCGGCGGACTCATCCATCTCTGGCTCCCCTCCGTGAATCGTGGACTGCCGTCAGCCTGGACTATGTGCCTACCGCACTGACGAACCTGATGCTCCTATACCCACCTTGCGCTCGCCTCAACATCTCGCGCGGGCGCCTGCATGTCGCCACCGCGCGGTAGTGTCGTCTCGACGATGAACGTGGCAATCGTGGGCAAGGGAGGTTGCGGGAAGACCTCGATCTCGGGCACCATGGCGCGCCTGCTCGCCCGTCGGGGCCACGGCGTCCTGGCAATCGATGGCGACCCGAACCCGAACCTTGCGCTCACGCTCGGGATCCCCGTCGAGGAGATCGAGACGCTGCCGACCCTGCCGAACGACCTGGTCGAGCGCTCCGGCAACGACTTCCGACCGACCAGGACGCTGGAGGAGGTGTGCGCATCGCATGCGGTGCAGGGCAGCGACGGAGTCAGGCTGCTCGTGATGGCCTATCCCCGGCGCGCAGGCACCGGCTGACTGGGGACCCTCCACGCTGCGGTCGCCAGCGTCAGCCAGATGGCCTCCGACGCCGCCAACGGCGTGTGCATCGTCGACACCGACGCCACGGTCGAGCAGTTCCTGCGCATCGCCGTGATCCGTGCGGATGCGGTCCTCGTCGTCGTCGAGCCGTACTACAAGTCGCTGGAGACCGGCCGACGGATGGCGCGGCTCGGAAAGCTCCAGGGCTACCAGCACGTCGCCCTCGTCGCCAACAAGGTCCGCGACGAGCACGACACGGTGTACGCGTTTGCCGAGGACCACGGGCTCGAGGTGGCCGGCGTCGTGCCCTTCGACGACCGCCTGCCGGCGTCGGAGTGGGCGCAGAGCGCGCCGCTGGACTTCGATCCCCGCGCGCCGGCCATCGCGGCCATCGACGAGCTGGCAGGCCGCTTGATCGACGGGCACTCCGGTGCCGCCGCTTCCGTCGAGGGGGCGCAGCCCGAAGGCTAGGTCGGGCCGGCCTCCGCCTGAGCGCGCAGCTCGGCGACCTCGCCCTCCACCGCTGCGATCTGCTCGGCGTGCGCGCCTGCCTTGCGCAGGGCCTCCAGTGCGGCTTCCCCCCAGGTGATCTGCTCGGTGAGGTTCAGGCAACCGCCGCAGACCGGGCCCTCGGGCGCGAGCAGCAGGTTCCCCCCGGTGACCGCCGGCTCAGCGATCCGGCAGCGCACACACAGGCCCGGATCGCCTGCCACGGGTTCAACCAGGCGCAGCCCTTGGGCACGCTGCTGCACGGCGAACTCGACGTGCTCGTTGTCCTCGCGGGCGAAGTCCAGGGCCATGTCGGCGACCTCGTCGGTCACCTCGACGTCGCGCATGTCCGAGATCTCCTCGAGCCCGCTGACCATCATCACCATGAAGCGACCGTCGTCCCCCTTGATCTGGAGGAGCCAGACCACCCAGACGCGCGCAGCACCGGTCGGCTCACCAAGGCCGTCGGCGTGCTCCACGCGCACCACGACGCCGACGTGCTCCGCATCCTTTGCGAGATACCGCAGCGCGTGTGAGGCTGGTCCAGGATCGTCGCGCGCCTCCGCGCGCTGCGCGAGCGTCCTGATGTTCTGGCTATCGGTCAGCTTCGCGGTCGCCACGGCATCGATTGTCGCAGAGCTACCGCTGCCGGCTGGGAGGCTTTCGCGCCCAAAGAGCCGCGTTATGCCGCGCTGCGCTCTAGCTCCTCAACGCGCCGCTCCAGCTCTTCGATACGGCGCTCGGGCTCGGGGCCCTCCTGCCGGCCCGTCTTGGTTCGGACGTCGGCTTCGTCGACGGGATGGGCGTTGCACCCGCATTTGCACTCGTCAGCCATGGTTGCCTCCGTTCTCGATTTGTAGAAGTCGTGCTCCCCCCAGGCACTCGCAGAAGGCGCCGTGCCCGGAACAACCGCATCCGCCCCCCTTGCCCGCCCGATAGGCGACCAGGCGCGCACGGAAGGTGTGCAGATCGGCGATCCTGCTGTCGATCTCGGCCACCTTTGCGTCGAGCAGTCGCTCGAGCTCGGGCATGACCTGACTACAACACCCCTGCTCGGCGGCGCCGATCAACCCCCGGATCTCCTCGAGCGAGAATCCGAGCGTCTTGGCCTGGCGGACGAACGCGAGCTTGCCCTCGTCCTCCGGCCCATACAGCCGGTAGCCCGCCCCGCTCCGCTCGCCCGGGGACACCAGGCCGATGCTGTCGTAGTAGCGGACGGTCCGACTCGGCAGTCCGACCCGATCAGCGACCTGCTTGACGGTGTGGACCATGGTGTCGATGATAGACCCGACACCACAGTGTCAGGTCAAGCGTGACCATTTTCGCGCGGTGACCTCTCAAGAGCCGCTAGGTTTGGCACATGGTTGCGAAGCTCGACATCGGCCGGGTGTTCAACCGGATCTTCGAGTACTACACCGGGCAGGCCGCGATCTATCTGCCTGCGGCGTTGATCCTGTTCCTCCCCGCCGCCCTCATCACGGGGGCGGTCGTGTCCGGGGGCGCCTCACTGCTGCTGCTGATCATCTCGATCGCGGTGGGTCTGATCACCGCGTTTCTCTATCAGGGCGTAGTGGTCGAGAGCGTGCGCGACCTCCAGGATGGCCACCGGGACCAGTCGCTGGGCAGCCTGTTCGCGTCGGTCCCACCCGTGTTGGGCGCACTGATCGCGGTTGGCATCCTCGGAGGGATCGCCGAGGCCATCGGGTTCGTGCTGCTCATCGTGCCGGGATGCATCCTCATCACGATCTGGGCTGTGGTGGCTCCGGTGGTGGTGGTCGAGCGCAAGTCACCGCTGGAGGCATTCGGCCGCAGCCGGCAGCTCGTCCGCGGCAACGGTTGGCAGGTGTTCGGCGTCCTGGTTGTGCTGTTCCTGCTCCAGGTCGTGGTCGGTCGCATCGTGGCCGGCATCGGAGGCGACAGCTTCATCGTCGCCGCCCTGCTCCAACTGATCGTCAACGTGCTCGTGGCACCGCTCGGCGCGCTCGCCGCCGCGGTCATGTACTTCGAGCTTCTGAGCCGTGGGAGCAGCGTCCAACCGATCGGGGGCCCGGGTGCCGCGCCCCTCGGCCATGCGCCGATGGCGCCCCAGGCCGGAACGCCTTCGCCGCAGCAACCGCCGAGCGGCCGCTCACGGCCTGGCTCGATTCCCCCTCCCGGCTGAGCCTGAGCCCTGACCCGACCGCGGCGCCTCCGCTAGCGTTTCTTGCGTCCAGCCGTGCGGCGTCCGCCTGCGGCCCGTGCGGTCTTGGCGGCTGACGTCGCTGCCTTCTTCGCCGTGCTGCGGACTGCCTTGGCCGCCTCGGAGACGCTTCTGCCGGTGCTCCGAGCCGAAGCCTTGGTCTCCTGTTTACCCTGCTTGGCCGTCTTCTTGGTCGCGTTGCGCTTCCGCGTCGCGGCTGCCTTCTTCGCCGCGGCGCTGCGCTGAGCCTTGGTCTGAGCCATTCGCCCCCTCCTAGGTCGCTGTGCGGACAGTCTAAGCTGCCTCGCCGCTGCTCGTTGGCGCGGAGTCGCCTTGCGCGTAGCGGTGGTGGATGGCCAGCAGGTTGCCGTCGGGATCTTCGAACATGCCCTGACTGCAAAAGCCCGAGTCGATGGTGTCGCCTTTGAACTCGACGCCCCGTGACTCGAGCTCGGCGCGAGCCGCCTCGAAGTCATCTACCCGCAGCTCGATCGGATGGTTGGCGGCGCGAAACTCCAGGCCGAAGGCATCAGACTGCATGACGGCAATGGTCAGGTTGCCGGTCTCGAACTCGGCGGCGGGCATCTGCCCCCACCGCTTCAACAACGGGAGGCCCAACACGCCACCGTAGAACTCGATTGCGGCGTCGATATCCCTGGTGGCCACAGTGATGAAGTCGGTGCCGGTGATCAGCGGTGTCGGAGAGGGCACGGAGTTCGCTCCTTGATCGGGGTTTTCATCGGCGTGAGAAAGGCGCTCAGGACTGCAGCTCCGCCAACCAGTCGCGCAGGGACGGGATGAGCTGCGGCACCTCCAGCGCTTGGGGGATGAGGCTGTGATCTTGAAGGATCGCGTCGAACACCAGGCGGACCGTGACGCCGTGATCGGGCAGGATGGCGGCGTCGACCTCGACAGCGTCCCCCGCGGCGAGATCGCCCTCCTCGATGACGCGCAGGTAGGCACCCGGCCGCGATGCGCGTGCGAAGCGCTTGACGAACGACGGATCGCTCATGCGCAGCCCCAGCTTGAAGCACGGCAGGCGCGGCTGGACGACCTCGAGCAGTGTCGTGCCCACCCGCCAGCGCTCGCCTATGAGCGCCCCTGAGACATCGATGCCCTCAGTCGTCAGGTTCTCACCGAACGCCCCGGGGCCGAGGTCGCGCGCGAGCTCTCCTTCCCATTCATGGGTCTCCTCGATCGCGTACGCGTAGACCGCCTTGTCGGGCCCGCCATGCACCGACCGATCGGCCTGGTCGTCACCTTCCAGATTGACGCCCCGCACGCGAACGCGGCGCTGGACGGGGACCTTCCAAATGGCGGTCAGGACGGTCCGTCGCCCGGTGTCGACCGGCCGCGGGCGCCCGACGTTGACGCTGAGAACCTGGGGCCTGCGGGGATCCACCGTGTACTGGTCGAGCTACCGCCTCAGGGCCTGGGTTGGCACCACGTAGAAGTCTTCGCCCGAGCTCTCTCGCTGCCCGCAACGCGGCCCCCACCCCTTGCGTCGATAGGACTGCGTCCGGTCGAGGTGGCCTCCCTGCGCCTTGACCCATTCGGAAACCGCGTCGGCATCGGCGCCGGCCTCTTCCACCCGGGAGCGCAGGATGGCAATCGTGTTCGGAGTCCGATCGATCCAACCCGACGGCTGTACGGTGGTCAGAAGCGAACGTATCTCGTCGTCATTCATCCACGTAGGGTCGCACGAAACAGGGCCGGCAGGAAAAGCAGGCGCTTTGGCGCTTCTGAGCGTCGTGCCCCGGGGGCCGTCGTCGCCCCCGCAACTCCCAGGCCGACGGTCACCCCACGGTGTCGCTGGGACTCGCGCCGATCACGGTGGCCAGGACGGCGTGGTCGGTCACGCGTTGCCTGCTGCGTCGCCTGCCCGTTCTACGAGAGGCGGCGCGGCGCTCACGCTCAACTCCCGCGACGATCGGGTCGAAAGGACCACCATGAGTGGAAAGCTCGTGCAGCGCGCCACCGTGTGTGCACTCGTCCTGGCCGCGCTCGCGGGGGCTCTCGCCGCGCACTTCGTTTCGGCCGACCGGCTGCAATCGCGTCGTAGCGACCGAGTGCAGGCTGCCAGCCGGTACATCAAAGGCGCCCTGGGCCGGCGCGCCTTTTACCTGGAGGACATCGCAGACATGGTCGGCGTGCACGACGACGCCGACGTCTCCGAGTTCTCCCGCTACGCCAACGTGCGCGGATTGGATGAGGATGGCGATGAGTCAGCGATGGTCGGCGTGCAATGGGTGCGACGGTCGCCCACTGGACGCCTGGCGCCCGCGGGTGACGTCCCATCAGGCACGAGGATCGCGGAGCCGATTCTCATCAATCCCAGCGCCAAAGCCGCGATGTCCGCGGTCGACGCGGCCGCGCGCCCCGCAGCGGCGGCTGCTATCCAGCTCGCCTCGCAACGCAAGCGGCCAGGGATCTCCCCGCCGATACGGCTGCCCAACGGCCACGCGGGCTTCTATCTCGCCGCGCCGGTAGAGGCCCATGGCTACAGCGGTGACGTCTCGCGCCTGGAAGCCCGAAGCACCATCGTGGGACTGGTCGACGCACAGAACTTGGTTACCCAGGCCTTTGAGGGTCACCCCCCCGCGACGCTCCGGCTCAGCGATGACACGACGCAGCTCGCGAGCGCGGGCTCTGCTCTCAACCACGCCGTTCACTCCACCGTCCCGGCTTTCCAGCGCCGCTGGGCGCTCAGCATCGACGGTGGTTCGACCGCCCCGCTCGTCGTGGCGCTGCCGTGGATCATCCTGGCCGTCGGCCTGGGCCTGGCTCTGGCGGTGGCCCTTGTGCTGCGTGAATCCAACCGCCGTCGAGAGGCGGCGCTGGGGCTGGCCCGGGAGCGCACCGAGCAGCTCGAGCAGGCGCACGCGCAAGCGCTGCGCCGCTCCCGAGAAGACCCCCTGACCGGTGTCTTCAACCGGCGTCACTTCGGCGAGGTCCTCGCGAAGCAGTTGGCCCATGGCCGTCGCGGCGCCCCCGCGCCGGCGGTCGTGCTGCTCGATCTCGATCACTTCAAGCCCGTCAACGATGCTCACGGTCACCTGACCGGCGACGCCGTCATACGCGAGACCGTCAGGCGAATCGGTTCAACCCTGCGGGGATCAGATTTCCTGGCCCGTTGGGGTGGGGAGGAGTTCGTAATCCTCGCTGCCGGCGCCGATCTCGAAGCGGCCTTCGCACTCGCCGAACGCGCCCGCCTAGTCCTGGCCGAGCGGCCCTTGGATGTGGAGGGCACCTCCATTTCCATGACGCTTTCGGCCGGGATCGCCGTGGCCGGCGTGGGCGAGACCCCGGACTCGCTCGTCGCCGCCGCCGACCGTGCCCTGTATGCGGCGAAGCGAGCCGGGCGCAACCGTGTCCTCGCAGCCGAGCCGGAAGGGAACACCCGCTAGCCGCGACTGCGGAATGGGATTCAGTCGGCCGCTTCGTCCGCGCCCTCGTGGATCCCCGACGACCACCGCGCACTCGTGGTGATCCACCGACGACCACGGCCACGCCGCCGACTTCGTACGCCTGCCCCACGACAAGCTCAGATCCGCTGAGCAACGTAGCGTCTGCGCGGCGTCCTAACCGCCGCCGAAGCACGAGACCCATCAGGCGAGCCCCATGTCGTCGAGGGTGACCCGGAAGTGGACCTGCTTTCCTATCACCTCCGATGCGTTCCTGGCCGCCCGCAGGTGCCCGGCCCCAGGTAGCGCCACCCGCCGAGCAGGCCGCAAGTTTCGCCACAGACGGATCCCCGCGCGCAGGAAGGTGTGAGTGCGCCGCGCTCGCGGCGCTCGTCCTGGCGTTCGCCGCCTCCTACTCTGCAGTGGGCGTCCGCATCACCACGTTCCTGGCGGACGAGGAGCTTTACGTCCCGTTGGCTCGCTGGGTGCCGCACCACCTGCCGGAGGCGCTGTGGACCTTTGCGCCGTGGCAGCGAGGGCTGCAAAGGTTGGACGTCTTCGCTCTCTCCGTGCCGTTTGGGCTTGCGCGCTCACCGGACGCGTTCTTGGCCGGCCACACCGTGCAGGCGTTTCTCTTCGCTTCGGCCGCGGTGCCCGTGTGGCTCATGGGGCGGCAGCTGGGACTGGGGGCTGGAGGCTCACTGGCGGCCGGCGCGCTGTGCCTTTTGGGCCCCTTCGGAGTGCTGGCGACCACCTTTCTGGCCGAGCCGATCGCCTACCCGGCCTACCTGTGGGCGCTGTGGGCGGCGTGGCGAGCGCTTGCAACACCAAGCCCCGGGGGCGACGCCGGCGCCGTTTGCCTCGCCCTGGCGGCCGGCCTGGCGCGCACGCAACTCGTGGGCATGCTGCTCGTGCTGCCACTGGCGGCACTCCTGCTCGGACGTGGCCGGCCCGGAGCGCGCCAGACGCTGCGAGCGCACCGGCTCGCCTTCATCGTCGTCGTTCCCACGGTCCTCGTCTTGCTTGCTTTCCGCGACAGCGTGTTCGGCACGTACTCACGCTCCCCGGTAGCTACGCCCGCTCGGGTGGTTCACCTGCTCGCGTCCACTTCGGTCCATTTCGCCGCCGCGGTGGCCTTCGCCCCCGCCCTGCTGGCGTTCGTTTTCGTGGGGCGGGCGGCACTGGGGAACCTTCGCCCGCACGAGCGGGCGTTCGCCGCCGTTGTGGTGGTGTCGGCGGCCGCTGTGGGCGCCTCGGTGCTCGTGGGCGGTCAAGACGAGCGCTATGCCGTGTATCTGGCGGGTCCGACGCTACTGTGCGCGGGGCTCGCGCTTCGCGGACGCAGGCTGCAGCCTGGGCTGCTGGTCGCGGGCGCGCTGGTCGTAGGTACCGCGGCCGCGCTCACCACCTGGACCCGGGACCGGGGACCGGGGGTCTCTGCCATCTATCCCGCCGAGCTCCTCGTCCGCACCACGCTGGTAGGCACGCTAGGGACCATTGGCACTGCCGTGGCCACGGGCGCGCTCACTCTTGCGGGCCTGGCCGTTGCCGGCCGCTCGCGCGGTCGACCCTGGGCGGTGGGGGCCCTGCTCATGCTGCAGCTGGCCGCCAGCGCCGCCGTTACTCACCGCCTTCTGGCCGACCGGAGTGGCGGGCCCTCGCTGCAGCGTTTGGGTTGGGTGGACCGGCTGCTTCCGCGCCACGCGCAGGCCGCCGCGCTGGTCTCTGGGCGCCGGAGCGGGCTCGGGGACGCCTGGCGGGTTCTGCACTACTGGAACGGTTCGGTGACCGAGCGCGTGGGCGCTACCGCCCGCGCGGTGCGCCTCCCGGTCGGGGTCGCCTCGCTGCCCGTGGACGTCACCGGCGTGCTGGCGCGCCGCCCGCCGCGATCGGGCTACCTCTTGGTCGGACGGGACGCCTCCCCCGTGCTTAGGCGAGGACGACTGCTGGGAAGCTCGCCCGACGGACGACTCGTACTGCTGGCCCGAGGAGATGCGGCGGGGGGCCCGCCGTCAAAGCGCCCCTAGGAGGTGTGGATCAACTCACGTTCGACGGGTGGCGACGAGGTCGATGTTGGTGGCCACGACATTGAGGCCCGGGATGCGTGTCAGGACTCGATTGACCATCCAGAGTACGGGAGCCATTCGGTTGGCCACGGCACCTGTCACAGTCAACGGAAGCAGATTGCTGTGGCTCATCTCGTCTACGACCGAGCCATGGGCCTCGAGCAGCTCCCGCACAGAACGAAGCGTGTACGTCCGGTCGTCGGGCAGAGCGCCGTGGTAATACCAGCCCAGGCGCCGGGCGATGCGCTCGAGGTAGGACCAGCGGTTCGCAAGCTTGAATAGGTAAAAACGTCCTCCGGGAATGAGCACTCGGCGAATCTCCTCGAGACTGGCCTCCGGGAACGGGACATGTTCGAACACTCCGCAGCTGAGCACAGCATCGAAGCTAGCGGTCTCATAGGGCAACGACACCGGGCTGCGGCTGAGCCGGATCTCGATCTCGGGATACGCGTCCCGCAAAACCAAGCCGTCATCCGGAGCGTCTGCGTCGTAGTCAAAGGCGGTCACATTCAGGCCTCGGTCGCGCAACAGGCGGGTCATGTGACCCAGCCCACATCCCCAGTCGAGGACCCTGCTGGGCAGGTCGCTCGCGACACGATCGGCGAAAGACTCATACTCGCGCAGTTGAGCGGGGGCGCGGAGAATGGCGGGATCGCCCGGATACCGGCGCAGATGCGCCACGTCGCACGCGAGCTGACCAACCGATTTCGCTGACCGCGCTTGACGGGTCGTAACCGTCCGCATATTGGGGGCGCAACTTACAGCGTTATGCTCGGGCGACCCCGATGCGCATCTTGTTCCTCGTCGACGGGGAAGTCCACGAACCAGCCGCGCGGGCCCGCGTCTATGACCTCGCACCAGCGCTCCTGAAGCTCGGGTGCGATCCGCGCATACTCTCAGCCAGCGATCGCGCTGGTCCGGGCGGTTGGTCCCGCTTGCTGCATGCGGCCCGGTGGGCCGACGTCGTCGTGCTTCAGCGCATTCTGCCGCCACGTTCCGTGCTCGCCCTGCTCGAGCGCATCAATCCGGCCTTGGTCTATGACTTCGATGATGCTCTCCACACGCTTCCGGCGCTGCGCGAGCGGCTGCGCACGATGCTCCAGGCGGTAGTGGAGGTCGTGGCCGGGAGCGAGCAGCTTGCCCACCATGCCCGGGGTTGCGCCAAGTCGGTCACCGTCGTGCCAACAGTCGTAGAGCCCGCGTCATATATGCCCGCTGCCGATTCAACGGCGGGGCGGCCCGTGCGACTCGGATGGATCGGCACCGCGGGGAACCTCCCGTTCCTTGAGCAGGTTCGACCGGCGTTGGGCGAGCTGGGCAGGCGCGGCCGGTCCTTCGAGGTCCGCGTGATCAGCAGCGCCTTCCCGCACTGGCCGGAGCTGCCGCTCGCACCGGTCCCGTGGAGCGTGGATCGGGCCCCCTCTGCGCTTGCCGCCCTGGACATCGGCCTGGCGCCGCTGCCGGACACGCCCTGGACGCGCGGCAAGTGCGGGCGCAAGGCGGTTGAGTACATGGCGAGTGGCCTCCCGGTGGTCGCGGCGCCGGTGGGTGCTTTGAGCGAGATCGTGGTCCATGGCGAAACCGGCTTGCTCGCCGCCGGCCAGGACGAGTGGGTGGAACATCTCGACACCCTCGTCATCGATGCAGGGCTTCGCCGCCGGTTCGGCTTCGAGGGCCGCCGTCGGGTCGAGGAACGCTACTCCGTGGCCGTGGCCGTGCCTGCCCTTGTCGAGGTGCTCCAGCGGGCAGTCACGACGGTACGAAGAAGCGCAGCGTAGGCGTCGGACATGCGGATGGCGTCGAAGTGGGCTCGCTGCCGCTCGCGGCCGGCGGCACCAAGCGCGGCAGCCCGGGGCGGGTCGCGCGCAAGGGTGATCAGAGCATCGGCCAACCGCTCTTCGTCGGCCGGCGGAACGAGCAGGCCCGTCTTCCCGTCGACCACGACCTCGTCAAGTGCCCCGGCCCGCATCGCGGCCACCGGCTTTCCAAGCGCCATCGCTTCAAGCGCCGCGTAGGGCCCGCCTTCGACATCGCTCGTGAGGCAGACGACGTCGCTCGCGGCCATGAAGTCGGCGATGTCCCTGCGATGGCCCAGCACAGCGACCGCGCCACCGACCTCGGCGGCGAGCCGCCGCACCCGGTCCTCGTCGGGCCCATAACCGACGACGAGGCCGCGGACACGCGGGTCGACCGCGCTCGCTCGCGAGACGGCGCGCACGAAACGATCGGCCCGCTTCTCTGGCCGCAGGACTGCCGGCAACAGCGCCACGAACGCCTCGTCCGGAACTTTGAGTGCCGCACGGACGGCCTCGCGGGAGTGAGATGGCCGCAGGGCGGCGGCGTCGACGCCATTGGCCACGACATGGATGCGCTCGCGGCGGAAGCCACGGCGGAGAAGGTCGGGCACGCGTTGCTCGGACATCGTCACCGTAGTCGCGAAGCCGGGCGCCACGAGTCGTAGGAGGAGTTCGCGATGCGCCTTGAGCGCAAACCCCGGGCCGCCATGGTCGGATGCCACGTGCGCCGCCCCTGCGCGCCAGGCCAAGGCCCTTCCCAAGAGATGCGAACGCTCATCGTGGGTCACGATCACTTCCGGCCGCGAAGCGGCGAGGCCGAGGACCTGGCGCGCCGCTCGCAGGTCAAGCCTGCCTCGCATCCCCTCACAGGTGACCGGAACCCCGCGCGCACGGACCTCCTCGAAGAACTCGCCCTCGTCCTCCAGCGTGACGAGCCGGGTCGCGAACCCCCGCTCCGCGAGCGCGGGCAGGAGGATGGTCCAGTTGCGTTGCGCGCCGCCCACGCGCAGGTGCTTCGTGAGAAAGAGCGCTCGGATCACGATCCGGGCCCGCGCAAGCGTCCGGCGAGGAAGGCCGGTGTGGTGACCAGCTGGAACGCCCGATCGCGGAGCGTGAGCGGCCGCGGAAACGAATCGAGGCGCTCCGGCCACCGGCGCGTCTCCCGGCCCGCCGCGTAGACCCGCCGGAACATCCACCGCCAGGACAGTCGCTCAGCGCGAACGTGGTGCTCGACCGTCGCGCTGGGCTCGTAGAGGATCGCTCCTCCTGCCGCTCTCACGTCAAGTGAGAGCTGGACCTCCTCCCACGCGAGCAGCCGCCCGGGCCGGCGACCGAGGTCGAGGCGAAACGGCTCCACGCGAGGCAGCCGCTCACGATCCACCGCGAAGCTTGTACCCATCACTCTCGGCAGCTCACAGCGCTCCAATCCCATGTCGAGCATGCCCAGGAGCTCGAGTCCGATCTTCGTGGTGAAGAGCGGTGGTGCGGCGTGAGGCCAGACGGGCACGATCCGGGCCCCCACGAGCGCCACGCGTTCGCCGCCGGCGAACGCGCCGGCCAGAGCGCCCGCCCAGCCCGGCCGTGGGACGGCATCGGCATCGAGGAAGAGGAGGTACCTGGTTTCCGTGAGCCCGACGATCCGGTTGCGCGACTCCGCAACGCCGCTCGACTCAGGGCAGCGGACGTAGCGAACGGGCTCCCGGCGAGCCCGGGCGATCTCGGCTATGCGGTCAGTGCTGGACATATCGACGATCACGGGAGGGTGTGTGATGGGTTCGCGCGCGATCGCGTCGAGCGCGAGCGACAGCACCCCTGGGTCGTCGTCGCATGTCGGGATTCCGACCGTCACGTCGAGCAGCCGTTCCATTCGGCTACGCCGTGGCCGCGGCGCGGTTGCCGGCTCCGGCGAGCTCCTCGTAGCACCCGATGGTTGCTCGGGCGGCGTGCTCCCAGCTGAAGTGCTTCACGCGGTCCAATCCTTCGCGCCGCCGCCTGGCGTGCAGACGATCGTCACCGAGCAGGCGTACGAGCGCCTCGGCGAGTGCCTCGGCGCTGTCCGCCGGGATGAGCTCCGCCGCGCCGGCGAGATTCTCGGCGAGAGCGGGGCTGGTGGAGGCCACGACGGGGACACCGCAGGCCATCGCCTCCAGCGGCGGCAGCCCGAAGCCCTCCTCGAGCGACGGGTAGACGAATGCTCGGGCGCCCGCGTACAGACCGGGAAGCGCACGCTGATCCACGTAACCCAGAAGGTGGACCCGGCGGCGCAGCTCGGGTGTCCGGGCGAGCGCGATGACTTGCTCGCAGTCCCAGCCGGTCTGGCCGGCGAGAACGAGATCCTCCTCGATCGCCGTGGTCAAAACGAGGCGGCGATAGGCCTCCAGTAGAAGCTCGAGGTTCTTGCGAGGCTGGATCGTGCCGACGAAGAGCAGGTAGGGCGACGCCAGTCCCAGACGTGTGCGTACCCCCTGCGCTTCCCCGACTGCCTCTGGGCGAAACTCGCTGGAAATGCCGTGCCGGATGACGCGGATTCGGTCCGGTTGCACACCGGAGACCAGGCGCAGCACGTCATCGCGCACCGCGTTCGACGGGACGCAGATGCACGCGGCGAGGCGGATGCTGACCCTGACCGCGGCCCGATAGGGCCAGCTCCGGCGCAGACGGTCGTGCAGCCCTGGCCGGGAGAAGGACGTCAAATCGTGGATCGTGAGGACCTGCCGTGCGCGACGATCCACAACCGGAAGAATGAACGACGGAGAATGAACGACATCCAGACGCCGGGCCGCTGCGACGAGCGGGAGGGCGACCTGTTGCCATGCAAGCCGCACGAGCCTGTTCCGAGTGCAGGCACGAACCACCGTGAAGCTGGCAGGAAGTGCCGGGAGTCGGTCACGGTCCTCGCGGTTGACGAAGATGACGTAGCGGTTCCGGCGATCGACAACGCCGAGGCCTTGGACGAGTTGAAGGAGGTATGTGTCGACCCCTGTGCCCTGGCGCATCAGCGCGGTGAGGTCGACGCCTATCTTCACGGGCGAGAGCATAGGAGTGCTCAGGCCGGGCGCGCCCGCACCTCCGCGGTGCCGGCTGCACCCAACATCCGGCCAAGAGCCACCGCCGGCACACACGCGAGGTACAGCCGTGGGCTGGGCTCGAACGGCGCCTCCTCGCCCCGCAGATCGTGCAGCGCCAAGCCGAGACTGAACGCGGGCGATGCGTACTCGAGCTGGGGTCGCGTGGACACGGCATGCAGACCACACGCACCCAGCAAGCGCACGAGCGTCGGCACCGTGAAGTGCTGGAGGTGTCGCGGTACGTCCAGCCCGCTCCACCACGGCCCGAACAGCCGCCGCTCGAGTGAGTCGAAGTTGGGGAAGCGCAGGATCAGCTCTCCGTCGTCTCGCATCGAATCCCTCACCTGTGCCAGCACGCCTCGCGGGTCGTGCAGGTGCTCGATCACATGACTCATCACCACCCGGTCAAAGCCTCGGCGAGGCAGGTGCGCGTCTTCGGCCGCGACGATCTTCATCCGCTCCGCGGGCATCTCGGCACGGGCAGCAATGGCGTGGGCTGCGGCCGGGTCCGGCTCGACGCCCCACACCTCCCAGCCGCGGCGAGCGTGCTCGGCGAGCTCGTCGCCGGCGCCAGGCCCGAGCTCGAGCACGGCTGCGCCCGGCCTCGGCGGTCCCGGCACCCCTGTCGGTCCGTACCGCGCGTGGTAGGGCGCATCCAGCACGTGCGAAAGGGCGCGACGGGTCCGCGAAGCGGGTGGGCGTGCAGCGGTGGGTGTGTTCGGATCCGGCACGCCGAGGATGCAGTGGACGTAGTGGCGATCGTAGGAACGCGCGAGCTCGGCGGGCCCAGGCCGTGGCTCGGTGCGAGCGAGACCGCATTCCGTACATGCCACGATCGCCCAACGCTGCGGGCCGCCGAGGAGGCGATCGCGGCATCCGCCCCGCACGAGGTGAGCGTGTGCGCTGCCGCAGAGAGGGCACGACCCGGCGAGCACGGGTGGGCGTGGGTGGCGGCGCAGTGCTCGAATCGAGTTGATCATGGCATCGCGGCGGCGCTTCCTCAGGTCTCAGCCGGTCCCGAGTCGCCGTGGCGTTTCGCCTGAGTGATGGCGCTACCCGCAGCCCGGAGCTCGGCGCCGCTGATGCTCCCTCCGGCCGCGCCCACCAGCCCAAACGCGGCGAGACCTGCGGCCAATGCAACGGGCCATGGTGCGCCCACGCCGGAGAGCAGGGCGATGCCGGCGGCGACCATCGCACCGACCGCAGCAGCGAGCCGCGCCGCCCAGCTCGGCATGCCGGTACCGGCCAGTTGCCGCCGCGCGGCGGTCCACTGTGCCAGCACCACCAGCGTCTCGACACCGACCGCTGTGGCGGCTGCACCACGCGCGCCGTAGGCCGGGATGAGCAGAGCATTCCCGGCGATCTTCACCAGCGCCCCACCGGCCACGATGGCTACCAATGTCGCCGTACGATCGAGCGCGAGCTGAAGATTGGAGAGTACGCCGTAACACGCGACGAGGGCGATCACCGGGCTCAAGCGCGCGAGCAGCTCACCGGCCGACCCATAGCCCGGCCCCGCGACGAGGTCGACCAGCCAGGGACCGGCGAGGGCGAGCCCGAAGGAGCACGGAGCGCCGATCAGGAGACTGGCACGCAGGGCGCGGGCGGTGCGCTGCGGCGTGGGCGGAGTCGCGAGTCTGCCACCCACTCCGTGGGAGATCGTCGCCAGGAACGCGCTGCCGAAATAGATGGGTACCAGCAGCGCGGTCTCCAGCACTCGCGTCGCGACGCCGTACTGACCTGCGGCGTGGCGGCCGTCGATCAGCCCCAACATGACGAGGTCGATCCGCGAATACAGCAGATAGGAGGCGGCCAGCAGTGCGAATGGAAGCGCGCGGCGCAGGAGTGGAAGCACACGCCGAACGGCGCCCGCGAACTTCGGACGGACCGCGCGCAGTGCGCATGCGGCTGCCGCCGTCCCGGCCCCCAGTAGCGAACCGGCGAGCGAAGCGCCGAGAAAGCCTTCCGGCGTCGGGTGCCAGAGCGTCGCGACGGCCACCGCGCAGACCAGCGCCGTCCCACGGGCGGCCCGGACCAGCGGTAGCAGTCCGGCACGCCCGTGGCCGGTCAGGGTGGCCTCGAAGGCCAGCGACACCGCGTCCGACGCCGCCGCACCGAATGCGATCAGCAGCGCAGCAGAACTCGCGGGGCCGGTGACTGTGCCGGTAAATGCGAGTGCGGCGGCGACGGCAAATGCGAGCCCTCCCACGAGGGCGATCGCGACGAGCGTGGAGCCGAGCAGCGGCGCGCTCTGCTCGGGCCGCGCGCTGACGTCGCGGATCAGCAACAGCGAGAGCCCGAAGTCGACCGTGACGCCGACGATTCCCGCAAACGCCAGCGCGTAGGCAAAGGCGCCGAAGCCGGCCGGCGCCAGGGCGCGCACGGTGATCACGCTCGCGATGAGCGCGAACACGCGGACAACGGCCTCGGCCGAGAGCAAGCCGACGAAGGTGCCGGCCATCCGGGCGCCGCCTCGTGGCCTCGTCTGCGTCACAAGTCAGCCCACGGCGGCGCGCCGCTTACGAGCCCGATTACACGCCGTCGAGCACAGGCGTGTTGTCGGGAGGCCTCGGCGTGCCGCGGTAGGGGTACTCGTCTGGCGACTCGCTCTCGTGGTACCAGGAGTCGGCGTTGACCGCCCACACATCGTGGTCGGCCCCATCCAGGTTCTCGACGGCGCGCATGGCCGTGAGCATCGAGTGATCGGCGTTGTTGTAGCGATGGAGCCCATTGCGACCGATTTGTTGAAAGCCGGAGAGCCCTTGCAGCCACCCGCGAATGACCTCCACGCGCCAGGCGAAGGACTCGTCGTAGATCGGATAGGCCTTCGGCACCCGCACCACGTGCCCAGCAAGCACACGACCGCGATCGCCGAGCCCGACACTCGAGAACTCGGCCGTGGCCAGCTCGACCAGCTCGTCATCCGAGCGCGACCATAGGTCGTCGCCCTCGAAACAGAAGTACTCCATCCCCACGCATGACCGCCCGGCTTCGGGGATCATCCAGGGGCTCCACGCGGCGAAGTTCTGCACGCGCGCCACCAGCACAGCAGGGTCGTGGACATAGATCCAGTTGTCGGGGAAGAGGTCCTCTCCCTCCAGCACCAGCGCGACACAGATGAAATCGCGGTAGCGCAGACCGGCCGCTGCCTCGACCACCTCGGGCGGCGGGCCGGGCACCGCCAGCCCGACCATCGTGCGAAGAGGCAGCGACGAGATGACCGGGCCCGCGGCCACAGACCCTCGATCGCTCTGCACCTCGACCACGCGCTCGTCCTCGATGCGAAGGCGCTGCACCGGCGCGCCCGTGCGGACCTCGCCGCCCGCCGACTCGATCTCCTCCGCCATCGCCTCCCACATCTGACCGGGCCCGAGCCGGGGATAGTGAAACTCCTCGATGAGACTGCGCACGCGGCTGCCACCGCCTCCGAACGCCGCCGCCCGCGCGGCTGATGCGAAGGAAAGGCCGCGGATCCGCTGGGCCGCCCACTCCGCGCGCAGCTCGGTGCACGGGACGCCCCACACCTTCTCCGTGTAGGAGCGAAAGAACATCTCGTAGAGCCGGCGGCCGAAGCGTTGCGAGACCCAGTCCTCGAAGGTCTCGTCGGGACGGCTGCGGCGCGTCACCGCCGCCACATAGCTGGCCGTGACACGCATGAGCTCAGGCACGCCGAGCTTGCGCACGAGGTCGGCCCCCCGCAGTGGATAGTCGATGAACCGCCCGCGGTAGTAGATTCGCGACAGCCGTGGTCGCAGCAGGAACTGATCGCCGAGGATTTCGTGCCACAGGCGCTCCACCTCCGCGGACTTCGTGAAAAACCGATGTCCTCCGATATCGAAGCGGTAGCCGTCCCGGACCTCGGTCCGCGACAGCCCGCCGACCTGCGGGAGGGCCTCGAGTACGAGGGGCGCGCGCCCCTGATGGGCGAGCAGATAGGCGGCGGTCAGCCCTGCCGGCCCGCCACCGAGGATGATGGGGCGCTCGGTCATCTCGCGGCGGCAGTATGACCGCCCGCGCGGCCGCGTGCCGCCAAATCAGGCCCGCGGCCGCAACATAATGGATGCCCGGCAGCGGGCGAGCACCTGCCACTCGCCGACGCGAACGACGACCGGGAAGCGCGCGTGTGTGTGCGGCCGAGGCGGCACCCGGTGTGGGTGAAGAGTTGGCCGAGCACGGAAGATGACCGTCGGCGGGGGCCGCCTGAGGGCCACGTCCCGCGGTCCGCCGAGGTACCAGGTGAGGATGGGCAGCTTCGAATCGTCGGTACTCGGCCGGCCGCAGCGCCGGATGGCCGCGTGACCGCCCGCCCGCTTGACGGCCGCGCCCAGGTCGCCATCCACCCGTGCGTTGTGATCCAAGCGGCCGTGATACCGACGCAGCACGTCGGCGCGATGCAGGACGAACGGTGCGGCGGACGCGATGACGACGACGCCGGCCGCGATCCGGAGGAGGCGAGCCGGCGCGAGACCGACCACCCAGCCCATGCCCGCCCCGGCCACCACGCAGCCAGGCACCCCGATGAGCATCACGAAACGACTCTCGACCGGATAGCCCGCCAATGCCATGCCAACCTCGATCGCGAGCAGGGAGCCACCCAAGGCCGCGACGCCGAGAACCGTGCGATCACGGCGGTACAGGGCTAGCCCGAGCCCCAGCACGGCGCCCACCTTGACCGGGACCAGGAGCATGATGCGCAGCGCGCGCGCGACGTCAAGAGCGGGCTGGAAGCCGCGACTGCCCGCGGGCGAGAGGTCCATCCGCGCGCGAGAGCTCGCTCGGAAGGGCTCGCCGGACGACAGCAGCTCGGGGAGAAACCAGAGCGCGGGTACCAGAGCCACAGTCGCCGCAACGAGCCTGCGGGATTGCGGTTCACGGACCCACACACAGGCCGCGTACGCTCCGAGCACCGGCCACACCTCCGGCCGCACGAGCGCCGCGGCGAATCCGAGCAGCAGGGCGTGGCGCCGAGCGCCGTCGAGGTAGCGCTCGAGCGCCCACAGCATGCATGCGACGGCGATGCCCTCCGAGCGGCCCAGGAGGAAGCCGCCTTCCCAGGGCATCACCGCGGCCACGCCCACGACGGCGGCGACTCCCGCGAACCGTCCGGCGGCCCGGCGGGCCAGGCGAAAGGCCATCGCCGTCGCGAGCAGGTAGCCGGTGCGCGCGGTCACCAGCCACAGGGCGGGCGATGCATCGCCGAAGACCGAGTACACGGTGGTGAACGCCACGGGTAGCGGCTTCCACGACGGACCTCCGCTGGTCTGGAGCGCCAGGTGCGCAGTCTCGCGACCCCAGATCACCCACCACCAGGGGTCGTAGGCAAGCGTCGACGGGAGGAGCAGGGAAAAGGCGGCCAGGACGATGCAGCCCGCTACCACCGAGCGCGTGCCCCAGACGGGCTGGGCGGCTGGCGTTCGCACGTGCGTAGTCTGCCGCAGGGTGTTGAGTCTCATCGTCCCCGCCACGGATCGACCGCCCACGCTGCCGCGGTGTCTGCACGCCGTGGCCCGAGCCCGTTGCGGCCCGGACGAGGTGATCGTCATCGACCACCCGATCGGTGCGGGGCCGGCACGGGCGCGCAACGACGGGGCTCAGCGCGCCCGCGGTGACATCCTGGTCTTCTTGGACGCTGATGTCGAGATTCACCCGGACGCCTTCGTGCGCATCCGGACCGCATTCGCCGGCTCCGCCGCGCTCGATGCCGTGTTCGGCGCCTATGACGATCGACCCGAGGCTCCGGGCCCCGTCTCCTCCTTTCGGAACCTTCTCCACCACCATGTGCACTGCACCACCGCGGGGCCGGCGGTCACCTTCTGGGCCGGCATCGGAGGGGTTCGCCGTGAGGCGTTTCTCGGCGTCGGAGGATTCGATGCCGACCGCTATCCGCGCGCGAGCATCGAGGACATCGACCTGGGAACCCGCCTGACCGCCGCCGGAGGGCACATCGTGCTGGACCCGGAAATCCAGGGCACCCACCTCAAGGCGTGGACGCTGCGCACGATGCTTGCGACCGACGTGCGACGCCGCGGTGCACCCTGGATCGCCCTTCTTCTGCGCGAGCGCAGCGCCGCATCCAGCCGGGCGCTCAACCTGGGCTGGCGCCACCGCGCCAGCGCAGTTCTGTCGGTGATCGCGGCAGCCGCCGTCCCGCGTAGGTGCTCGTGGGCGAGTGCCGGTGCCGTTGTTGGACTCCTCGGCCTCAATCGTGACTTTTACGCCCTACTCGTGCGCCAACGAGGAAACCGTGTTGCGGCGCTCGGCGTCGGACTGCATGTCGTGCACCACCTAACGGGGATCGCATCGATTCCGTCGGGTGTGCTCCTGTATCTCCGCGAGCGCAATCACCAGCCGACCCCGGGCAGCTAGCGACTGGGCCACGTGAATACGCCTGAGCCAACCCAATTCGCCGATCGGTGGGTCGAGGCCTGGAACGTCCGCGATGTCGAGGCTGTCCTGACCCACTTTGCCGACGATGTCGTCTTCACGTCGCCCACGGCCACCCGATTTGTTCCCGAGAGCGGCGGGACGATCCGCGGCAAGGTAGCCCTTCGTCGCTACTGGACGCTTGCCCTTCAAGCCAATCCCGGCCTTCACTTTGAACTGATGGGCGTCTATGTCGGCATCGAAACCGTCGTGCTGCATTACCGCACTCAGCTGGGCGGCTTGGTCAACGAAGTGCTGACTTTTCGCGACGGCCTGGTCGCTGTCGGGCACGCCACCCACTTGCAACCCTGACCCCTGCAAGCAGCGACCGGATCAGACTGCCTACGCGCGCCGAAAGGCGCGCACCGAGAGGGGAACGAAGACGGATGAACCCGACCGACTGGGCGGTGTCCGGGTTGCGGGCGGGGCGACGCTGGCCTTGGTCGCGCCCCTGGTCATCCCAAGCCTCCGACCTCACCCGAAAGCGATCCGCCCGCTCCCCACGAACGTGCAGCGATCAACCAACCGGGCGCGGACGCCCGTCCCCGTCGCGAGCTGCTGTTCGTCCGCGGTCTTGGCGTGGTCGAGCTCCTCCTGCGTATAGCTCTTGCGCCCGAGCATGGCAAAGGACTCCTGTTTGCTCCTCGTGTCGGGCGCTCGCTGTTAGACGAACAGGTAGACCGAAATCGACAGCTCAACGCAAGACGTTCATCGCAAGTCAGCTCAGGCCGTCAGAGCGAGCGCGGATGCGCAGGGCGCGCGGGTTCGGCCTGCGGCGGATCATCCGTGGTCCTTGACACGCTGCCCGAAGCTCCGCGCATGTCGTTCGTCGACCCACCCCGCTACGCCGCCTGGCGGCACCGCGAAGCCCGTGACGGCTTCGAAGTCGTGTTTCTCAGCCCGGACGGCGATGGCTATTGTCTCGACGGAGACACCACTGCGGTCGAAGGCGACGACCCCTGGGCGGTCCGCTACGTCATCCGAGTTGATCAAGGTTGGCTCACGCGCGGCGCGTACGTCACCGGCCGCTCGCGGTCGGGAACCCACGAGCTGACTGTCGAATCCGTCGAACCCGGCCGATGGCTCATCAACGGCGAACCGGCGGCCCACCTGGGCGACTGCCTCGACGTCGACCTCGAGTCCTCAGCGCTCACGAACGCCCTTCCGGTCCGCCGGCTCGGGCTCGATGTCGGCGATCACGCGGATGCGCCAGCCGCGTACATCCGCGCCTCGGACCTCCGCGTCGGACGTCTTGAGCAGCGCTACGTCCGCCTGCCTGATGTGAACGGCCTCGAGCGCTACCGCTACGCCGCTCCCGCATTCGACTTCGAGTGCGAGCTCGTTTACGACGAGTTCGGCCTGCTCCTTGAGTATCCAGGCATCGCGACTCGCGCGGCGTAGCTTTTTCGATGCCGCCACCGCGCCTACGCTCCCGAGTCCAAGAGGTCAGGGCGAGGCGCATACGACGTAGAACTCCGGGAGGCCGTGGCAGGCCGTGCCGCTGTGAGTGCGCGTGGCGCTAGCGACCTATCTCGTGGAGGGTTCGTAGGATTTCGTCCGCCGGGGTGCCTTTTTGCAAGAAGCCGCGTGCGCCGGCGCGGAGCATGTCGAACGATGCCGACGGTTCGTCAGAGGCGCTCATCCCGATGATTGAGGTAGCGGGGCTGAGCTGGTGGATCTGGGTGGCTGCGCGTATTCCGCCGCCGGGCATGATCCAGTCGAGCAGGGCGATGTCGGGCAGCTCGGCCCGTGCCAGCTCGACTGCCTGCTTGGCGTCTTCCACGGCGCCCACGAGCATCAGCGCCGGGTCTGCGTCGACGAGGGCGCTGAACGTGGCGCGGGCGATGGGGTCGTCGTCGGCGATGAGCACGCGGCGCCGGTTGTCCGTGCGTTCCGCGCCCTCGCGTCTGTCTGGGCCGTCGTGATCCGCTTCTGGTTCTGCCGCGCGGAGGCCTGATTGTGTCTGCTTGGTGCGCATGGTGGCGTAGGAGGCCTTGAGGCGCTTGGCGGCGAGAAGGCGCAGCTCCAGGTCGTTGGGATCGACCGGTTTGGTCAGGTAGTCGTCCACGCCGGCGCGCATGGCCTCCAGCGCGTAGCTGTGGTTGCGCAGTGCGGTCACGGCGATCACGTAGGTGTACTCGTCCTGGTCGTGCTCGCGGATCATCCTGCACAGCTCGATGCCGTTGAGATAGGGCATCGTCCAGTCGGTGACGACCACGTCGGGATGAGAGGTCTTGAAGCGATCCCACGCCTCGGTGCCATCGGAGGCGAGCGCGGTGTCGTGGTCGAGCTGCTCGATTCGGGTCTTGAGTACCTGGCGTGCGGTCGCGTCGTCGTCAGCGATGAGCACCAGCACGGCGCACCTCCGAGACTTTGGCTTCCAGGGCTTTCGCAGTCGCGGCGAAGGCATCATCGAGCGTCGCCAATCCATCAGGGGGGCCAGCGATCTCGTTGGTGACGGCCTGCTGCTCAATCTCTGCGCACAGGTTCTTGAGGGTGGTGGCGCCTAGACTGGCGCAGCTTCCGCGCAGCTTGTGTGCGGCTTGGCGCATGCGCTCGCCGTCGTGCTGCTCGGCGGCGTCACGGAGGTCCTCGATGAGCAGGCGCGCTTGCGCGAGGAACACGTCGATGAGGTCCTTGAAGGCGTCCGGTGAGAAGTCGTCGCGGAGGCGGTCGATCTCCGCGGGCTCGAGCATCTCGTCTGGGTTCGGTTCGGGCGCTTCGGGGTCGCGCGCGCCATCATCCGCGTGTCGGTCTTGATGGACCCAGCGTGAGATCCGGTCGTCTAGCGCTTGGTCGCGGAGGGGCTTGGTGAGGTAGTCGTCCATGCCAGCGGCGAGGCACCGCTCGCGATCGCCCTTGAGCGAGTGGGCGGTCATCGCGATGATCGGGGTGCTGGCTTGAGGCCCTGGTCCGCTCCGAATCTGCGCCGTGGCCTGGTAGCCGTCGAGTACGGGCATCTGGCAGTCCATGAAGATCCCGGCGTACTCCGATGCTTGGGACATCTCGACGGCCTGTCGGCCGTCGACGGCAACATCGACGACGAGCCCGCGCTTTTCAAGCAGGGCGACCGCGACGCGCTGGTTTACCGGGTTGTCCTCAACGACCAGGACGCGAGGTCCTGGGGAGCTACGTCGTGGGTCGCGCCTGCCGTTGGGCGGGGCGGCCTGGCTCAGGCGAGGGATAGTGGTCGCGCCCATGACGGTTGCGATCTCATCGAACAGCCGCGACTGGCGGACCGGTTTCATGAGGCTTCCATGCACGCCCGCCAGCTGGTCCTCTCCGCGCTTGCCCCCAGACGAGGTGAGCAGGATCCGTCGCACCCCGCGGAGCTTCGGGGTCGTGTGCATGGCACGCGCGAGCTCAAGGCCATCCATGCCTGGCATGTTGTAGTCGAGCAGACACAGCCCGTAGGGCCTTCCGCTCTGGGCGGCGATGGTGAGCAGCTCGAGGCCCCTCTGGCCACTGGCAGCCGTGTCACAGGCCATCCCCCACGAGCTGAGCTGGCGTTCAAGGATGGAGCGGTTTGTCTGGCTATCGTCGACGACGAGCACACGCAGCCCGGTCACCTCGGCGGTTGGAAGTGGCGCGTTGCCGCCTCCTCTCGCGGACCGCAGTGGGACTTCGAACCAGAACGTGCTCCCTCTCTCCTGGCTTCTGGCTCCAATCTCGCCGCGCATGAGCTCGACGAGCTGCTTGGAGATGGCCAGCCCCAGCCCGGTGCCACCGTACTGGCGCGTGGTTGAGGCGTCGGCCTGTGAGAACGAATCGAACAGGCTCTCGACCGACGTGGGGTCGATCCCTATCCCGCTGTCGCAAACCTCGAAGCGAACTGTTGTTTCCTCCGGCGTTCGCTCGTCAGCGTTGACGCGCACCACGACCTCTCCTTCTGCGGTGAACTTGATGGCATTCGAGACGAGGTTGACGAGCACCTGCCGCAGTCGCGCCGCGTCACCCCGCACCCTTGCGGGGACGTGCTCGTCGATGTCGGTGACGAGCTCCAAGCCCTTCTCGTGAGCCTTGACCGCGAGGCTCCCGCACGCGTCTTCCACATGTTCGGCCAGCTCGAAGTCGGCGTCCTCGAGCTCAAGCTTTCCGGCCTCCACCTTGGAGAAGTCAAGGATGTCGTTGATCAGGGAGAGCAGCGCCTCCCCCGATGCGCGCGCGGTCTCCGCATAGTCGGACTGCTCAGCGCTGAGCTGCGTGTCGAGCAGCAGTTCCGTCATGCCGATCACGCCGCTCAGCGGCGTGCGAATCTCATGGCTCATGTTCGCCAGGAACTCTGACTTCAACCGCGACGCGTCAACCGCATGATCGCGCGCGAGCTCGAGCTCGAGTTCGACGCGCTTGCGCTCCGTGATGTCCTGAGAGACGGTGATCGCTGCCAGCACCTCGCCGTCATCGGCACGGACCGGTAGGGCTTGTACCCAGAACGCGCGATCACCTTCCGCCGCGCTCCAGTCAAAGGAGCGCGCCTCCCCCGCCAGCGCCGCGCGGAAGTGCGGCTCGATCTCCCGCGCGCGATCGGGCGGGAGGATGTCAGCGGGTCGCTTACCGATCATGTTCTCTCGCCGCCACCGGGAGGTATCCATCGCATCGCCGCCGACGAACTCGTAGCGCAGATCTGGGTCGAGGACGGATACCACCATCCCGGGGAGGTGATCGACCAGCGTTCGGTACTGGCTCTCCGAGCGACGAATCTTCTCCTCGGCGTGCTTGCGCTCGCTGACGTCGCGAAGGAAGGCGTTAAACGAATAGGCCCCCTCGGTCTCCAGAGCCGAGATCGTGAGCTCGACCGGGAACTCTCGTCCGTCGCGGTGGATCGCCGTCAGCTCGATGAGCGTGCCGAGCACTGGCCCTTGGCCGGAGGCCAAGAAGTGCGCGATGCCGCGCCGGTGGGCCTCGCGGTGCTGTTCGGGAATGATCGTCTCGGCGAGCTCGCGTCCAAGTGCTTCCTCGCGCGACCAACCGAAGGTGTCCTGCGCCTGTGGGTTCCAGGCCGTGATCTGGCCGCGTTCGTCGATCGAGACGAATGCGTCGTGCGCGGTCTCGAGGATCTGGCGGGTCTGGCGCTCGCTCGCCTCAAGCGCCGCCTCGCTGTGCTTGCGCTCGAGAAACTGCGCGATCTGCCCCGAGAGGGTGTCGAGGATCTCAAGCAGCGCCGGGTCGGGTGGTCGAACCTCGGTGCTGAGTAGCTCGATCACCGCCATGCAGGTTTCTCCGCTCACGATTGGGAGCAGGATGCAGGCGTGGAGCCCATCACGGTGGGCGGCTTCGCCACGGCGCGAGTGCGAGTCCTCGCTGATGTCGGGGACCCAGCGCGGTTGCCGGCTCTCGTACACGTGACCCGGGAGGCCGCTGCCGGGCGCCAGGGTCAACTGCTTGCTCGCGGCCTCAAAGTCGGTCGCGATGAGACCGTGGGCATGCCAGAACGCTGCGCAGCCCAGCTCTTCGCTCACACCACCCCGAGAGGGCATCCAGCAGGCTCCCACCGGCCACTCCATGGGCTCTCCGATGGCCGGCAGCAGACCCGCGAGCGCCTCATCGATCGAGCTGGCCACCGCCAGGACGCGCGTCGCCTCGAGCTGCACCGCCGCGTAGCGCTCTGCGAGCCGGCGGGCCGCCTCGACTTCCTTGCGCTCGGTGATGTCTCGTGCCGAGGCAAAGATCAGCTGCTCGTCCGGCACGGCCATCGCGCTCCAGTCAAGCCAGCGCCACCCACCAGCCTTGGTCTCGTAGCGATTTACGAACCCTACGGTCACCCCGCCGCCCGCCAGCTTGGCCGACTGCTGCGCGGTGTTCTCGCGGTCATCGGGGTGCACGAACTCCACGAAAGGCCGCGCGCGCAGCTCGCTCTCGCTCCAGCCCAGAGCCTTCGTCCAGGCGCCGTTTAGCTGCTGAAAGACGCCGTCAAAGCCGGCCGTGCACAGCATGTCGTGCGCCAAGTCAAAATACCGGCCGTTTCGCCTCAAAGCCGCCTCGGCCTCCCTGCTCTCCGCATGGTTGCGGTCAAGCCATCCGGCAAAGTGCCACACCAGCACGCACAGGACGATCATTGCCCCGACTGTCAAGAGCAACACACCCGTCCCCGTCCCATACAGCCCGGACCGCTCGCCCTGCCAGCGCAGAAACCCGAGCAGCGCGACGACCACGACCGCCGCCGGAAGCAGGCGGCGGACGACCGCCCCACCCGGCCCATCACTTGCAATCAGGCGAGGGCCGTACCTTGCAGGGCGCTTCATCATGGCGACGACCGGGCGGGGACCGGGCGCGGGGGTTGTTTGCGTGAGATTTGGCGCGTTCGCATGCTTCTGCTACTGGCATCGGCACGCCTGCCGCCTCCCTTAAACCGGGGAGACTTGCACTAAAGCTGACCGCCTCTATCTGATCGGCAGGCTGAGCCGCCGAGCCACGGGCAGGTCACCGGCGCGCGTCGGCTGACCGGCCGCGCGGGGAACGATGCCCAGCAAGACCATGCGGCACCGTCAGGCCGACCACGGCCGCGGCGCGGGTCACGCCATCGCATTGGTGACTTCGGTGCGTCGCTTGCCGACCTGTGCCTCGGAACGAAGGTCCTCGTCGGCGGTCCCCACGGCGAATGCGCCCACGTCCCGCCCTCCGTTCGCGGGCGCCTCCTGCTCGCGGCGGGGATCGGCATCACACCCGCGCTCAGCGTGGTCCGCGCCGCCGCCGAGCAGGGTGAGCGACGCCCGCTACTTTTGCTCTACGGCAGCCGCCGCTGGGCGGACGTGTGACCTTCCGCGAGGAGCTAGACGACTTCGAGCGCTACCTCCCGAACCTCCAAGTCGTGTATGTCCTCTCGCGCCCCGAGCCCGGCTGGCACGGCGAGCGGGGGCGGATCCGCGGCTCCCTCCTGCGCCGCTACGCGCCCCGGACCTGGCGCGTGGAGCGCGCTGGCGTGCGGCCCGTCGGCAATGGTGGCCGAAGCCGCGGTGGTCCTGCAGCGCCTCTCGGGAAGATCGTCGCCGAGGGCGGCGCAGTGGTGACGGCGCCATATCCTGAGGGAGACCTATGGGTGGCCACATTCCGCGACCCGGCCGGCAACGTGCTCGGTGTGTGCCAGGGCGGTCCGCGCAACTGACACGCGACCACCACCGTGGCGGTCGCACGCGCTAGAGCCGTGATGACAAATCGGCTTCCCAGAGCATCAGGTCGAGGCAAGGCCGCGGTCTATCGAAGCCAGGACTCCGCGCGGACAACGCTCGGTAACCTCGTCCTCGCCAGGAGCGAGTCAGGCGGGGCAGGGGATCTCTGCCTGGTTGGTCAGGCGGCCGGCTCGCGGAAGTAGTGACCTTGCTCGAGGTCGTCGATGAGCCCGGGATGCGTCGGCTGCCACCCCAGCAGCTCGCGGGTCTGCGCACTCGAGGCCCGCACGTCGAGCGCGAGGAAGCCGCCGAGCCAGCCGAAGTGCTCGCCCGCGTCGTCGGGGGCGATGGACGCGACCGGCAGGTGGAGATGACGGCCGATCACCTCGGCGATCGCCCGCACCGGCACGCCCTCCTCGGCGACCCCGTGCAATACCGTTCCCGCCGGGGCCGTCTCCAGCGCCAGGCGGAAGA
>JALYZC010000257.1 GCA_030945905.1 Actinomycetota bacterium
CGCGCCTCCTTCCTGCTGGCCGGTCCGCTGCTGGCCCGGTTCGGCAGCGCGCTGATGCCTCCGCCCGGCGGCGACGTGATCGGGCGCCGGCGACTCGACCCCCACCTCGACGCCTTCTGCGCCCTCGGAGCCTCGGTCAAGCACGAGCGCGACATCGCCATCGCGGCTCCCCCGGGGGGGCTGCGGGCGGGCGACGTCTTCATGGACGAGCCCTCGGTGATGGCCACCGAGAACGCGTTGATGGCAGCGGCTCTCACCCCAGGCTCTACGGTCATCCACAATGCCGCCTGCGAGCCTCACGTGCAGGACCTCGCGCGCATGCTGGTCAAGATGGGGGCCGACATCCAGGGGATCGGCTCAAACCTGCTCACCGTCAATGGCGTCGAGCGCCTGCGAGGGTGCGAGCATGAGGTCGGACCCGATCACATCGAGATCGCCAGCTTCATGGCGCTGGCCGGGGTTACCGGCGGGGCGTTGCGCGTGCAGGGCTGTCATGCGCCGGACCTCTACATGATCCGGCTCGTGTTCGAACGGCTGGGTCTTCATTCCGAGCTCGATGGCGAGGATGTCGTCGTGCCCGGCAATCAGCGCCTGGCGATCCGCAGCGACGCCGGCGGATACAAGGCCAAGATCCAGGACGGCCCGTGGCCCGCGTTCCCGGCTGACCTCACGAGCATCGCCACCGCCCTGGCCACCCAGGCCGAGGGCTCGATCATCATCCACGAGTGGATGTTCGAGAACCGCCTGATCTTCACCGACAAGCTGGGACTCATGGGAGCCGACATCGTGCTCTGCGACCCTCATCGGGCCATCGTGACCGGGCCGCGCCGGCTGCGGGGGGAGAAGCTCGACTCCCCCGACATTCGAGCGGGCATGGCGATGCTCGTGGCCGCGCTGTGCGCGGAGGGACGCAGCGAGATCGGAAACGTCCGCCAGATCGACCGGGGCTACGAGCGCATCGACGAGCGCCTGCGCGAGCTTGGGGCTCACATCGAGCGCGTGGCGACCGGGCCCGCGCTCGCCTAGCTTGTAGGACCGTTGCGGCGCAGCCACAGTGGTCGGCGTCGCTGACCAGTTGGAGTCCCCCTGCCCATGATTCATCCCATCCCCAGCGGCACCCGAGACGTGCTCCCCGACGAGATGCGGGAGCTGCGCTCCATCACCGAGCGTATCCGTGCGGTGTTCGAGCAGGCGGGTTACGGCGAGGTCTACACCCCGGCGCTCGAATACGAGGCGGAGCTCGTGCGGGCCGATCTCGATGCCGCTCAGTCGGCCTACCGCCTGTTCGACGAGCGCGGCGAGGTGCTGGTCCTGCGCTCGGACATGACGGTGCCGATCGCCCGCGTGGTCGCGACGCGCTACGCGGCGGCAGATCCCCCGCTGCGCTTCTGCTACATCGCGCACGCCTATCGTGGGGTGCGGCCCCAGCGAGGGCAGTCCCGTGAGTTCCTGCAGGCGGGGATCGAGTTGGTGGGCGCTGCGGCGCCCGAGGGTACGGCGGAGGCGGTCCGGGTGATGTGTGCGGCGCTCGACGCCGCGGGCCTGCGGGACTACCGCGTGGGCCTGGGCGACGCGTCGTTGTACCCAGCGCTGCTTGACTCCTACGGGGTGGCCGGCCCGGCACGCGAGCGGATCCTCAACGAGCTGGCGATGCGCGACTTCGTCGGCCTCGCGCGCGAGCTCGGGCTCGCCGGGCTCGACGAGGACGCGGCGGAGCTGCTGCTCCGGGTACCCCAGATGCGCGGGGGCCCCGACGTGCCCGAATTCGGCGAGGGACCCGTCGAGGATGCATTGGCCGGGATGCGCGCGGTGCAGGGGCTGTTGGACCCTCCGGCCTCCGAGCGCGTGCTCTTCGATCTCGGGCTGGCTCGCGGCCTGGGCTACTACACCGGTGCGGTGTTCGAGGTCTATGACCCCGCGCTGGGCGTGCCGATCGGCGGGGGCGGACGCTATGACGAGCTGCTCGGACGCTTTGGCCGACCGCTTCCCGCCGTGGGGTTCGCCCTTCAGGTGGAGCGGCTGCACATCGCGTTGACGGGGGAGGAGCGGTGAGAGCGCTCACGATCGCGGTGCCGCGCGGCGCGCTGTTCGAGGACACGCTCGACCGGCTGGACGGGCTGGGCCTCGACACCACCGAGGTGCGTGCGAACGACCGTAAGCTGCTGTTCGGCGAGCTGGGGCTGATCACCATGCGGCCCTCCGATGTGCCCACCTACGTCGAGGCCGGGGCCGCGGACCTCGGGATCACCGGCAAGGACGTGCTCATGGAGCAGCGCGAGCGTCAGGTCTACGAGCTGCTGGACCTCGGCTATGGGCGGTGCCGGATGATCCTGGCCACCACCGACGGGGAGGACCGCGCGACGGAGGCCCTGCGCCGCCTGGGCGTCATCCGGGTGGCCACGAAGTACCCCCGCCTCGCGGCGCGGCACTTCGAGCAGACCGGACGTCAGGCCGAGATCGTCGAGGTCAAGGGGTCGGTTGAGCTCGCGCCGCTCACCGGGCTGGTCGAGGCGATCGTGGATCTGACGGCCAGCGGACGCACGCTCCAGGAGAACGGCCTCGTGGAGCGCGAGCAGATCGCGGAGTCCACGGCGCGCCTGATCGCCAACCCGGTCGCCCACAAGCTCCGAGCCCAGGAGATCGACGGGGTGGTGGAGCGGCTTCGTGCGGGTTGAGCGCGGCGAGCTCGCGGGGCGCCCGGCCGAAGCGGCGAGCGCGCTGCGGCGCGCGACGGAGCCCGGCCCCGACTTGGAAGCCGCCGTTCGCGACATCGTTCGGCAGGTCCGCGAGGGCGGCGATCGCGCCGTGCACGAGCTGTCCCGCCGCTTTGACGGCGCGGCTCAGGACGGATCCCCGCACGTGCCCGAGGCGGACCTCGCCGCCGCGCAGCAGGGCGCCGACCCGCAGCTGCGCGCGGCCCTGGAGTTGTCCGCCGCCAACGTGCGCGACGTCGCGCGGGCCGGTGTGGATGACGACCGCGAGGTTCGCCTCGGCCAGGGGCAGCGGGTGCGGCTCCGTGAGCTTCCCGTGCGCCGCGCCGCGGTGTACGTCCCGGGCGGACGTGCGCCCTATCCGAGCACGGTGGTCATGGGAGTGGTGTGCGCGCACGTCGCCGGAGTGGACCATGTGGTGGTGTGCGCGCCCCCGGCCGCCGACGGACGGCCCCACCCGGCGATCCTCACCGCCTGCGGCGTGACCGCCGTGCGCGAGGTCCTGTGCCTGGGCGGCGCGCACGCAATCGCGGCGCTCGCCCACGGGACCGAGACGATCGAGCCGGTCGACGTGATCGTGGGTCCGGGCAACGCCTACGTCCAGGAGGCAAAGCGCCAGCTCTCGGGCTCGGTGGGGATCGACGGCCTCGCAGGCCCGAGCGAGCTGCTCGTGCTCTTGGACGCCGGCGTCGACCTCCATCCCCTGGCACTCGATCTCCTCGCCCAGGCGGAGCACGGCGACGACAGCCCGGTGGTCGCCGTCTCAGCCTCGGCGGACGCCCTGGACGCACTCGCCGTCGAGATCGCCTCGGCCGGGGGCTCCGCGGCGCCCTCGCGTGCCCGCTGCCACCTGCTCAAGAGCATCGACCTCGAGGAGGCGCTCGCCTTCTCCGAGGCATTTGCGCCCGAGCACCTGCAGCTCGTCGGCCCCGCGGCCGAGGCGCTGGCCCCGCGCGTCACCGCCGCCGGATGCCTGTTGGTGGGCGCCGCCGCCGCCACGGCCTTCGGCGACTACGTGGCCGGCTCGAATCACGTGCTCCCCACGGGCGGGGCCGCGCGTTTCGCCTCGGCCCTGTCGCCACGGCATTTTCGCCGGCGCATGGCCGAGGTGCACCTGGACAGCGGCCCTGGGCTGGACGAGCTGGCCCGCGCGGGCGCCCAGATCGCCCGCGTCGAGGGCTTTGAGCTTCACGCCCGCTCGATGGAGGCCCGCATCCGGGACAATGGCGCCCCATGAGTCGCAGCGCCGAGATCGCCAGACAGACCAAGGAGACCGACGTGCGGCTGGCCCTCGCGCTCGACGGCAGCGGCGCGGGGGAGCGGCGTACCGGCGTCGGCTTCTTCGATCACATGCTCGATCTGCTGGCCCGTCACGGCCGCCTGGACCTGGACGTGACCGTCACCGGAGACCTGCAGACCGGCGCTCACCACACCGTGGAGGACACCGGCATCTGCCTGGGCCAGGCGCTGGACGCGGCGCTCGGCGACCGCGCCGGCATCGTACGCTACGGGCAGGCCACGGTTCCCATGGACGAGGCGCGGGCATCCTGCGCCCTGGACATCTCCGGCCGTCCGCTCTGCGCGTACTCCGCCGAGCTGCCGCCCGGCGCGATCGGCGACTTCGATCACGAGCTGGTCGAGGAGTTCCTGCGCGCGGTCGCCACCAACGCTCGATTGACGCTCCACCTCAGCGTGGAGGCGGGCACCAACGCCCACCACATGATCGAGGCGGCATTCAAGGCCTTCGCCCGTTCCCTGGCCGGCGCCGTCGCGCTGGACCCCAGCTCGCCCGGCGTGCCCAGTACGAAGGGGACCCTCACGTGAGCGCGCCCCGCATCGCCGTGGTCGACTACGGCATGGGCAACCGGCGCTCGGTGGAGAAGGCGCTCGAGCACACCGGGGCCCGCGTGCTGGTCACCGGCGATCACGAGGAGATAGGCGCCTCCGACGGACTCGTGGTGCCGGGCGTGGGCGCATTTCCCCGGGCGGCTGAGAGCCTGCGGACCCGCGGCCTCGACGAAGTCATCGCGAACCGCCTCGCTGACGGCGTGCCGGTGCTGGGCATCTGCCTGGGCCTCCAGCTGCTTTTCGAATCCTCCTCCGAGCTGGGCGGCGCCACCGGGCTCGGCCTGCTGCCCGGGGCGGTCACTCGGCTCGATGCCCTCGGGGCAAAGCTTCCGCACATCGGCTGGAGCCAGGTCCGCTGGCGCCGGGAGTCGCGGCTGACCGCCGGGCTGCCGGAGGCGTGCGCCTTCTATCACGTGCATTCCTTCGTTCCCCGCCCGGTGGCGGAGGCCGACGTGCTCGGGGTCGCGGACTACGGCGAGCGCTTCGTCACCGCGGTCGACCGTGAGCCGCTGTTCGGCGTGCAGTTTCACCCGGAGAAATCCTCCGCGCACGGCCTGCGCCTCCTCGCCAACTTCACGCAGATCTGCGCGCGCGTAGCGGCGTGATCCTCTATCCCGCCATCGACATCCTCGACGGCCGGGCGGTGCGATTGCGCCAGGGGCGCTTCGAGGAGCCCACGGTGTACGCCGACGATCCGCGCGAGGCCGCGCTCACGTGGGTCTCGGCCGGCGCGCGCGCTCTGCACGTGGTGGACCTCGACGGAGCCCGGGTCGGTCGGCCGGTCAACCTCGAGGCTGTCCGAGCCATCGTGCAGTCCGTCGATGTGCCGGTGCAGGTCGGCGGAGGCATTCGAAGCAAACCCGCGGTCGAAGACGTGCTCGCGGCCGGCGCGGCCCGCGTGGTGCTGGGAACTGCCGCCTACCGGGACCCGGACCTGCTTGCGGCCGCGCTCGCCGATCACGGCGACGCCGTGGCGGTCGCCGTCGACGTGCGCGGGGGTCGCGTGGCCACCGCCGGTTGGACGGAGTCGATCGACCAGACGCCGGAGAACGTCATCCCCCACCTGGACGCGTCGGGCGTGCGTTACATCGTCTATACCGACGTCGATCGTGACGGCATGCTCGAAGGGCCCGATGTCGTGCGCATCGCAGAGCTGGCCGCGATCGTGACCGCGCGGCTCATCTACTCCGGCGGCATCGGCGCGGCCGCCGACCTCGAGGCGCTTGCCGGGATGGACCTCGACGGCGTCATCGTCGGCAAGGCGCTCTACGAGCGCCGGTTCACCGTCGCCGCCGGCCAGGACGCGCTGGCGGCGGCGTGAGGCGCTGCCGAGGAGGAGGGCCTCCCGGCCGCCTCAGGGCTGCTGTTTGAGCCGCTGCTCAGCCTCGGCCAGCGCCTTCTTCGCGCTGGGGGAGAGGTTGTTCTGGCGCTTAGCGGCGTCGATGATCTGCGACTCAGCGGCCTTCGCGCTCTGCTGGAGCTTCTGGCTCTTGGCCGTGAGCTCCTTGGCGGCGGCCTCCCCGCTCTTCTTGCCCGACTGGACCTCCTTCGCGGTGGTCGCCGCTTCCCTTTGCACCTGCTGGCCCTGCTTCTGGAGCGCCTGGCTCTGCTTGTTGAGGCTGGTGGTCTTGCTCTCGTCGCTTCCGCAGGCGCCGAGGGCGAGTGCGGCGGCAAGGGCACCGGGCAGGATCAGGCGATGGGCGTGGCGCGTCCAGCCGGGCATGGTGTCCTCCTCGGTCGATGTGCCGCAGATGGCACTTCGCGAACACTAGCCTCTGGGGATGCACTTCCGCCGCGTGATCCCCTGCCTCGACGTCGATGCCGGTCGCGTGGTGAAGGGCACCGAGTTCATCGATCTGCGCGACGCCGGCGATCCGGTGGAGCTGGCGTCCTTCTACGACGCCGAAGGGGCCGACGAGGTCGTCTTCCTCGACATCACCGCCACGTCGGACAAGCGCGATACCGTCGCCGAGCTTGCGCGCCGTACGGCCGACGACGTGTTCGTCCCCTTCACCATCGGAGGTGGGATTCGTGACGTCGCCGACGCGCAGGCGGTGCTGGACGCCGGCGCCGACAAGGTCGCGGTCAACTCCGCCGCGGTCGGCCGCCCCGAGCTGATCGACGAGCTGGCGGCGGTGTTCGGCGCCCAGTGCGTGGTGCTGGCCGTCGACGCGAGGCAGCAGCCCGAGGCGGAGGCCTGGGAGGTCCACGTGGCGGGCGGCCGGACCGCGACCGGCCGGGACGCCGTGGCGTGGGCCCGGGAAGGCAGCGAGCGCGGCGCGGGCGAGGTCCTGCTCACCAGCATGGACCGAGACGGCACCGAGCACGGGTACGACCTCGCGCTCACGCGTGCGGTGGCCGAGGCGGTCGCGGTACCCGTGATCGCATCGGGTGGGGCGGGTGAGCTCGCCCATCTCGCCGACGCCCTGCGCGCCGGCGCGGACGCCGTCCTGTGCGCGTCGATCTTTCACTACGGGCGCTTCAGCGTCCGCCAGGCCAAGCAGGCGATCGCCGACGCCGGGATCCCCGTACGCCTCTCCTGACTAGCGGGCGGGCTTTGCGCCGCGGGACTTCGCACCGCCCGCGGTGCGCGGATCGAACGCGTACAGGGTGCGGTAGCCATCGATGTACAGCCGCTTTCCATCGGAGACCGCCGGGTCGAACTTTCCGTCGCTGAAGTGGAACACCCGGCGGCCCCGGCGGATGTCGAGGCCGGTGGTCGCGGTGTCGGGCAGCGTGGCGAAGTAGACGACGCCGCCGATGATCGTCGAACCACCGGAGATGGCGCCGCCGGCGTCATAGCTCCACCGGGTATCGCCGCTGCGCGCGTTGTAGGCGGAGAAGGTCCCGTCGTAGGAGCCCACGTAGACGGTGGGCCCGATGCCGGGGACATCGGCCACCGACGGCGATCCGTACACGTAGGCGCCGGTCTCGCGCGCCCACGCGAGCTTGCCCGTCCGCGCGACGAAAGAGTACATGCGGTGGTCGGTGTTGCCGATGTACACGCGACCGAACGCCACCGCCGGCGTGGCGTAGAACGTGCCCGAGCTCAAGCCCAGCCTGGCGCCGCTGGTGCCGGAGGACCAGATCTTGCGCCCGGTGCGCTCACTGATGGCGTGCACCGTGCCGCCGTAGTCGCCGAGGTACAACACGCCGTTGGCCAGGGCCAGGCCGCCCTTGACCGCGCCATTTGCGTGATAGCGCCAGAGCCGGTGTCCGTTGGAGGCGCGCAGGGCGTAGACGCCCCCGCCCTCGTCACCGAAGTAGATGACGCCATTGTCCAGCAGGGGAGAGGACTCGCTGCGGCTGGACAGGTTGCTCGACCAGCGAATCCGTCCGGTCCGCGCGTCCAGTGAGACGACACGTCCGTTGTTGGAGTTCGCGCGCCGGAGCAGCGTCACGTACACGGCCCCGCCGCCCACGGCGGGCGACGCCGCGGCCAGGGTGCCCAGCCGCTGCTTCCAGCGCACCCGGCCGGTCTCCTTGTCGATGGCGCGCAGATTGCCCGAGTCCGACAGCAGATAGAGCAGCCCGCGGTCGATGACCGGAGGGAACTCGAGCAGCACCCTGCCGGGCAACGACCACCGCTTGCGGAAGGGGGGATGCACGGCGTCAGTGGGGAAGTAGCGCCGGCGGTCCTGGGTGAACCCCAGGAGCGGCCAGCTGAACGTGTCGACCGCGGGCGCGGGGTTGGGCGCTTCGCGGACAAACTCGGCTCTCGAGTTGCGCACATCGCCCGGCCGGCTGAAGTACACGTAGGCGCCCACCGCCAGGCCTGCGAGCGCGAGCACGGCGACGACCCAGGGCCAGCGGCGCCGGCCGCGCCGGGGATTTGGCATGCGGGCATCGTAGAGCCCGCGGCGGCGTGGAGCGGCACACTTGACGCCGTGCAGCCGCCCACCCCACACGAACTCCTCGACCGCGTCCGCGCCCTGCCGCAGGGCGCGCTGCTGCTCGACGCGCTCGCCGGGGTGGACGGCGCGCATCTGGTGGGGGGAGCGGTCCGTGATCTCATGCTCGCCGGCGATCCGCAGGACTTCGACGTCGTCGTGGAGGGGGATGCCGTCGCCGCCGCGGAGGTGGCGGCCGAGCGCCTCGGCGGCGCGGCGGTGGCCCACGAGCGCTTCGGAACCGCCACGATCGTCGCTTCGACACTGCGCTTTGACCTCGCCGGCGCTCGCAGCGAACGCTACGTGCACCCCGGCGCGCTACCCGAGGTCACCGCGTCCTCGCTGGACGCCGACCTCGCGCGACGCGACTTCACCGTCAACGCCCTGGCCATGGCGCTGGACGGGCCCGAGCCGGGGCGGCTTCGCGCTGCTCCCGGCGGCCTCGAGGATCTCGCCGCGCGCCGCCTGCGCGTACTGCACGACGCGAGCTTCACCGACGATCCCACGCGGCTGCTGCGCCTGGTGCGCTACGCCGCCAGGCTGAGCTTCGCCATCGAGCCGCACACCTATGAGCTCGCGGTCAGGGCCCTCGACGCCGGCGCTCTGGGCACAGTCTCAACGCCCCGGATCGGCGACGAGCTCATGCACCTGATGCGCGAGACACGTGCGCCGGCGGCCCTGCGCCTGGCTGCGGAGCTGCGACTGGACCACCGCTTGCACCGGGACCTTCGCTTCGACGCAGCGCTGGCCGCCGACGTCCTGGCCCTGCTGCCGCCTGGTGCTCGCCGCGATCTCGCTCTGCTCGCCGTGACCGCTCGCCAACTGGGCCGCGAGGAGCTGAGAGCGTGGCTCGACGAGCTGCAGGTGAGCGCCGCGGCCCGTGACGTCGTCCTCGCGGCAG
>JALYZC010000259.1 GCA_030945905.1 Actinomycetota bacterium
GCTTCCGCCCGCGTTGCGCCGCGCGCCGCTCGAGCAGGCCGAGGCGGTCTATGCACCTACGCTGCTGGGCGAGTCGCTCGGCGCCCTCCTCCACCACCCGCCGCCGATCGACGTCGACCACATGCACGTGGTACATCCGCGCGTCTCGGTGGCCGCGCGCCTCGCCCACCTGCGTGCGCTGCTGCGCCGCGGAAGCTTCTCCTTCGAGGCGGCGGTGCGCGGCGCCAACCGCGTGACGGTGGCCACGACGCTGTTCGCGCTGCTCGAGCTCCACAAGCAGGGAGAGGCGGTGTGGAGCCAGGCCGAGCCCTTCGCGGAGATCATGGTCAGCGCTCGCATCCCGGCCGACGCGGCCTCATCCCGCCGGGCGGCGGGATGAGGGAGCTCGACCGCGTCGTCGAGGCGCTGCTGTTCCTCTCGAGCGAGCCGGTAGCCGTGCCCGAGCTGGCAGACGCCGCGGAGGTGGGGGAGGGCCAGGTCGTCGAGGCGCTCGCCCGCCTGCGGGAGAACTACGCGGAGGGCTGGCGGGGAATCGTCCTGCGCGAGGTCGCCGGTGGGTTCACGCTGGCTTCGGACCCCGTCTCAGAACCCGCCGCGCGCCGGCTCCTGGCCAGGCCGCGCACGCCGCCGCTCACGCCGGCGCAGGCCGAGACGCTGGCCATCGTGGCCTATCTCCAGCCGGTCTCCCGGCCCGAGGTCGCGCGGATTCGCGGTGTCGCCTCCGAGTCGGCTACCGCGACCCTGCACACCCGCGGCTTGATCGAGGAGGCCGGGCGCTCGCCCTTCGGCGCCGTGCTCTACCGCACCACCGAGCTGTTTCTCAAGCTGTTCGGGCTGCGCGAGCTCCAGGACCTCCCCGACCCGGGCCGGTGGGATCCCACGCCGGAGGAGGAGGGCGAGCTGCGCGAACGCCTGCTGCGGGCAGGCGAGGCGCGGGCGGGGGCCGCGCCCCAGCCCGACTCGGCACCGGCCCAACCGGAGGCCGTTTCGTCCTCAATCCGGAGTTCGTGAGTACGAGACGGTCGGTGGGCGGAAATCGTCGCCCTGGGCGGCCACCGCGAGCTGTCCGCAGGCCGCATCGATGTCGCGGCCCCGCGTGAGCCGGACGGTTGCCCGCAGGCCGCGCCCCTCGAGCACGCCCTTGAATGCGGCGATCGCCTCCCGGCTCGACCCGGCGTAGGTGCCGGTCGGGTTGTAGGGGATGAGGTTGACCTTGAAGGTCCGGGGGTCGAGCACGTCGGCCAGGGCGAGCGCCTGCTCGTAGCGGTCGTTGACCCCCGCGAGCATCACGTACTCGACGAACACCGGCCGGCGCTTTCGCTCGCGGTGGGCGCGGCAGGCCTCGAGCACGTCGGCCAGGGGGTATCGCTCGTTCACCGGCATGAGTTGGGAGCGCAGGGCGTCGTCGGCGGCGTGCAGCGAGAGGGCGAGGCGCAGCGGGAGCGGGCTTTCGGTAAGGCGCTCGATGCCCGGCACCCAGCCGACCGTCGACACCGTGCTGCGGCGGTGCGCGACGCCCAGATCGGGGAGGCGCTCGCAGGCTGCGAGCACTGCGTCGAGGTTGAGCATCGGCTCGCCCATTCCCATGAACGCGCAGTGGTCGATCGCCTCAACCCGGCGGAAGTGCAGGGCCTGGTCGAGGACCTCCGAGGCCGTCAGGTTGCGGTGAAAGCGCATGGTCCCCGTGGCGCAGAAGGTGCACGTGAGCGGGCATCCCGACTGCGAGGACACGCAGATCGAGCGCCGACCGTCGCGGTAGCGCATGAGCACGGCCTCCACTGGATGGCCGTCGGCCGTGTGAAACAGCGCCTTGATCGTGCCGTCGCTCGCGTGCGCCTCGTGCTCGAGGCGCAGGGTCGAGAAGGGAACCGATCCGGTCAGCTCGGAGCGCAGGGCAACCGGCAGGTCGGTCATCTGGTCATAGGCGCCGACTCCGCGGGCCAGCCAGCCCCACACCTGGCGGGCGCGATACGCGGGCTCCCCGGCCCGGGCGAGCACGTCGTCGAGGAGCGCGAGGTCCATGCGCCATATCCTCGCAGCGCATGCGCCTTGCCAAGTACCTCGCGCACGCCGGTGTGGCGTCCCGGCGGGCGGCGGAGGAGCTGGTGCGGGCAGGGAGGGTGACCGTGGGCGGGGAGCCGGTGCTCGATCCCGCCCGCGACGTCGATGACGCCAGCGGCGTCGCGCTCGACGGCAGCGCCGTGGGGCGCGCCGAGGCGCGAGTGGTCTACGCCCTGCACAAGCCGCTGGGCGTGGTGTCCACCGCACGCGACCCGCAGCGGCGCCCGACCGTGGTCGAGCTCGTCCCATCCACGAGCCGCCTGTACCCCGTGGGACGGCTGGACGTCGACACGAGCGGGCTGCTGCTGCTCTCAAACGACGGTGAGCTCGCCAACCGACTCACCCATCCGCGCTACGAGGTGCCCAAGACCTATGTGGCGCTCGTGGAGCACCCGCCGGTCCGCGAACCGGCGCTGCGAGCGCTGCGCAAGGGAGTGGTGCTCGAGGATGGCCCCACCGCGCCGGCCCGCGCGCGTCGCCTGGGCGCCGACACGCTCGAGCTCACCATCCACGAGGGCCGCAAACGACAGGTGCGGCGCATGTGCGAGGCGGTGGGCCACCCGGTGCGAGAGCTTCAGCGCACCCGCTTCGGGCCGCTGGGCGTCGGCGACCTGGCGCCGGGCGACTCACGCCGGCTCACCCCTGCCGAGGTCGAGCGCCTGCGCCAGACCGGCCGCCGCTAACGTGCCCCGCATGCGGCTCTTCGCCCTGCGCGGCGCCATCTCGGTCGAGAGCAACGACGCCCACTCGATCGGCGCGGCGACCGAGGAGCTCCTGCGCGAGATCATGGGCCGCAACGAGCTCGGGGCCGAGGGGATCGTCAGTTGCGTGTTCACGGCCACCGACGACCTCGACGCCGAGTTTCCGGCAGTCGCGGCGCGGCGCCTGGGCCTCGACCAGGTCCCGCTGCTGTGCGCCCGCGAGATCGACGTTCCCGGGTCGCTGGCGCAGATCATCCGCGTCCTGATGCACTATCACGCGGAGGAGGACCACCGCCCCCGTCACGTGTATCTGGGCCGGGCGCGCATGCTGCGCGAGGACCTCGAGGCCGCGCAGTAGGTTTCGCTCACCCGAACGAGGAGCAGCAAATGGCCGATGAGGTCCACGACGTTGTGCAAGGCGATGGCTTTGCGGTCGCCCACATCGATGCGCTGGGCGAGCCCCATGGATTTCGCAAGATTCGCCGTGAGCTGGGGGTGACGGCCTTCGGTATCAACGCCGTCGTGCTGCCGCCCGGCTGCGCGAGCCGCCTGCACTACCACGACGAGCAGGAGGAGACCTACTTCGTGCATCGCGGCCGGGTCGAGTTCGAGTTCGGCGACGGCATCAAGCACCAACTGGGCCCCGGTGGCGTGGCGCGCGTCGACGCCGCCACGCTGCGGCGAGTGCGCAACCTCTCCGAAGCGGAGGACGCCATCTTCGTGTGCGCCGGCGGCAAAGGTGGCTATGTCGGACGCGACGGGCGCATGCCGGACGGCGAGGCACCCGTGCAGGGCCCGCCGGGCGCGGCACAATAGGCCCATGGCGCTCGAGTTCGCGCGGCGAATCCGCGACATCCCGACCTATCCGGTGGCGGATGGCTACCAGCTGCCCGACGACGTCGCCATGCTGGCCTCCAACGAGTCGCCGGACCCGCCGCTGCCCGCCGTCATCGAGGCCGTACGGCGCACGCTGGAGGGCGTGAATCGCTACCCGGACCCCACCAACGCCCGCCTGCGCAAGCGCCTGGCCGATGCCTATGACGTGCCCGCGAACCGGATCGCCATCGGCAACGGCTCGTGCGACATCCTCCTGGCTGCGGGCGAGGCGCTGCTCGAGCCCGGCGCCGAGGTGGTCTACGCGTGGCCGTCGTTCAGCGTCTACCCGCACCTCGCGGCCGCCACGGGCGCCACTGCGGTCACGGTGGACCTTGACGAGCACGACCGCCACGACCTGGAGGCCATGGCCGACGCCGTGACCGTGGCTACGCGGCTGGCGATCGTCTGCAACCCCAACAACCCGACGAGCACCGCCGTGCCGCTCGCCGACATCGAGGCATTCTTGGCGGCGGTGCCGCGCCATGTGGCCGTGATCGTCGACGAGGCCTACTGCGAGTTCAACCTGCTCGAGGATCCTGACACCTCGATTCCCCTGCTCGCCCGCTATCCCAACCTGGTGCTCCTGCGCACCTTCTCCAAGGTCCACGGGCTGTGCGGTCTGCGGGTCGGCTTCGCGCTGTGCGGCTCGGAGGAGTTCCGCCACGCCGTCGACCAGGTCCGCCAGCCCTTCTTCTGCAACGCGGCGGCGCAGGCCGCGGCGATCGAGGCGCTGGGCCACCAGGACGAGGTCACGCGACGGGTCGAGCGTGCCGTGGCCGGACGCTGGAGGCTCGACGAGGGGCTGCGCGCCCTCGGGCTCGCGCCGGCAGAGTCACAGGCCAACTTCGTGTGGTTCGCCCTCCCGGAGGATTGCCATGAGGGCGACGTCGTCAGGGGCCTGGCCGAGCGCGGCGTGCTCGTGCGCGCCGGCGCGGCGCTCGGCCGCCGGGGCGCGCTGCGGGTGACCATCGGCACCGTTGAGGAGAATGAGCGCTTCCTGCGGGCGCTGGGCGAGGTGCTGTAGGCATGCGTCCCACGGTCGACTAGTCGCCGCCCATCGCAGCCGCCATGGACCCGTCGCCGCGGTGGCGCGAGGCGGGCTCGGCCTTGGCCAGCGCCGCCAGGTTGTGTCTCGCCCGGCCGACGACCAGCGCCATCATCGTCCCTGCGAGGCCGAGGCCGAGCACGTCCAGTGGCGTGAGGGCGAACCCCAGGAGCGAGAAGTGAAGCTGCGGCCCGAGGGCCAGCCAGGTATTGACTGCGACGAGGAGGATGCGCACCTCGGTCGGGCCGAGACGCGCGTAGCCGATCGAGAACCTCTCGAGGGCGTAGCTCTCCAGGTAGACGTTGATCGAGAGGACCAGATAGGCCACCACGATCAGCGCACCCACCGAGAGCAGCATGTACGGCGAGAGCCCGAGCCCGATCCCGACGGCGACGGTCGAGCCCGCGTCGACCAGGTGATCGAGGTAATAGCCGTAGCGCGGGCGTTCGATGCGGCGCACGCGGGCGAGCGTTCCGTCGAGCGAGTCACCGAGCCAATGCACGACGAGCAGCGCGCTGGCCACCCACAGCCATCCTCTGCCCTGATTGCTGAGCACGTAGGCGGTGAAGGTGCCGAGCGCGCTCACCACGCCGAGGGCGGTCAGGTGGTCGGGGAGGACGAAGGCCGGAAGCCGCCGAGCGATCGCCTGCAGCAGTCGGCGCTCCGGTCGGGCCAGCAGGAAGCTCGGCGTTCGCTGCGCCGTGAGCGCACGGTTCGGTGCGCCGCCCGAGGTGGCTCCGTCGCCGCCGCTTGGCGCCGTGACCGGCTCTTCGGTATGTCCCGCTCCCTTGTTGACCATCGGTCGATAAGACCATAGCCGGCGTGTCAGCGACGGCCCGTCACGCGCCGGGTCGCACGATGCCCTCGTCGCCGCCCCGCGCCCTCGTGGCCCTGCGGCTACTCGGCGCTCCAGGAGGCCAACACGCCGCTTTGATCGGCGGCCCGGAGCTCGTTGAGGCCGCCGAGCGTCTCGCCGTTGACGAGGATCTGGGGAAAGCTCGTGAGCCCGGTGACCTCGGTGAGCTCGGTTTGAAGCTCGGGATGCTCGGCGAGGTTGACCTCTTCGAAGGCCACGCCGCGCTTGGTGAGCAGTGACTTCGCGACGACGCAGAATGTGCACGCATCGGTGGAGAAGAGGACGACGCGGCTCGCCATGTTGACGAGTATAAGAAGCGACGATCGCGCTTCCCGGTGGGGTCATCGCGGGCGCGCTACGCTGCGTAGCCTGACATGGCGACGGTGGATGACGCGATCGAGCTGCTTCTGGATCCTCTCAACCAGACCTACTACGGGGACCCTTCCGCAGGTGTAGGCGTAAAGGCGCGCAAGGTCGTCGGGCTCCTGCGCGCTCGCGGCGCCGAGAGCGAGCGGGAGGCGCGTGCGCTCATCCGCAAGGCCACGAGGGTGCTGGGCGGGGACGAAGTGATCGTGCGACGTCCCGGCGCCCTGCGCGTCGATGCCCTCAACAGTGAGCCCAGCAACGTCGAGACGGCGTTCTGGGTTCCCAGTCGTCGCCCGCGCGGCGGACGTTGAGCGCCACCCCTGGCCGCCCGGGCCCGACTCTGCTACAAACATCTGCACTCGCCATGTGCGACCGCCTCGAAACCGCCCAGCTCGCTCTTACCGGCCCCGCCGGTGCGCGGTTCGATGGCTATTGCCCGCTGTACGCCTGGCGATTTAGCTAGGCGCTCGGCCAGCCTCCCGCTGCTGACCAGATAGGGCCGAGAGGCCGAGCGCCGTCACCGGGACTTCACCGTCCTGCGCACCGTCCCCGTAAGCTCTTTGCCGGCAGTTGGCGGAAAGGAAATCCACATGATGATCGTGATGAAAACCGAGGCGACCGAGGAGGAGGTCCAGGCCGTCGTCGCCCGCGTCCAGGGCGTGGGCGCACGCGCCCACGTTTCGCGAGGCGAGGAGGTGACCGTGATCGGCGCGGTCGGCGACCGCGAGCACGTCAGCCGCCTGGGCCTCGAGGCCTCGCCCGGCGTGGAGAGCGTGATCCCCATCCTCAAGCCCTACAAGCTCGCGTCCTCGCAGCTGCGCCAGGGCGAGCGCACCGTGCTCGACATCGGCGGGCGCAAGCTGGGCGGCGAGCATTTCGCGCTCATCGCCGGGCCCTGCACGGTGGAGACGCGTGATCAGACGGTGGCGCTCGCCCGCACCGTGCGTGACGGCGGGGGCTCGCTGTTCCGGGGCGGCGCCTACAAGCCGCGCACCTCCCCCTACTCCTTTCAGGGACTCGGTCAGGAGGGGCTGCGGATGCTGGCCGAGGCCAAGCAGGAGAGCGGGCTTCCCGTGGTGACCGAGCTCATGGACGCCCGGGACATGGAGTCGGTGCTCGAGGTCGCCGACGTGATCCAGATCGGCGCGCGCAACATGCAGAACTACCCGCTGCTGGCCGAGATCGGCCGCTCGGGCTGTCCGGCGCTGCTCAAGCGCGGCTTCTCCGCGACGCTCGACGAGCTGCTGATGGCCGCCGAGTACATCCTCAAGGAGGGCAACGAGAAGGTGATCCTCTGCGAACGGGGCATCCGCACGTTCGAGACGGCCTACCGCTTCACGCTCGATTTGATGGCGATCCCGGTGCTCAAGGAGATGACCCACCTGCCGGTGGTGGTGGATCCCAGCCACGCGGCCGGGCGCCGCGATCTCGTGATGCCGCTGTCGCTGGCCGCTGCCGCGGCGGGCGCGGACGGGATCATCGTCGAGATCCACCCCGTACCCGAGGAGGCGATCTGCGACGGCGCCCAGGCGCTCTACGCGGAGGAGTTCGCCGACTACTGCCGGCAGGTCGAGCGGGCGGCCGGGCTGGCGGGCAAGGCGCTCTCCGCGGTCTGAGTGCGGGTCGCCGTCATCGGCGTCGGGCTGATCGGCGGCTCCATCGGCCTGGCCGCTCGCGAGCGGTTGGGGGCCGAGGTCTGCGGCTTTGACCCGGCTCCGGGCGTGCTTGACGCCGCGTGCGCGCGGGGCGCGATCGACACCGCGAGCGCCTCGGTGAGCGCGGCGCTCGAGGGAGCGGACACCGCGTTCGTGGCAGCCCCGGTGGGCGCCCTCCCGGAGGCCGTGGGGGCGGCCCTGAAGGCTGCCGGGCCCGATTGCGTCGTCAGCGACGTGGGGTCGACCAAGCGCGCGGTGGTGGCGGCGCACGACGATCCGCGCTTCGTCGGCGGCCACCCCCTGGCGGGCGCGGAGACCGCGGGGGTGGAGCACGCCCGTGCCGACCTGTTCGACGGCGCCATCTGGTACCTGACCCCCACGACGTGCACGGCGGGCACCATGTACGAGCGCCTGCACCGCACGATCCACGGACTCGGCGGGCGGCCCGCCGCCATCGGCCCGGAGGAGCACGATCGCGTCCTCGCCGCCGTCTCGCACCTGCCCCACGTCCTGGCCAACGTGCTCGTCTCCCAGGCGGCCGACACCCTGGCCGCCGGCGACCATCGCCTGCCCGCCACGGGCCCGAGCTTTCGCGACGCCACCCGGGTCGCGGGCGCCAACGGGGCCATCTGGACCGACATCTACCTCTCCAACCGTGATGCCCTTGTGGAGCAGATCGACGACACCGTCCGGCGCCTGGACGCGGTGCGTGCGTCGCTCGCCGAGGCCGATGCGGGGGCGGTGCGGGACTGGAACCGGTCTGCGGCCGACGACCGCCGCCGCCTGCTCGAGGGCGAGCTGACGGGCGGCGAGGTGCACGAGCTGCGTGTCTCGGTGCCCAACCAGCCCGGCGTGGTGGCCCGCATCGCCCTGGCGCTGGGCCGCGCGGGCATCAACATCAACGACATGGCGCTCTATCCGGCGGCCGACATGCGCGAGGGCGTCGTCGCACTGTGGATCGCCGGTGAGCAGGAGGCCGCGCGCGCGCAGGAGCTGGCGGCCACGCTGGGCTTTCCGGTGGCCCGCCCGTGAGCACCGTTCGCTTCACGCCCGGGCCGCCGCTGCGCGGCGAGGTGACCGCGCCGCCCGACAAGTCGATCTCCCACCGCGCCGCGCTGCTCGCGGCGATGGGCTCCGGACCGGTCAGCATTCGCAACTATCTCGACGCCGGGGATACGAACTCGACGCTCGCGGCGCTGGGGACACTGGGCGTGACGGTGACCCGGCGACCGGCCGAGGTGCTGGTGGCCGGCACCGGCCTGCGCAACGTCGAGGCGCCTTCGGATCCGATCGACGTCGGCAACTCCGGCACGCTCATGCGTCTGCTGCCGGGGTGGCTCGCGGCTCAGGAGGGCCATGCGTTCACGCTCGACGGGGACGCGTCGATCCGCCGCCGGCCCGTGGATCGCATCGCCGAGCCGCTGCGCTCGATGGGGGCTCGGATCGACGCTCGCGAGGGGCGACTGGCTCCCTTCACGGTCCACGGCGCCCGCCTGTCCGGCATCGAGTACGCGCTTCCCGCCGCGAGCGCCCAGGTGAAGTCATGCGTGCTCATCGCTGGGCTGATGGCCGCAGGGGAGACCGCGGTGGTCAGTCCGGCACCGTCGCGAGACCACACCGAGCGGATGCTCCGCGCCGCCGGGGTGCCGGTCACGCGAGAGGGCCTGCGGGTCTCGGTGGGGCAGGTGGACGAGCTCGAGCTCGAGGCGATCGATGTGCCCGGCGACGCCTCCTCGGCGGCCTTCCTGGTCGCGGCCGGGATTCTGGTGGCCGGCTCGCG
>JALYZC010000002.1 GCA_030945905.1 Actinomycetota bacterium
ACCCCAAAGTCCTCGGCGACTAGCTTGACGTTCCCGCATTCCCGCAGGCGCGCCATCATCGCCCGCTCGCGTTCGATTGCCTGCTCGCGGCGCAGCTCACGCGCCTCCCGGGGAGAACGCACCGACAAACCCGCCGTGTGGAAGATCTGTCGCACACGCTCGCCGCTCAAACCAAACCGTTTCCCGGTTTGCACGAGCGTCGCGCCGCCTTGATAGGCAGCGAACATCTTCTGTGTGCTCGAGTTAACGGCGTCCATCGCAGGAAAGGCAATTACCTGCGCCCCCGGCATGGTCAGATTGCCGCTATCTACCGAAGCAACTGCAAGCTTTTCGTCTGCGTTTTGCAAGGCTCTCATCACAGGAAGGGCGTCCCCCTGGGCCCGTGGCGAGCCTACGCTTGCCGACTGCTTAGGTCCAATACATCTTTGCTACTTTGGAAATACCCTGAAGGTATCGCTCTGGCCAACCGAGCCGGGGAGGGCGCCCGCTCGATCAGTCGACCGCGGAAAAGAATGGTCGTAGTCGCGTGCGGGCGAGCCGACTGTTGGCAAGCCGGCTTCCAGCGGCGAGGATGAGCCGGGTCGCAGCGCCCGGTGAAAGGAACGCCAGGTAAAGCGTGAGGATCGCAGGGACGAAGAAACCGAGGCGCAGAACGTAGCCGGTTCCGAAGTGCAGGAGCACGCCAAGCGCGAGGACCCAGGGCCGCAACCGCTTGTTCCAGACCAGGATCCCGAGGCTGAACTCGATCGCCAGCGTCGCGTAGGTGAGCGCGTTGGTCACGAGTGGTGAGTGGGCGAGGAAGTCAAGGACGCGGAAGCGGCCGAGGTCTGCGATGCGCAGCGCGTAGGAGACCGCAGTGCCGTCGTTCCAGGTCATGCCGCGCAGCTTGGCCCACACGGTTGAGAGGTAGAGGATGCTCAGCTGAACCTGCAGCAGCCGCACCGGCCATGCGCTGATGAGAGGAAACTCCCAGAAGCGCTCGCGGGCCTTACGCCAGCGATCAACCGAGAGCGCCGCGCCCGCGGGAGCGAGCATGAGAAAGAACGCGAGGTTTCGGATGAGCCCGTCCCCGGAGCTGAAGACCCACGGGTTTCGCCGCTCGAAGGACATGACGCCGACGAAGACGACGACGGCCATGATCCGCGTCCAGAAACCCACGACCAAGCACGCCGACGCGACAAGCAGAGCGGAGAAGAGCGCGATCACGGCGATCTTGCCGGGAATGAACCCGAGGAGCCCCCAGACGCCCGGACCTACTGGTTGACGAGGCAGGATTCCCTTGGAGGAGAACATGGCCGAGAGCTCGGGGGCCAGTGAGAGCGTCCAGCAGAAGACGAGGACGCCCATCGCGATGCGAAACAGCGCGAGGGTCGAGGCGGCCATCGGGGAAAACCAGAAACCCTGCCACGCGTCCACGCTTGCGCGCAGCGCCGCCAGGATGGGCCGCGCCACGGTCATCGCAGGTTGACGGTGTAGTAGGGGACTATCTGGGTGGGCCCGCGGTCGCCTTCGTTGGTGCCGGGAGGGAGCAGCGCATAAAAGCTGCGTACGAGGGTCACACGCTTGACCCGCCGGCCAGGCTTGTCTTCTTGGCGGGCGATGTAGCGGGCGGCGGGATCCCACAGGTCCCCGCGGTGAGCGTCAGCGGTCACCCACTCGAGCCATTTTCGCCACCGGTAGTCCCAGTAGCTCCCGATCAACGGACCGCTACGCGGGAACCGCCAGACCCGCGTGGTGTTATCCGCAAAGGTGACCCGGCCCACGACATCGAGCACCTCACGGCGGGGATCGGGTGCGAACACCGCCCAGTTTTGGTCAAGCCCCAACGCAACGAGGTAGGGGTCGCCAGGAACCAGCAGCTTCTCCCGCAGCTTCGAGCCGGGGAGGTTGGTGGCCACCATGAAGACCAGGCTGACGACGAGAAAGACACTGATTGCCAACCGCTGCCACCCAGGACCGACATGAACCCGGCGACTGCCCAGCCCGTCCTCGTCCTCATCGGTCAACATCAGGAGGCTTTCCGCGGATCCACTGGAGGTCGGTCCTTTCCACTTCCGCCGAGTCCGAGCCACCGCGTGAGCACCACTGCGATCAGCGCCAGACCAAACACGTCGTAGGGGATTCGGTACCGCGGGTCGCCGACAAACAGAAGCCCTACGGGCACCAGGCACGCGAGGTGGGCGAGCATCGTCCAGACCCCCGCTCCCAGCGTGGTGCCGCGGCGCCGGCGGACCACGGTGAGCCCGCCAACCCCAAGCCCCACCAATGCCAGCGAGTAGCCCACATTCGTGATGTCGGCAATTCGGCCGAGCGCTACCTCGTTTGACTGCGGCCACGGCACGCTCGTGGCGGTCATGTCGATAACGTTTCGCACCGACACCAACGCCGCCACAGCCGGGTTTCGATCGATGCAGCGAAACCCTTGGCCATAGAAAAACCACTCATCCCACGGGGAATGGCCCACGAAGCTGTACTCGTGGCCCCGATGCAACTGCAGCGTACTCGGCGCGCCGTAGACGTAATAGACGCCCGGACTCGGGTAGAGGCGAACCAGGCTGACCGGACAGTGCGCGGTGAAGAAGTTCAAACCCGCGTTGTGGCTGAGCCCGGTCACGCGACCAACCGCCGCCGCGTTATGCGCCAACGCACCAGCCAACACGACCGCCGTTCCCACCAGCAGCGCGACGACCACGCGCCGCGTCCGTCGCCACTGAGCCAACGCCGGCACAACCATCACGCCGATGTTCAGCGCCAGCTGCGGTCTCACCGCGATCGCGCCGCCGGCCATAAGCCCGCCCGCCAAGGCCACGCCGGCCGCGCGCCACCCGACCGTCCGCAGCGCTGCGTACCCCCACCACAGCGCCCCCACCAGAAGCGCCGTGGCCGGCGTCTCCGAGGAGAAGAAGCCCCCCGAAGTGATGAGCAGCGGCCACAGCGCGCACAGCGCAGCGCTCAGCGCCGCGGTCGCCCTGGAAAAGAACAGACGGGCCAGCCGCCACATGAAGAACGGCGTCAGCGCCGAGAGCAGCCACCACAGCGACGCTCCCCCCCACAGACCGCTGCGTCCGCTTCCGAACACCAGCATCGGCGCGGCGAGCAGCATGTGCGTCCCCGGCGGATAGAACGCGTCTCCAGGGGTCAGCGCGCGCGCGCCCACGAGCGCGCGTGCCCGCTCCACGTAGCCATACATGTCCGAGTAGACGTAGTCCAGCGGCGGATGCAACCACAGGAGCACGAGCCGCAGCACGGCGCCGACGACGAGGGCGCCGATCGCCACCTTGTCCCAATCGCGCTCCCTTACCATCCCGTAGGGCGATACATACCGCGCCCGAGCTTGAGACCCTGCACGCCCCTTACTCTCGCTGAGTGCTCAGCTGATATGGACGTCGGTTTGTCAAGCGCGCAGCATGAACGACCCGCTCCGGCGGCGTTTTTGCGTTTTTGTTGGTCGAGGAGGCGGCGAGGCGGCCCGGGGTGCGCGACGCGCGGTCAGGCTGATATTCGCGGATCCGGGTGGCCGCAGGACCGGGTTTCGTCTCAGCGCCCGCGGTCTAGGATCGAGCGTGGCCCCGGTTGGGGTTGCTCATAGCTGAATCGCGGATGCGCTGGCGCGAAGTGGGGCCGTCCCGCCGCCTCCTCGACCAACGTCGTGCTCGGCGTAGTTAGTCGGTGGCGTAGTTAGTCGGTGGTGGTGACCGCCCAGCAGAACCCTGCGAGTTCGCGTCCGACGGCGACCGCGACGATGGTGCGGCGTTTGCCGCGTTGTGCGTCAAGGCGCAGCCATGTCCGGTGCAGGCGGCGTTGGGCTTGCCAGCTGATCGCGGTCACGTGCTGCGGCTGACCGTCTTGGCGGCGTGCGAGCTCGCGCCCGATCCGCGGCGGCTTGCGGTAGTGCCAGGCCGCTTCGACGAGGAGCCGGCGCGCGTGCTGGCTGCCGGATTTCGTGATCGATCCGAGCCGGCGCTTGTCGCCGGTGGTGTTCTCCGAGGGAACCATCCC
>JALYZC010000069.1 GCA_030945905.1 Actinomycetota bacterium
GCCTCATGCAGCGCGGCCGCGCGACGGTCAGCTTCGGGCGCCCACTGTTTCCCGAGCCCGACGAGGATCCCATCGAGCTCACGCGCCGCACCCGCGAGGCGATCGAGGCGCTGGGCGCCAGCTGACACGGGGCGTCGAGCAAGCTCGCGGGGCGCGGGGTCGCTTGGGTCAGCTGGCCTGGCGCTGGAGCTCCACGGGCTTGCTCGCCAGTTCCCGGGACGCGTTGAGGAACGCGACCATCTCGCTGCCCGGCAACGGCTTGGCGAACAGGTAGCCCTGCCCCAGGTCGCACCCGAGGTCGCGCAGGCGCTTGCGCTGCGCGTTGTGCTCGATCCCCTCGGCTACGACGTCGAGCTTGAGCGTGTGGGCGATCCCGATGATGCCCTCGACGAGCGCGGCGACTTGACCGCCCTCGCCGACGTCGTCGATGAACGATTTGTCGATCTTGAGGGTGTCCACGGCAAAGCGCTGCAGATAGCTCAGCGACGAATAGCCGGTTCCGAAGTCGTCGATCGCGATGCGCACCCCTGCATCGCGCAGCGCCTGGAGGTTCTCGAGCACGTGCCCGGACTCGTGCATGAACACCTGCTCGGTGATCTCGACGGTCAGACCTTCCGCGGGGAACCGCGCGTCGCCGAGGATCTCCTCGACCTCGAGGGCAAAGCCGGGTTGGTCGAGCTGGCGGGCGGAGAGGTTCACCGCCATCTGGAACGGGCTCCCGTCCGGAGCCTGCCAGCGTTGGGCCGCCGCACATGCCTCGCGCAGCACCCAGCGGCCGATGATGTCCATGAGTCCGGCCTCCTCGGCCAGATGGAGGAAGGCATGAGGGGCTCGCAGACCTCCGTTGCGCGTCCGCCATCGCAGGAGCGCTTCCGCACCCACCAGCTCGCCGGAGGCGAGCGCGACCACCGGCTGGTAGTGCAGGACGAAATTCTCGTCGGATACCGCCTGCTCGAGTGCCTGGCGCAGCGCAAGCTTCTGCGTGGCACTGGCCCGCAGCTTGTCGTCGAAGTACTCGTAGCGCCCCTTTCCCCGGGCCTTCGCCGCGTACATGGCCATGTCGGCGTCGCGCAGGAGCGTCTCGGCGGTCTCCCCTCCCGTGTGGCTGAGGGCGATTCCCACGCTGGTCTGCACGCGCAGGGCGCCGGCCTTGACCAGGAAGGCGTCCCGGAACGCGGCAATCACCCGCTGTGCGATCTCGCCGGCCTGCTCGGGACGGGTGATGTCCTCGAGGAGGACCACGAACTCGTCCCCGCCGATCCGGCCCACGGCGTCCTGAGGACGGACCGAGGCCTGCAGGCGCTCCGCGGCTTCGCAGAGGAGCTCATCTCCGACGGCGTGCCCGCGACTGTCGTTGACCGCCTTGAAGTCGTCGAGGTCGAGGAACAGGACCGCCACCATCGCCTCGGGGCGACGATCCATGATCGCGATCCGGATCTTGTCGTTGAAGCCCACGCGATTGTGCAACCCCGTGAGCGTGTCGCGGAAGGCATCGTTTCGCAGACGAAGCTCGAGCTCGCGCTCCGGCGCGATGTCCCGCATGACCAGGATCAAGCCGCGGATGTTCGGGTCCTTGGCCTTGTTGTGGATGACGCCCTCGATGTGGCGCCAGGCTTCGCCCTGCCGCACGCGCCATCGAAACGGCCCGGACGGAGTCGGCTGTTGAGCGGCGGAGCTGCAGTGGCCGGCGACGAGCGCGGCCTCTTCGGGCGCCAGCACGTCCGTCAGGTACCGTCCGATCGGCGGGGGTCCGTCGAGGTCCGCGCCCAGCATGCGAGCGCCCGAGTCGGTGAGATCCAGGATGAGGCCGTCGGAACGCACCACGACGATGCCCTCCGAGCCCGCGTCCAGCAGCGACCGCAGGTAAGTCACCGAGCTGTTTCGGTCAGTCTTGAAGCGCATACGTCCTCGCGAGAGGGGCGCCGGCGCCGGCGGCCGGCTCTCTTGGCGTATCGACGGGTGGACGGCCAGACTTGATCGCAGGCGGCGATCGGCTAGAGGCCGTGGGGGCCATGAGAACGACTATCGTTTCTGGCGTGCCGGCCATCGCCTCCGACTGGGCCACGCACACTCGGGCGCAGCTCGAGCGCGCGGGTCATCGCAGCGGCGGAGCCCGCGACGCCGTCATCGACCTCCTGGCGGGCCAGGACTGCTGCGTGAGTGCGCGCGAGATCGTCGACCGACTGCGCGAGCGCGGATCCGGCGTGGGCATCGCCAGCGTCTACCGGGCGCTCGACGTCCTCGACGATCTCCGGCTGGTGCGCCGTCTGGACGCGGGGGAAGGGGTGGTGCGCTACGAGCCGGCCGATCCCACCGGGGAGCACCACCACCATGTCGTGTGCGACATCTGCGGCCGCGTCACCGCGTTCGCAGACGATTCGCTCGAGCGTGCGATCGATCGCCTGGCCGACCGCCTGGACTACGCGATCGATGGACACGAGGTCGTCCTGCGCGGCGAATGCCCGCGCTGCCGAACCACCTGATCTACGCGGCCGGGGCGGCCTCCGGCGCCGCGGTCACCACGAAGTCCTGCGAGCGCACGAGCCACAGGCCGAGCACGGCGCCCACCAGCGCCACCACGCCGGAGATCACGAAGAGCTCGTTGAGGCCGCCGATGAAGCTCTCCCTCGCGATGGCGCGAATCGCCGCGGCGTTTGGTCCCGCGATGCCCTTGGGCGGCACCCCGTTGGCCAAGGCCAGCGAGATGTGCTGCGCCATCGAGTGCGGGAGCGAGGGAATAGCGGCGAGCTTCTCCAACGCCTTGCCCTGGACCTGGTGCTGGAAGATCGCCCCGAGCCCGGCGATGCCGGTGGCGATGCCCACCTGGCGAAACGTGCTGTTGATCCCGGAGGCCATGCCCGAGCGCTGCGGTGCGACGACGCCAATGGCCGTGGAAGCCAGCGGCGGATTGATCATGCCGATCCCCGCACCGGCGACGATGAAGCCCCCGAGCAGGTCCGTCCAGTCAGAGTTCGTGGTGAGCCCGCCGGTGAAGGCATGCCCCATCCACAGCAGCCCCAGGCCGATCAGTGTCAGTCCAAGGCCGAAGAAGGCTCGCTTTGGCAGTTTCTCCGACAGCCGGCCGGCCGGTGCGGCGACGAAGAACGAGAGCAGCGTCACCGGGAGGAAGCGCACGCCCCCCTCCAGCGGCGAGTACCCGAGGATGTTCTGGATGTACAGGGTGATGTAGAGGAACATCGCGAACATCGACGACGAAAGCGCAAAGGCCACGATCGACGCGCCGGCGAAGGTCGGCTTCTCGAACAGCGCAAGGTCGAGCATCGGCCGCTCCTGCCGGCGCTCTATGGCCAGGAACAGCGCCAGCAGGACGACCGACCCGATCAGCAGCGACAGGATCAACGCGCTTGCCCATCCCTCGTCATTTCCGCGGATCAGGGCAAAGACGAGCATGAACAGCGCCGCGGTGAACGTCAGCGCGCCGGCCCAGTCGACGCCCCGGGCATCGGGGTCTCGCGTCTCGTGCACGCGCAGGAGGGACAGGGCGATGCAGGCGATGCCGATCGGGAGGTTGAGGTAGAAGATCCACTGCCACGAGACCTCCGTGAGCGCACCGCCGACCAGCGGCCCCACCGCTACGGCGGCTCCCGTGGTGGCGCCCCAGGCGGCGAATGCCACGCCTCGCTCGCGCCCCTGGAACTCCTGCGCGAGGAGCGCAAGCGACGTGGCGAACATGGCCGCCCCGCCGATGCCCTGCAGGCCGCGTGCGAGGTCGAGCACGGTGGCATCCTGCGCGAGGCCACACAGCAGCGACGAAACGGTGAAGATGGCGAGGCCGCCGACGAACACCCGGCGGCGCCCCAACAGGTCGGCGAGCGAGCCGGCGGTGAGCAGGAGGGCGGCGAGCATCAGGGCGTAGGCGTCGATGACCCATTGCAGCTCGTCGAAGCTGGCGCCCAGGTCCTGCTGGATGGCGGGCAGCGCGACGTTGACGATGGTGATGTCGAGCAGCAGCATGAAGGTTGCCGTACAGACCGCCAACAACGTCCACCATTTGCGTTGCATTGACTACCTCTCGACGCGTGTGCTGGTCCCGCGAAGCCCGGTCGCCTGCCGTCCACCTCGCAGCATGAGAAGGCTAGCGGCCGCCGTCGGAAACTCGGGCCCACCTCTGGACGCGACCTGGCACCTACCCCAGGGGAAGCCTGGTATCTTTGGCCCTCGTCGATCGACCGCATTCCGGTATGCAACGGTGACATTCGTCACCCGAGGCCAAGGTCGGCCGAGACGGTAGGTGCATCGGCGATATGACAGGAGGAGCGCGAGTTGAAGCCGGACACCATGGCGGCCGTGAAACGCAGCGACGAGCGCGCCGCCCCCGTGCTGCTTGATCGCGCAGTTCGGTTGACTGCCGCGGAGCTCCGGGTGGCCGAGCTGGCAGCCGAGGGCATGACCAACCGGGAGATCGCCCAAGCGCTGTTCGTGACCGTGAAGACGGTCGAGTGGCACCTGCGCAACACCTATGTCAAGCTCGGCATCGCGTCGCGTCACCAACTGCAGGGCATCGCCCTGGCCCCACGGTCCGCAGCCGCCTGACGCGCCCGCTCGCGCAGCGGTCGCCCAACCCGTCCGCTCCCAGTTCTATCTTCGCCCCATGCCGGTGCGGGATTTGCAAGACGGGCAGGTGGTGGGCGCGGTGCTGCTCGTGCGCGAGCTCGAGATGCGGCGCAAGCGCGATGGCGGCGAGTTCCTCAAGCTGGTCCTGTGCGACCGCACCGGCACGGTCCCGGCCGTTCTGTGGGAGGGCACTGGTGAGCTCCCCCGGTGCGTCGTGCCCGGCGAGGCGATCTACGTCGAGGGCCGCTTCGGGGTACACGCGCGGTACGGGGCGCAGCTCGTCCTCCATGCCCTGCGTACTCCCCGCGAGGGCGAGTACGCGGTGGACGAGTTGGTCGACGGCCCGCCCCGCAGCGCCGAGCAGCTCGAGGCCGACCTGCGCGAGCTCCTCGAGACGATCCAGAACCGGCACCTGCGGGGCCTGCTGGACCGGCTCCTCGCGCCGGGCTCTGAGGTCTGGCCCCACTTCCGCTGCGCGCCGGCCGCCAAGTACTACCACCAGGCCTACCGACACGGCCTGCTCGAGCACTCCCTGTCGGTGGCCCAGGGCGTGAGCGCGATCAGCGCCACGTTTCCCGGGATCGACCGCGACGTCGCGGTCACGGGGGCGCTGCTGCACGACATCGGCAAGCTCGAGGCCTACCGCTTCGAAGGCCACGCCATCGACCTCTCCGATGTCGGAAAGCTGCAGGGGGAGATTCCGCTCGGCTACTACCGCGTGCGCAGGGCGATGGAAGACCTGCCCGACTTCCCCGCCCCGCTGGCCGAGTCGGTGCTGCACATCATCCTCGCCCACCACGGCACCCTCGAGCACGGCAGCCCCGTGGTTCCGTGCACCCGCGAAGCCACGCTCGTCCACATGATCGACAACCTCGGCGGACGCCTGGGCTCCTTCGATCGCCTCGAGAAGGAGCTGTCCCAGGGCCAGCAGTGGTCGGGCTTTGATCGGGCGCTGGGCTCGGGCGCCTATTTCGCGGACCGCGAAGCCGCGTAGTCCATCTCAAGCCCCACTCGGGGCAAAAGTCCGCAAAGAGCGACACCGCCGGCGACCGGTTCCCCGGCCCGGCGCCCGTGCCTTCTATCGTTGCGGGCACGTGGCGAAAGACACCGAAAAGCTCATCCGGCAGCTGTCGCTGATCTCCTACCTGATGGCAGAGCGCCGGCCGGTGACCGCACTTGAGATCCGCGCCAACGTGGAGGGCTACAGCGGGATGAACGAGGACGCCTTCGCGCGGCGCTTCTACGCCGATCGCTCGGAGCTGGACTCGCTGGGGATCGCGCTGGCCGTCGACCGCCCGGTCGACGGTCTGGCCGAGCAGGAGAGCTACTCGCTGCCGCCGGAGAACTTCCACCTGCCGGCGATCGAGTTCACCGACGCGGAGCTGGCGGCCCTGCAGACCGCCCTCTCACTCCTCGACGGGGAATTCGCGTATGCCGAGCCGCTGCGTCTGGCGCTGCAGCAGATCTCGTGGGGACGGCCCAGTCCGCTGCGGGCTCCCGACCAGAGCTCGGTGGCCTTGGGCATCACCGCATCGGCCGGCGGCCACGACCTCTCGCAGCGCTTGGTCAAGGTCGACACCGCGATCTCGCGGCGCAAGACCATCGCCTTCGACTACTACACCATGGAGCGCGACGAGGAAGGCGAGCGCAAGGTCAACCCCTACCAGCTGCTGTTCCAGGGCGGCCAGTTCTACCTCGTCGGCCACGCCCACGAACGCGACGACGTGCGGGTCTTCCGCCTCTCGCGCATTCGCGGCAAGGTGGCCTACGCCACCAAGGCCGAGCACGACTTTCAGCGTCCCAAGGACTTCGACCCCCGCGAGTACGCCAACCGCATCTACTGGCAGTTCGGCGACGCGATCGGCGAAGCGGAGATCCACATCGCGGAGCGGATCGCCTGGCAGATCGAGCGGCACTTCGGGCGCTTCGGGCGGTTTCGCGAGGTCGACGACCGTGGCGGTCGCGTCTTCGTCACCGGCTACGCCGGCGCGCGCCAGCTCATCTCCTGGGTGCTCGGCCTGGGTGAGAATGCCCGTGTCCTCGGCCCGCCGGAGCTCGTCGCCGAGCTCGAAGAGCGCGTCTCGCTGCTGATCGAGGGCCACCGCGGGGAACCCGCGTCGGCAGCCGAGGTGGCCGCCAGCCCACCCGTCCTCCCACCCCCCGCCGAGGCCAACGGCCGCGGCGAGGCGGTCATCCGCCCCGAGCGCTTCGCGCGCCTGGTGACGCTGGCCAGCATCTTCATCGAGGCGGGGAGGGAGGGACGGCGACTTGCCTCCGCGCAGGTCTGCGAGCGCATGCAGATCTCCGAGGAGGAGCTGCGCGAGGACGTCCAGGTCCTCAACGTCGTCAACTTCGGGGCGGGCTCCTACATCCTCTACGCCGAGGTGGGCGAGGACGGGCAGATCGAGGTCGACCCCGACGCCTACTCGGACAGCTTCGCCCGGCCGGCTCGGCTGCTGCCGATCGAGGCCAAGGCGCTGGTGGCCGCCATCGACCTGATCGGGGAGCACATCCCGAAGGGGTCGCTGGCCTCCCCTCGCCGCAAGATCGTGAGCGCCCTCGGCGAGGATCCGGTCCACGAGGGCCTCCAGGTCGCCGGCACGCCGGGGGACGATCCCGAGATCGCGCACGTGGTCTCCGGCGCGATCTCGACCCGCAGGCTGCTCGAGATCGACTACTACAAGGAGAACGAGGACGAGTTCTCCCAGCGCACGATCGAGCCCTACGCGCTGATCAACGGGCTCGAGGGCTGGTACGTCGCATCGTTTGACCCGGACCGCGACGCCGTGCGTCACTTCCGCCTCGATCGAATCAAGTCCGCGCGGGTGAGCGACCAGGGCTTCGAGCCTCGGCCGGAGATCAACGCCGCCGCCGACATCGAAGGCTGGCCGCGGACGGGCGAGGTAGAGGCATCGCAGCGTGCGCGCCTGTGGATCTCGCCCGAACGCGCGCGCTGGGCCCGCGAAGAGCGGCCGGTCGTCGCCGAGCTGCCCGACGGAGCGGTGGTGGTGGAGCTGCGCTTCGCCGGCGTGGACTGGCTCGTACGCGAAGTCCTCAAGGAGGCCGGCGACGCCGTGGTCCTCGAGCCCGTCGAGCTTCGCGAGACCGTCCTGGCCGCGGCCGAGCGGCTGTCGGGCGTGTACGCCTAGCCGAACAGGCCCTCGCGGTCCGCCATCCAGGCACCGTCACGGTCTCGTAGGCTGCTCCCCATGTCGCGACGCGAGCAGATCCAGATGACCCCGGACGAGGTCTCCGCCTTCCTGGCCGAGCAGCGCGTGCTCATCTGCGCCACCAGCGGGCGCGATGGTTGGCCGCACCTCATGCCGCTCTGGTACGTCGTACGCGACGGGGAGCTGTGGGCGTGGACCTACGCCAAGTCCCAGAAGGTGCGCAACCTCGAGCGCGACGACCGCGCCACGGCCCAGATCGAATCGGGACACGAATATCGACAGCTGCGCGGCGTGATGATCAAGGCGCACTGCCGGCTGCACCGTGATCTGGAGACGGTGGCGGGGGTGGGCGCCGAGCTGGCCAATCGCTATGGCGGCGAGGAGGGCGCCGTTGGGCCGGAGGCAAGCCAGGTGTTCGAGCGGCAGGCGGCCAAGCGGGTCGCGCTCCAGTTCGTCGCCGACTCCACTGCCAGCTGGGACCATCGCAAGCTCGGTGGCACCTACTGAGGTGAAGCAGCGCGACGGCCG